>CAZIYA010000070.1:0-13528 GCA_964543355.1 uncultured Polaromonas sp.
CACTCGCGCAGTGGGCCGAAGGCATGGTCTGGACGTCACCCGAACGGCACGGCGCGATGACCGGCATCATGAAATCGCAGATCGACTGGATCCCGCTGGCGCAGGGCGCGGTGCGGCCCACCCAGGGCAAGACACTCGCGGTGATGCAGGTCAGTGGCGGCTCGCAGTCCTTCAACGCCATCAACCAGTTGCGCGTGCTGGGCCGATGGATGCGCATGCTGACCATTCCCAACCAGTCCTCGGTCGCCAAGGCCTTCCTGGAGTTCGACGAAGCCGGGCGCATGAAGCCCTCGGCCTATTACGACCGTGTGGTGGATGTGATGGAAGAACTCGTGAAGTTCACGCTGCTCACGCGTGATGTGGCGCCGTATCTGGTGGACCGCTACAGCGAGCGCAAGGAGAGTGCCGATGCGCTTGCCAAACGGGTCAATCAACGGAGTTTGTGAGCTCGACAATAACAAACCGGCGTCTGGGGAAATGCTCAGGCGAGCGCTTCACCGCGTACAGCCAGCGATTCGCTGTTCAGAGGCACCATGTGTTTTCATCGCGAAGCAAACTCCAGGATCGCCTGGAGGACGGGCGCGCTGTCGCCGCACCACCAGAAATGATCGTCACCTTCGAGCGGGTGCCAAACTGCACCGGGGATGTTTTGCGCAAGATGCTCGCCCGCTTCAAAACGGACCGCCCGATCCCCCCGCCGATGCATCACAAGTGTTGGCACGGCGATGCGTTCCAGATCGGCGCGCATGTCGGTATCGCGCAAGCCTTCAAGAATTGTTTCGAGTCCTCCAGGAGACGCCGCATGCCGCACGAGGCGAGCCCACCAGGCACGTAGCGCGGGGTCGTCCTTCTCGCTTGGCGCAAACGTCTCGATGCCGACCGGTCCGCCCCATGCCGCGATGAGTCGCTTGAGCCACACGCCATAAGCCGTTGCGGACAGGGCCCAGGGGTACGCGGGGGTGGTTGAGCCACATGCAAGTGAACCAAACAGACACAGACCCTGAACCCGTTCAGGATGATCGATGGCCAGGCGCATCGCACCCATTCCACCCTCGGACGATCCAAGCAGCCAAGCCCGGGACACGCCTGCATGTTCGAGTATTGCGGCGATATCGGTGGCCATGGCGGAAGGCGTGCTGGTTGCGCCCAGGCGTTCGGACAAGCCGACCCCGCGCCGGTCGAACATGATCACCTGAAAACGATCTGTCAAAGCCTCGATAAAGGCGCGAAATGGTGGATACTCCAGTGCGATCTCAATCTGACAGACAAACCCCGGAGAGATCACCATGGTTTGTTTGCCTTCGCCAAGCCTTGCATAGGCAACGACGCCAAAGCGACTTTCGGCGAAACGCACGTTCGGTCGCACCACCCGGTTGGACGCTACCCGCTTGAGGTCTTCCGTCAATCGCAGGTACGCTTTCTCGGTTTGCGGGCCCGGCCGGATGCCGAACTCCGCCCTCAAGAGGTCCGCGCAGCGCGTGTAGGTCGCCTCGACGCCGGCGCTGTGTCCCTGGCGGGCATGCAGCTGCATCAGCAGCACGTAGCCCGGTTCCCGGTACACGTCTTGTGCAATCAAAACTTCGGCAAGGTCCAGCGCCGGCGTCAGGTCGCTCCGCCTGCCAAGTGCATCGATCAGGCGCTCGAGCAAACGCGCCAGCAGGCGTTCGTGTTCGATGGCGCCTGCTTTGAGCCAGTCGTCAAAAATGTCAGAACCGAAAGTGATGCCTTGCAGGAGTGGACGACGCGCCCGCTCCACCCAGTGCCTGGCTTCCATCACGGTGTTGTCATCAAGCGCTGCCGCAGCGACTGCCTCACGGGCGAAATGCGTGAACCGAAGTGCATCGACCTCGATCGCGCCGGCAATGAGCGCAAGGCAATCATTGCTGGAAGACATGATCCTGGTGCCGACCGTGTCTTCAACCGTATAGATCAGCCTCCGCAGGCGGGCGCGCCCTCGGGCCTCGTCCGCGTCTGGCCACAGCACGGCTGCAAGGTGCGCCCTTGGCACAGGTCCGATGTTGAGGGCGAGATAGGCGAGCAGTGCGACAGCGCGCTTTAACGGGAGTTGCGTTTCGCGTCCCTGCACGAGGGCCGCGGGCGCGCCGAAAAGTTGCATGTGCAACGCGGGTGAAGAAGGGTGCGACGGCATGAAGTGTTTATAGCGGTGCAAGCGTCTTTTGCAAAGGGACGTTGAAGGGACGCCCTTCTCATAAGGTTGCGCACATCGTCCGGGCATTCCCAGTACCGGAGAAGCTTTGGCGATGTGCTGTGGCAACCGGGTTCAGTGCGCGGACGCTGCAAACGCTTTCACCTTCCCTGCCTCAGCGCGCTGCGCGGAGGCGTCAGTCATTTTGCAATTTGAGGGGTTTTCAATGCGTGGTCTGTTTTCATTTATCTACGGCCTGGCTGCCTACACGGGGGGCATGGCCTCCCTGCTGTATTTCGTCGGCTTCAGCGGCAACCTGCTGGTGCCCAAGTCTGTGGATGTCGGCGGGAGTGCGCCAGTGAATGTTGCTGTGCTCACTGATCTGCTGTTGCTGGCCCTGTTCGGCATTCAACACAGCGTGATGGCCCGTCAAGGCTTCAAGCTCTGGTGGACGCGTGTTGTTCCCACAGTTGTGGAGCGAAGTACCTATCTGGTGGCTACAAGTGCCGTGCTGGCGGCGATGTTCTGGTTCTGGGTGCCCATCGAAGCGCCGGTCGTGTGGCGGGTCGAGCATGGCGCCGGTGTTGCAGTGCTATGGGGCCTGTTCGGACTCGGTTGGCTGCTGGCTCTCATGAGTACCTTTCTCATCAACCATTTCGAGCTGTTTGGACTGCAACAGGTCTTTGCACGCCTGACACAGCGTGCCCTGCCGGAAACCCGGTTCAGGACGCCGCTGCTCTACCGCTATGTGCGACACCCGTTGTATGCAGGCCTGCTGCTGGGCCTGTGGTCTGTGCCGGTCATGACGGCCGGGCGGCTGCTGTTCGCAACCGGGCTCAGCGTCTATATCCTGATTGGCATCGCGTTCGAAGAACGTGACCTTGTCCAGCATTTCGGCGAGCGCTATCGCACTTACCGCGAGCAGGTCGGCATGCTTTTCCCGCGCACGGGATCTTCCAGGCAGACCGAAGCAAATCGCGCGGGCACCAAAGACTAGTGTTTCCGACTGACTTTTCAATCAGGAACCTGCGTATGGAATCAGTGCGAAACAGACCGCGTGCGTTTGCTGCGGCCCACGATCCTTTCGACGATGGACGCGCCCTGCAGGATCGCCTGCAGGTGCACTGCTTCGGCTGCGGCGCGCTCAACGAACAGGGCCTGCACATCAAAAGCCGCTGGGACGGTGATGTGTTCGTCTGTGTCTGGCAACCCCGGGCCGAGCATATCGGGTTCCCGGGCTACATCTACGGCGGCACGATTGCGTCTGTTATTGATTGCCATGCCATCTGGGCATCGTTGTCAGTGCATTGCCGGGAAGCGGGTCATGACCTGAACAGCGGCCCTCCGCCTTTTTCGGTGGTGACCGGCAGCCTGCGCGTGAATTACCTTAAACCAGCATTGGTGACCCAGGCACTGGAGCTGCGCGCAAGAATACTCGAGCACGGGGAGCGCAAATCGATTGTTGCCTGCAGCGTGCGCCAGGGTCCGGTGGAATGCGCCACAGCCGAAATCATCACGGTGCGCGTAAAGGCATTGGGCTGAGATGCGTGCCGTCATCTGCAGCAGCTTCAGCGGTATTGAAGCACTTGAATTTGGCGATCTTGCAGACCCTGTCCCGGGGCCCGGGCAGGTGCTGGTGGATGTCCATGCCGCGGCAGTCAGCTTCATGGACACATTGATGGTCGCTGGCCGCTACCAGATCAAGCCGGCCCTGCCCTTTGTCCCCGGCAGTGACGCCGCGGGGACAGTGCTGGCCGTTGGCGACGGCGTCCAGCGGGTACGCGTGGGGGACAGGGTGGCTTGCAGCCATTGGCATGGCGGCATGGCCGAGCGCATGGTGGCGCCCGAGGGCGGGGTCACGAAACTGCCGAACAGTGTGGGTTTTGAAATTGGCTCGACCGTGCGATACGCCTACGGGACCGCTCATTACGCGCTGAATCGCGCGCAACTGCGACCGGGGGAAACCGTCTTTGTCAGCGGTGCGGCCGGTGGCGTCGGCATGGCTGCGGTCAACCTGGCCAGCCAGTTGGGTGCTACGGTTATTGCAGGCACCAGCTCGGAGGCCAAGGGTGACGCGGCACGCGAGCAGGGCGCGGCCCACACCATTGACTATTCCTATGAACCGGTGCGCAGCCGGTTACTTGAACTGACCGAGGGTCGTGGTGTGGACGTCTATTTTGACAACGTCGGTGGCGCCCTGTTCAGCACTGTATCGCGGGTGATGGCCTGGGGTGGCCGCATTCTGCCAATCGGATTCACCGGCGGTGAAATCCCAAGCCTGGCCATGAACCTCCCTCTGATGAAGAACTACAGCGTGGTGGGTTGCTACTGGGGTGCCTGGACGGAGCGGCAGCCGCAGGAAAGTCACCTTGCTGACGAGCAGCTTTTTGCTGCGGTGGCGCAGGGCACTCTTCGACCTCAAGTCTCGGACGTCCTGCCATTGGCGTCATTCGCCGAAGCCTTGCAGCAAATCGCGCACCGTCAGGTGACGGGACGGATAGTGCTGCGCGTAAAGCAGGGCTCGGCCTGACCGCTGGGTGCGCATGCCGGTCATTCCCGGCCATCATCTGTCGCCAGGGCATTTCTGGAGTTTGACGACGGAGCGTGCTGCAGCGCTTGCCAGGCGCGTGAACCAGCGGAGCCAGTGAGTTTCATGAGTCAAATCGGCCTCTGGCCCTTTGGAAGCGGGCGCAAGCAGCTATTGGATTGATAGCAGATGGCGTCGCAGACGGTGCGCCCAAAGCCTTCACAGGCTGCGGGGGCGCGCGAATGACCGAGGCCTTTGTTCGGAAGCAGGGCTTCTCATTCCCGGGCGAGAAGGCGGCGAACCACCCGGCGCGCCAGGGGTGACACAAGCAACACCGCCGGGAAGGCGAGCAGCCACGCCGTGAGCCAGGAGCCGGCCCACAGCGGCAGAAAGCCCGGCCCCATCCCGGCTGCGCGCAGCGTGGAGATGCCAGAGACCAGCAGCGACATCAGGCCCGAGAGAAAGAAGCCGAACAGGATGGGTTCGAATTTCCGGGGAATCATGGCGTCACTTCCGTTTCGACTTCGGCGGCCATGCGCAGCAGCGCTGCGGCGACATTCATGCCGAACATCCGCGCTGTCTTGATGTCCCCGGCTGCGAACGAATCCGCCAGCGCTGAATGCCCGGCCTGCGCCATCATTCCCGACCACGAGCCCAACCGGTTGGCGGCTTCTTCGTAAGGCACGCCGCTGTGCTGTTCGGGCAGGATGGCATTGCCGACCCAGACCATGCCGTGCTGCATGGCAAAGACGAAGATAGCCAGCAGCGTGGATTGCTTGTCGCCGGCCGGCAGTGACGACACGGTGAAGGCCGATGCCAGCTTGCCCTTGAGGGCGTGGCTCTTCCAGAGCCGGCCTGTGGCGTCCATGAAGGTCTTGAAGGTGCCGGAGACCCCGCCCAGATAGGTGGGCGAGCCGAAGATGAATCCGTCGTATTCCAGCAGACGTTCGGGCGCGCTGGTGAGTTCTTCTGCCTTCAGCAAATGCGCGGTGATGCCGGGAACGGCTCGCGCACCCGCCAGGATGTGCGCGGCAACGTGGCCGGTATGGCCGTGGGCGCTGTGATAGATGACGGCTAGTTGCTTGTTCTTCATGGGTGTGGTGTCCAGTTCAAGTTGAGTGAGTGAATCTCTGAATAAAGTCTTCATCGCGAGATCCATGCGAGGAAGACGGCGGCCAGGTACAGGCCGAGTCCAAAAACGCTGTGGTTGGCCAGGCTCCTGAGCCGGTTTTTTGCCGGTGCCGAGGTGCGGGACGAGGCGATGCCCGCCCCCATGGCGGGCTGCATGACCAACCAGGGCGCGGCCACCGTGGCCATGCCCACGCACAGCGCCGGCAGCAGCGTGGGCTGGTGCACCCAGTCCATGCCGGCGATCCCGGCCAGCAGGCCCGCGAAGGCGATGCCGGTCGCGTAATGGAAGAACCAGCCCAAGGCGAGTTCGCCCCGCACGGGCGCCGCCTTCGCGATCGCCTCATGTTTCCATGTGCCGCGGCGCCAATGGCCGGCCCAGCGGCCGATCAGCGCGAAGTTGAGCGTGGGCACGCCCAGGCGCTGGAGAAGCAGCAGCCAGGCGTCCATGACCGCGGTGGCGCCCATGCCGATGAGCAGGATGTGCGCCGCGCCTGCAGTGAATGTGTTCATGTGATTCCTCGTTGACAAAAAGTGACGGTGAGGGCACTCTACAAGTTCAAGTCAACTTGAAGTCAAGAGGTTTTTTCATGGACATCGCCGAAGTCGCCAAAAAGTCAGGCCTGCCTGCCTCTGCGCTGCGCTACTACGAAGAGAAGGGGCTGATCACCTCGGTTGGCCGGCAGGGCCTGCGCCGAACATTTGCACCGGGCGTGCTGGACCAGCTGGCGCTGATTGCGCTGGGCCAGGCCGCCGGTTTTTCGCTCGACGACATCGGCGCCATGTTCTCGCCAGACGGCCAGGCCAGCATCGACAGGACCTCGCTCAGCGCCAAGGCCGATGAAATTGACAAGACGATCAAGCGCCTGAAGGCGATGCGCAATGGGCTGAGGCATGCTGCGGTGTGCCCCGCGCCCAGCCACGCCGAGTGTCCGACCTTTCGGCGACTGCTTCGCTCAGCAGCGGCCGGCGAGCTGACGCCGCGCGCGAGGAAGACGGTGGCGCGTTCGTCGAGGTGATCTGACGGTTCCAGGTTTCTGCCTCCCGCGCATGCAGGCCTGGTGGCCGCGAATGGCGACACGCTCTCTTCAGGCGGTCGCGACCCAGCCGCGGAAGCCCAGGGCTGCATAAAACAGTTCGATCCCGGAAAAGCCGGCCTCGCGCAGCACGGCTTCGTCTTCCTGCGGAGACAGAATGGGCAGTTGCGTGCCCAGGCCCTTTTCCCGGGCGCGCGCCTTGTCCGGATCGATGCCGGACAAAATGGCGAAGTCCGTGCAGCGGGTCAGCCATTTGTCGCGCAGCGCCGCATCCTGGGGGAAACTGAAATGCACCACCACAAAGGGGGCGCCCGGCTTGAGCCGGCGACGCACCTCCGCCAGCGTGCGGCGCCGTTCGTCACGCGCAAGGAAGTGCAGCGTCAGCAGGCAACATGCGGCATCGAAGGGCCCGGCTGGCGCGACGGTTATGGTGCCCTGGTGCAGCCGCACGCGGGGCAAATGGTCATGCAGCCTGGTGTGCGCCAGTTGCAGCATCTCGGCCGACGGGTCCACCCCGTCGAACTGCCACTGCGCCTGCGCTTGCGCGAAGACCTCCAGCTCCAGGCCGCCGCCCGCACCCAGCACCAGGATGCGGGCATCCGGGGGCGCGTTTTCAGCCAGCAGCAGCAAACACATGCGCTGCATGTCTGCAAAGCCCGGAACCATGCGGGGAGGGCCGTCGGCATAGGTCGCGACGGCCGCCGGATCAGAGAAAGCGTTGGTCAACGTCATGCCGTGTGGACCATGGCCGAGGCCCGTGTGCCGCCGCGCGCATGCAGCCGTGCACGAAAGTCTTCGCTGAGCGTGGCCAGCGTGACTTCACCGAGCCGGTCCAGCAGCAGTTGCCTGGCCTCGGCGAAGGCGTTGTTGAGCGCCGCATTCACCGCTTCCTCGACCAGGCAGCCGGGCGCTTCGGTGCGGTTGCCCATCGCGAACAGCTCCGGCGCGTCCAGCGCGTTGTAGATGTCGCCCAGGGTGATGTCGCTGAGATTGCAGCTCAGCACCCAGCCGCCGCCATGGCCTTTTTCCGAACGAACCAGCCCGCAGTCGCGCAGGCCCGCCATGACGCGCCTGACCACCACGGGGTGGGTCTGCATCACCTTAGCGAGATCGTCCGATGTCATGGGCTCTTCCACCTCGGCCATGTGCAGGAGCGCGTGAAGCACGCCGGAGAGCCTGTTGTCTCTTTTCATGTAACAAATGATATTACTTGAATTGGTCCAGGTCAACCGCTGCTTTTCGCGGCGCCGGCACAGGTGCCGGGCGGGCACCCCCCGTCGCGGCAGGCAAAACGCCTCAGTCGCCCCCCGCCCAGGGCACCGCGGCAAACCGCTCCACCAGGAAATCCAGGAACGCACGCACGGCCGGTGACAGATGTTTGCGCGAGGGGTAAAGCGCATAAATGGACATGTCGGGCAGCTTCCACTCCGGCAGCAGCAACTGGAGGCTGCCGTTGCGCAGGTGCGGATTGGCCAGGTAGGTGGGCTGCAGGGCGATTCCGCCATCTGCCAAAGCGGCCTGCAGCAGGGCCGTGGCTTCGTTGGCGCTGAAGTGGCTGCCTACGCTCACCTGGCTTTGTTCATCGCCGCGGCTGAGCGTCCACACGCTTTTTCCGAAGTTGGCATAACTCAGGCAGCGGTGTGTGGCCAGGTCGGCCGGCACCTGCGGCATGCCATGCGCGCGGGTGTAGGCCGGCGAGGCAACCAGCACCGAGGCGCAGGGGGCCAGCACACGGCCTATGAGCGCCGGGTCGGGCTGCGCACTGATGCGAATGGCCAGGTCAATGCGCGCCTCTACCAGGTTCAGCGCGCCTTCGCTGACATTCAGGTCGATTTTCAGCTGGGGGTGCATCTTCAGGAAGTCTGTCACGGCTGCCGCCATCTGCGCATAGGCAAACGACATGCTGCAGGTGATGCGCAGCTGCCCGCGCAGGGCGCCGTCGTGGCTGCTGGTTTCTTCCTCCACGTTTTCCATCAGCGCCAGCATCTGCTGGCTGCGCCGCAGGCAGTTTTCGCCCGCGTCGGTGAGCGTGACGCTGCGGGTGGTGCGCTGCAGAAGGCGCGTGCCCAGCCATTGCTCCAGCTCGGCCACATAGCGGGTGACCATGGCGCGGGACATCTCCAGCTTGTCGGCGGTGGCGCTGAAGCTGCCGCTGGCGGCTACCTCGGCAAACACCTGCATGGCGGTTAATCGATCCATGACTTGCTCAATTTTTGAAACAGTAATGGGCGGATTATGCGGTTTATCTGTCTGTAAACTGAAACTAAAGTCCATCCAACGCCGAAAAGCGTCGTTCACCCACCCCTCTGTCCCTCACTGGAGTTCACCATGATCCGCACCACTGTTATCGCCGCATCGCTCGCCATTGCCTTCACCAGCGCCCAGGCCGCCCAGCCGCTGACCGTGAAGGTCTACAACGCTGATGGCAACAGCTTCAACGTCAACTCCACACTGGTTTATGGCGAAAAGGAAGCCATGGTGATCGACGCCGGCTTCACCCGCGCCGACGCGCTGCGCATCGCTGCCAATGTGCTGGACAGCGGCAAGCAGCTGACCACCATTTACGTGAGCCAGGCCGACCCTGACTACTACTTTGGCGTGGAGACGCTGAAAGAAATCTTTCCCCAGGCGGAAGTGGTAAGCAGTGCCGCCGTGCTGGAAAAACTGCCCGCCAAGATGGCGGGAAAGGTCGCGTTCTGGGGCCCGAAGATGGGCGCCAACGCACCGCGCAAACCGGTGGCACCGCGCGCCCTGCAAGGCAACACCCTGAAGCTGGAAGGCCAGACCATCGAGATCCGCGGCACCCAGGGGCCGCTGGCGCACCGGCCGTATGCATGGATTCCGTCCATCAAGGCCATCGTGGGCAACATCGGCGTGTTCGGCAACATGCATGTGTGGACGGCGGATACGCAAACTGCCGCTGAACGTGCCGCCTGGGTGGCGCAGCTGGACGAAATGATGGCCTTGAAACCGGAGCTGGTGATTCCTGGCCACATGAAATCCGGCACCAGGGTGGACGCCAGTGCCATCACTTTCACCAGGGACTACCTGCAGACTTTCGAGAAAAACCTGGCCGCCAGCAAAAACAGCGCGGAGCTGGTCAACGCCATGAAGCAGTCTTACCCGCAGGTGACGGATGGCGCCATGTCGCTGGACATCGGTGCCAAGGTCAACAAGGGCGAAATGAAGTGGTAATCCGAACAGCCTGACAGGGCTTCGCACTGCACCCGGTAAAACCTGCCGGGTGCAGCACTCCTGTTTGAAAAGAGAACACACATGCGTACCAACCTGAAGATCATTGCCGACCACTACGCCGCATCAACGCGCCAGGACATGGCCGCCATGATGGCCGATGTGGCCCCGGACGTGTCATGGACCGAGATGGCCGGCTTTCCCTGTGCCGGCACATGGGTCGGGCCTGCGCAGGTCATTGAACATGTCTTCAAGGTGCTCGGCTCCGAATGGACCGGTTACCGGTTTGAACTGCAGGAGCTGATGGATGCCGGCGACCGGATCATCGGCCTGGGTCTGTACCACGGCACCTATGGCAAGACCGGCAAATCCATGCAGGCCCGCGTGGCGCATGTCTGGCGGCTGGAAGACGGGAAAGTTGTGCAGTTCGAGCAGTTCACCGATACCCTGCTCGTGGCGCAGGCGATGACTTGAAGGCAACAGAACCATGCAGAACACGTTTCAAAAAACCATCGTCACTTATTTGTTCGACCCCTTGTGCGGCTGGTGCTACGGCGCATCGCCCGTCGTCCAGCGCCTGGGCCGGCAAGATACCCTCCAGCTGGCGCTGGCGCCCACGGGGCTGTTTGCGGGCAGCGGCGGGCGCCTCATGGACGCCGCGTTTGCAGACTACGCCTGGTCCAACGACCAGCGTATTGAAAAGCTCACCGGCCAGCGCTTCACCGAAGCCTATCGCACGCGGGTGCTGGGCAAGCCCGGCAGCCGGTTTGACTCCGGCCCGGCCACCTTGGCGCTGACGGCCGTCGCCCTGACCGAGCCGCAGCATGAGCTGGACACCCTGAAGATCTTGCAGGAAGCCCGCTATGTGCACGCACTGAACACCAGCGCCGTGCCCGTGGTGGAGAAGCTGTTGCGCGGCGCGGGGCGAAGTGCTGCCGCAGACCGCCTGGCCGCGGGCGACGCCGAGCTGCTATCCGCCAACACCGCACGCACCCGGAAGGCCCAGGGGCTGATGCAGACCCTGGGCGCGCAGGGCGTGCCGGCCCTGGTGATCACGGATGGCCAGGGCAGCCGCCTGCTGCGCGGCAACGCGCTCTACGGCAGTTTTGAGAGCCTGCTCGGCCAGATCGCTTCTGCCTGAGCCGATTCAGGCGCTACTTTGCCGGAAGGACATTTCACGATGAGCACACTTCACCAGGTCCTGCTTCACATGCGTTCAGGGAACTGGCGCGAGGCACACAACCTTGTGCAAAGCGATGACTCCCTTCTGGGCGCATGGCTGCACGGCATCCTGCACATCCAGGAGGGCGACCTGGAAGACGCCGAGTATTGGTACGGCAAGGCCGGCCGCCATTTCCGCAGCCGCGGAACGCTGGAGGAAGAGCTGGCGCTCTTTGAGGCGGAATTGGGGAACTGATTGGGGCTTGCATAAGCCACGACTTCACACCGTTCGGACTGAGCCCGTCGAAGCCTGTCCTGAGCGGCAGCAAGTTGTTCGCCATGCCGAATGGCGAGCCGTCAATGATGAGGAAAATCAGCCCCAAGCCCTTTGGGAGCGGGCGGCAGCAGCTATTGAATTAGTAGCATGAGGCCGTGCATTTTTTTTCTTCGGCAGTTGCGAGCGCGGCCCAAGCCTCAGTCAAATAGATACTCCACCTCACCCAGCCAGCGGTTTTCGATGACTGTGAGGTTGGCCCGCTTTCCAACCTGCACCCGGTGGCCCACAGAGCTGCGAAACGCGGTTCCCTGGATTTCTTCCAGCCATTTGTCGGCCGTCTCCTCCGGAAAGTCCAGGCCGAGCTCTTCCGCCGCGTCAATTCCGCTTTCATAACCTTTGGCATACGCGAACAGAAGCGACATCGTGTCCCGATGGCGGCCCGCAACGCAGTAAAAAACGCCAAACGCCCTTTCATAAACAAACGGACGGCCCAGGTCGGCAAGATGCAGCGGCTCCGGTTCGGAGGCACCGGTTTCCTTGAGCGTCTGCAATTGTTGAGGGGTCAAACTGTGCATGAATGTCTGGTCAGGCTGAAGCCTGGTACGTCAAATCAGGCCGGCTCGGGCGCTGGTGGCTTATGGTTTTTATCTTTCGCGCATAGACGTATTCAGGCGGCGGGGCAGGTTGACGTTGGGGAGGATGCGGTCGGTTTCATGCTAGTCCGCTTTCGGGGCGCTTGCACCGGTTCTGGGGATGTAAATAAGTCACACCAAGGTTGGTGTTTTGCAGCGTCAACTAGCTACGCGCGCTGACGAATCCCCAATCGGTTGTCGGCAGTTAAGGTGTTTGTGTAGCTCGATGTGGCGGCGTGTGAAACTTTCTTCGTATTGCGGCCGCGTGGTGGAGGAGGATCGTCAAGTTCACGCTGACCACGCGCAAGGTCGCGCCTTACGTGGTTGGACCGGTACGGCGAGCGCACGAAGAGGTGGAGGCGCTGGCCAAGCCGGTGACCAGCGGAGTCTCTGAGTTTTATGAATTAAATCGGCCTCTGGCCTTTCAGGGGTCGGCGCGAGAAGCCATTCAATTCATAACGAGTTGGTTGCCGCGCTTGGGATAAGCGAACGCACGCCAGATGATGGGTGTGTCTGAATTTTTGTGTTGGAGACGGGATCGCATCGAAATGTGCGATCACGATTCATCAGTCGAACTTGACCAAGTCCTTGAAGATCAGTTGACCCCAGGTATTTCCGCGCGCCTGCACAAGCAGTCCACCTTCTGAAAGCCCGCCAAGTTTGATCGGCGAGAAACCGAGATTTTCCGCAAGCTTACCAATCTCCGCTGCTGCACCGTCATCGTCGCTCGCCAGGAATACGACTCTCCTGCCACCATTTACGGCCGGATCCTGGTCAAGGACGGCAGCGACCAAATGGTTGAAGCCCTTAACCAGTCTTCCACCAGTGAAGGCCTGCGCGACGACCTTGGAAGAAGGCTGTCCTCCCAGTTCCTCAGGGGGCACGCGGGTGTTGGTCACATCGATGATGATCTTCCCCTGCCAGGTGGGGAGCGCTTTCGCGACATCCGGGTGCGACTCGTAACGGACAGCCAGAAAGACAATGTCCGCCATGACGGCTTCCGCCAGTGTTTTGGGAATGATCCTGGGTCCGATCGCGGCCGCAGCGGATGCAAAGCTTCTCGGGTCGCGAGTGGTTGCAACGGATACTTCGATGCCGCTTCGGGCAAACGCCTTGGCAAGAGCTTGGCCGATCTTGCCGAAGCCAATAATTGCGTAGCTCATATGTTCTCCTTTGATTTGTCAGATTTGCGCCAGGCCGCCGTCGACGGCGACCTCGCTGGCGGTCATGAAGCTGCTGTCCTGCGACGCGAGAAAGGCCGCCGCCGCTCCGATCTCCGCCGGATCGGCCATGCGCTGGAGCGGATTCATCGAGGCGAAGACCTTCATGCCTTCCTCGCCCAGCGCTGCCTTCGCGAGTTCGGTCGCCGTCGGCCCGGGCGACAGCACGTTTACCCGGATGCCGGTGCCCTTCAGGTCCTCCGCCCAG
>CAZIYA010000071.1:0-13526 GCA_964543355.1 uncultured Polaromonas sp.
AATCCCCGATGGCCAGAGCTGATGCCAAAACTACCGTTCTCGCTGACGGACTGCGCTACAAGTCCAAGGTATCGGGTTCGCCATTTGTGGCGTCCGCATCCTTCGGCGCGGCCACGATGTCTTGTTTCATGTGCGGCAAACACCGGCCGCGTTCGCTGATGGGCACACGCAAGGTGCTGGGCAAGTCCCACGCCGTGTGTGCGCCTTCGTGCAAGGCGCTGGACGAAGCCGGCAGCTGACACTCAGGCACGCGAGGAAGGCCGATGATGGATCCGATGCACATCGTGTGCCCGCACTGCCACACGACCAACCGCGTGAAAAGTGCCGACCTGGCGAAGGCGCCCGATTGCGGCAACTGCCACCAGGCGCTGTTCACCGGGCACCCGGCCAGCTTCGACGAAGCCGCGTTTGACCGCCACATCGCGCGCAGCCAGATTCCGGTGCTTGTCGATTTCTGGGCGCCCTGGTGCGGCCCCTGCCTGCAGATGGCACCGGCTTATGAGCAGGCGGCGGCGCAGCTGGAGCCCGAGGTGCGTGTGGCCAAGGTCAACACCGAAGAAGCCCGCAACCTGGGCGCACGTTTCAACATCCGCAGCATTCCGACCCTGGCACTGTTTGTGGGCGGCCGCGAGGTCGCACGCCAGCCCGGCGCCATGGGTGCGGCCGACATCGTGCGCTGGACGCGGGCGCACACCGGCTGAAGCCCTGCACGCGCGGCGCGGGCCGTGCATACCGGGCGTTCAAAGAGTCCATCAAAGTCCAGAAGGGATTTTCATGAATGAGCGCACCAGGCCAGACCCGGTATTGCAACCGGACGAGGCGACCGACCACATTTTTGGCCCGACATCGGCCCGGGTAACGCTGGTGGAATACGGCGACTTCCAGTGCCCGTCCTGCGCCCAGGCGCATGGCGCGCTGAAAATCATGCTCGCCCATTTCGGCAGCGACCTGCGTTTTGTCTATCGCCACTACCCCCAGCGCGCGGTCCATCCCGATGCGGAACTGGCGGCCGAGGCGGCCGAAGCAGCGGGTGCCCAGAGCAGGTTCTGGCCTTTCCATGACCTGCTGTTCGAACACCAGCAGCACCTGAAAGAAAAACACCTGCTGGACCATGCCCGCCTGCTGGGCCTGGACATGGCGCGCTACCAGTACGAAATGAAAGACCACGTTTACCTGCAGCGCGTGCAGGAGCACCTGCAAGGCGGGCAGCACCTCGGCCTGCGCGGCACGCCAACGTTTTATGTCAACGGCGTGTACACCGACGTGTCATTCGGCCTGCACCACTTGCACGAGACTATCGAGCGGGCGCTGCCACCAGCCTGACGCGGCGACGCGCACGCGGGCGGCTACCGCTTACCGTGGTCGAACAGGTGCCGCCATGGGCTGCAAAAACACTGCGGCGCACATCGCCGAGGCCAGCGCGCACAGCACCGCGGCCAGCACCACCCAACGGAACGCATGGATCAGCGTGGCGGGAGGCGCTCCCTCCATCGGGCCGCCTAGCGCGGCGGAAAACACCACCCCCAGCACGGCCACGGCCAGCAAGGCCGCAATACGTGCCACGGCATTGTTCACGCCCGAAGCCACGCCGGCATGGGCTGCGGGCACCGCGTTCATCACGGTGGTGGTCAGCGGCGCGACGGCAATCGTCATGCCCAGGCCCAGCACCACCATGGCCGGGAAAAAGCCCGCCCAGTAGGACCAGCCCACATCCGGCAGTGCCATGAGGGCCAGACCGGCGGCGGCCAGCGCCGGGCCACCTATCAGCATGCGGCGTGCGCCAAAGCGCTCCATGGCCTGGCCGGTCGTCGAAGACAGCAGGCCCAGGATGATGGAAAAGGGCAGCAGCGTGGCACCCGCCGCGGTGGCCGAGTAGCCGAAGGCGCCTATCAATACAAACGGCAGGAAGAACAGCACGCCGCCCAGCGCAAAGTAAAGCAGCAGCGTCAGCAGGTTGGTGCCGACAAAGTCGCGCGACCTGAACAGCGAGGGCGGCATCATGGGCGCCTGCACGCGGAGCTGCGCCACACCGAAGGCCACCAGCATGCCGGCACCCAGCGCAAGGGGCAGCAGCACGCGCACATGGCCCCAGCCGCGTTCGGGCGCCAGCGTCAGCCCGTAGGTGAGGGCACCCAGGCCGCCAGCCACGAGCAGCACGCCCAGCCAGTCGAAGTGCCGGGACGCGTCGGGGTCGCGGCTGTCGGGCACAGCGCGCAGGGCCAGCCAGACCGTGGCCGCAGCCAGCGGCACATTCAGGAAAAAAATGGCGCGCCAGGACACGGTGTCCACCAGCCAGCCGCCCAGCACCGGCCCCGCCGCACCGGTGATGGCCGCCCAGGCGGCCCAGGTACCGATGGCCTTGCCGCGTGCCTCGCCTTCGAACACATTGCCGATGATGGCCAGGCTGGCCGGCACCAGCAGTGCCGCGCCCACGCCTTGCAGGGCGCGCGCCGCAATCAGCGCACCGGTGCCCGGGGCCAGCCCGCAGGCGACAGAGGCAGCGGTAAAAAGCGCGATGCCGACGATGAACACCGTGCGCCGCCCGAAACGGTCACCCAGCGAGCCGCCCACCAGCACCAGGGAGCCCAGCGCCAGCAGGTAGGCGTTGATGACCCATTGCATGGCCGCCAGGCCGGCGCTGTTGCTGCCCGCAAAGTCGCGCTGGATGGCGGGCAGGGCGATGTTGACCACCGAGCCATCGATGAAGGCCATGGAGGAGCCGAAAACGGTGGCGGCCAGCGCCAGGCCGCGCCGCAGCGCAGGGGCTGCCGCTGTCCCGGCCGCATGCTGCGCGCGGATCAGCCCTTCGTCGCAGGGCGACAGGACGTTACCCGCCATGGTGGTGCCTCGCGATGCCGTGCGCGACGCTCAATTTGTTTGCCGGACTGCCGTTAACCATGTATGGCTCTCCTGCTTGTCGTTTTGACAAGCTTGCAGCTTACTGATTTTTAGGGGAAACCGTCATGATTCGCACCAGCACCGTTGGCCTGAAAGAAGCCTGCCTCACCGCCGTCTCCGCACTGGACGAGCTGGTGTTTGAGCTCGTCTGTGCGAGCCGGCAGAACTTGTCGCCGGTGTTCCTGGACTGGGTGGCCGACGAGGCCACGCCGCTGGTCGAGCGGCAGATTGCCAGGTCCTTCGGCACACCGCAGTTTGCGGCCAGTTTGCGGATGGGCGACCAGCGCCTGGCGATGGCCCGCTGGGTGCGGCTGTGGGTCGGCCCGCGCATCGTGGCGGGTTTTGAGGAACTGGCTGATTGCCTGCCGGAATTTGCAGGCAGCCGGCCTGCCGCCCGCCGGTCTTTGCCGACGGCTGCCGTCAGTAAGTTCCGGCATCGTTTCCTCGCCCTGTTGGGGCAGGTCGGCACTGCCGGCTCGCTATCAATAAGGTAGCAATTGGCGCACACCCTCACTGGGCTGGAGGGCGATTTGATGCATGAACCGGGCCACCGTGCCTGTGGTGAATGGGTTGGGATGTCCGTTTCCGGCGAGCCCGCCTGGCCCAGCCGGCCTACGCTTGGGCTTTTCCTCAGGACACAAGCCCGCCATGAACACCTTGTTGACATACAGCCAACCCGAAGCCGGCTGGGCGGCGCTGACCGAAGCGCTGCAGACGCAGGGCAGCGCTGTATTGCCGAAGCTGCTCAGCCCTGAGCAGTGTGCAGAAGTCGCCGGGCTGTATCGGCAGAACGCGCTGTTTCGCAGCCGCGTCGTGATGGCCCGGCACGGCTTCGGCCAAGGCGAATACCAGTACTTCAGCTATCCGCTGCCCGGGCTGGTGCAGCAGCTTCGCAGCATGTTGTATCCCCGGCTGGTGGACGTGGCCAATCGCTGGAACGAAGCCATGGGCATAGCCGTGCGTTACCCGGCTGAGCATGCCGCTTTCCTGGCGCGCTGCCATGCGGCCGGCCAGCTGCGGCCGACGCCGCTGCTGTTGCAGTATGCGGAAGGCGACTACAACTGCCTGCACCAGGACCTGTACGGCGAACATGTGTTTCCGCTGCAGGTGGCGGTGCTGCTGTCGCGGCCGGGGGAGGATTTCACCGGCGGCGAGTTTGTGCTGACCGAGCAGCGCCCGCGCATGCAGTCCCGGCCCGAAGTGGTGCCACTGGGTCAGGGCGACGCTGTGGTGTTTGCCGTGCACCACCGCCCGGTGCAGGGCAGCCGCGGGTTTTACCGGGTCAACATGCGCCACGGTGTGAGCCGGCTTCGCTCGGGCCATCGCCACACACTCGGTGTGATTTTTCATGACGCGCAGTAGCATAGGTCCCATGAGCCCGCCACTTCGGAACAACATTTGAGCACCACCGATCTCTTTGATGATTTGCCCGCCGCGGTGTCGCGTGAAACGCTGGCTCCCGGCGCAGCCTTGCTGCGCGGTTTTGCCCGTGAAGGTGATGCGGCGCTATTGCAGGCCATCGAGACAGTCACTGCGCAGGCGCCATTCCGTCACCTTGTGACACCCGGCGGATACACCATGTCGGTGGGCATGAGCAACTGCGGCGTACTCGGCTGGGTGTCCGACCGCAGCGGTTACCGCTACGACCCGCTGGACCCGCTCTCCGGCCAGCCCTGGCCGGCCATGCCGGCGTGTTTCGCGGATCTGGCGCGACGCGCTGCCACGCAGGCCGGCTTCGAAGGCTTCCGGCCCGACGCCTGCCTCATCAACAGCTACGAACCCGGTGCCCGGCTCTCGCTGCACCAGGACAGGGACGAGAAGGATTTGTCCGCGCCCATTGTTTCTGTCTCGCTGGGGTTGCCTGCCGTCTTCCTGTTCGGCTCCGACCGACGCAGCGACAAGCCGCAGCGCTACCGGCTGGCCCATGGCGATGTCGTCATCTGGGGCGGGCCGGCGCGCCTGGCCTACCACGGCGTGGCACCGTTGGCCGACGGTGAACACCCCGTGCTGGGCCGGCGCCGCATTAACCTGACGTTTCGCCGGGCGGGCTGAGTTTTAGAGAAAAAGCGCCTCCAGCCCTTATGGGGAGAGCGCAAGCAGCTATTGAAAACATAGCGTTCTTCCGTTGCAGCGGAGCACACGATCAAAGTCTTCTGTTTCCGCAGGCCTTTGACCCTGCGTAACAATTCCTGCTTGTTCCTGCTTGTTCCTGCATGTATTCGCGGTTCAAATCAACACGGGCCACAGCACCACCGGAGTTATTTTCATGGCTGACGATTCGACAGAAACGCCGTTCACGCCCTACAACGACAGGCGCCACCAGATGTTTCCGGAGCTCACTGCTTCCGAGATGGAACGCATGCAGCGCTTCGGCAAGCTGCTGCGCTTTCAGCGCGGCGACAGGCTGTTCGCCGCCGGTGAACCCGGCCCCGGCATGTTTGTCGTGCTCAAGGGCACGGTGGCCGTGACCCAGCGCGACGGCATGGGCCATGTGGTGCCTGTGGTCCGGCATGGGCGGGGCGGGTTTTCGGCCGAGGTCGGGCAGCTCTCGGGCAGCGTCGCGCTGGTCGATGGCCATGCCGAAGACGAGGTGGAGACGCTCCTGATTCCGCCCGACCAGCTGCGTGCACTCATCATTGCCGAGGCCGACTTGGGCGAGCGCCTGGTGCGTGCGCTCATCCTGCGCCGTGTCGCGCTGATCGAAGCTGGCGCCAGCGGCCCGGTGCTGATCGGCCAGCCGCAGTCGGCCGCCGTGCTGCGCCTGCAAAGTTTCCTGAGCCGCAACGGCGAGCCGCACCATGTCATGGACATCACCCAGGACGCCGGCGCCGCCGCGCTGCTGGAGCAGTACAGCGCAGGCGCAGCCGACATGCTGGCCGTGTGCCCCAACGGCTCGGTGCTGCTGAACCCGACCGAGGGCGAGCTGGCCCGCTGCATTGGCATGGTGGACACCGCCGACCACGACGAGCTGTTCGACCTGATCGTGGTCGGTGCCGGTCCGGCCGGCCTGGCCACGGCGGTGTACGCCGCATCCGAAGGCCTGCACGTGCTGGTGCTCGACTGCAGGGCCTACGGCGGCCAGGCCGGTGCCAGCGCGCGGATTGAAAATTACCTTGGCTTTCCGACCGGCATCTCGGGCCAGGCGCTGGCCGGCCGTGCTTACGTGCAGGCGCAGAAGTTCGGTGTCGAGATGCTGATTCCGGCGCAGGCCAAGTCGCTGGACTGCAGCCGCATGGCCAAGCAAGGCGAACTGCAGCTCACGCTGACCGACGGACGCCGGCTGCGCGGCAAAACCATGGTGGTCGCCAGCGGCGCACGTTATCGCCGGCCGGAAGTGCCGCGCCTGTCGGAGTTTGAAGGTCGCGGTGTCTGGTACTGGGCCTCGGCCCTGGAAGCAAAAATGTGCAGCCAGACCGAAGTTGCCCTGGTCGGCGGGGGCAACTCGGCTGGGCAGGCTGCGGTGTTTCTTTCGCAGCACGCCGCCAAGGTCAACGTGCTGGTGCGCGGGCCCAGTCTGGCCGCCAGCATGTCGCGTTACCTGATAGACCGCATCGAAGCCGCGCCCAATATAGCGCTGCTGCCGCATACCGAGCTGGCCGGACTGCATGGCGACGAAGCGACGGGCCTGACGGCGGTGACCTGGCGCAACCGTCAAAACGGCAACGAGCAGCAGACGGCCATGCGCAACGTCTTCATGTTCATCGGGGCCGACCCTGAAACCGGCTGGCTCCAGAGCTGCGGGGTTGCCATCGATCCGCAAGGTTTCGTCCTCACCGGCGAAAAGGTGGCGAGCCACCAGCCCGGCCACATACCGGCGCCGCTGGAAACCAGCATTCCCGGTTTGTTTGCGGTGGGCGACGTGCGCAGCGGATCGGTCAAGCGGGTTGGTGGCGCGATAGGCGAGGGCGCGGCAGCGGTGGCGGTGATTCACCAGCACCTGGCGGCGAGAGAGCGTTCAGCTTCCGTGGCCTAAATACTTTTCAGTTTTTACTAACGGCCTGTTCGTTGGAGGTGGTGTTTTGCGGATTAACTGCATGTGGGGCTGGCAGTTCGTTTTACTTCGAGGCTCCGGCTTCAGAAGTCTTCGGTCTTCAGAACCAATGGATTGTCTTGGGTATAGACAACGCCGGCTACGATCATGTCTGCGGCCCGTGCATGAATCATCTCGGCGTCCAAGGCATAAGCCTTTTTCAGCGAGTCCGGCTCCTGCACTGCACCAAAATGATCTTCCATCGCTTCACGCGAAATTTTGACCGGAATGATGCGGCCCTCGTGCGATATTCCAAAGCTGAGCCACTCCCCGTGGTCGACGACATTCAAAGACGATTCCATGTGTTCCCTCCTGTAGTTGCCATCAGAATAGCGGACCACCTGCTACGCGTACAGCCTGGTAGAAACCATTAAATCCCCGACTTTTCAAGCGCTGCAGTGGAGATGAAGGCCCGGCGTGATGGGCGTGGCTGTGGTGCTTGTGCTTGTGTGTCGCTGGCCGCCAACAGACGAGGGGTCCTGTTGAGTGATAACGAACGGCTTACCCTTCCGCGCGACCACCGTGTTTCCCGACAAGACGCACCACGGTGTTCCAGTTCCTCGTGGTTACTGGTGAGCCCAATAATTTTTCCAGAAAGGCATTCGGGCTGCCGGGTGATTTGCCGAGCTGCCGGCTGACACTGAATACTTCCGTGTCGGTGATGCGCAGGATGTCGACATCGCCGCGTGCCGATGACCGTGGCCACTTTGTCGGCGCGGCGTATGTCGCTGGAAGAAAAGACACGCAGCACGCATACACGCTGCCGGGTACGACAGACTTGAACGGACGGCTGGCAACGAGCTCGGCCAGGTCATCCACTCGACGCACATACGCTGGTTCCTTGAGCCCGCATTCGACCATCATCGACTGGCAGGCCAGCGTCAATACCTTGCGCGCTTTCGCGCTGCTTCTGGCCGAGAAAACAAGGGTGCCGTTGGTGAGGAAGGATGAAGCAGTCTCCGCACCGGCCAAAAGAAAAGCTGCTTCGAGTTGTGCCTTGGTAGGGCAGTTCACCCGGCCCAGGTTCAGGTTGCGGAAGAAGGCTGCGTGTTTCATGCCCGGGCTAGGCCGCACAGCCAATACGTTCAAGCGCAACCCGCACATCTGCCGGCCCGCGTACATGGACGGCCTGCAGCCCGGCGGCTTGTGCACCGGCAACGTTCTCGGCAAGATCGTCGAAGAACAGGATGGCGCCAGGAGTAACGTTGATCTCACGGGCGATGTGGTCAAAGGCCTGTCGCTCGGGTTTGCGGCAGCCCATGCCGGAAGAAACGAAGATGCGGTCAAACGCCTGCACGACCGACGGGAACATCGCCGACCAGACGGCCTGGTGCGCGGCGTTGGAGTTGGTGAAGGCATAGCAGGGCAGGCGGCTGCGCGCGGACTGGATCATGGCCAGGGTCTCGCTGATCTCGCCGAGAAAGATGGCATTCCAGCCTTCGGCGATGCGCGTATGGCCTTCCTGCAGCTGGAGGGTGTTGCACAGATGGGTGAAGTATTGCGCTGCGTCCATTTCACCGCGCTCATGCTGCTGGTAGGCGGCGTCAAACTCGAAGCCGGCCTTGATCTCATCAAGGGACAGCCGCGACACCGGTTGCCAGTGCTCGAAAGCACGGTTGAAGTCGATGTCGAGCACCACGCCGCCGAGGTCAAACAGCAGCGCCTGAACTTTCGCTGTCATGACAAAACAGTCAGGTGGCTGCTATGGCTTCAACTTCCAGCTTCCACTTCGGATCCAGGAGCTGGCAGCAAACCACGGTGAGGGTGGGTTCGTGGCTGCCAAGGAACTTCACGCGCGTTCGCACATTGGCTTCGTCGTAGCTGGGGTCTGCCAGGTAGGTGCGCACGGAAACCAGGTTGTGCAGGTCCATGCCGGCAGAGCGCAGCAGGGTCTGGATGTGTGTCCAGATCACTTCTGCCTGTTCCTCGAAGGACTCGGGCATGGTCTTGCCGTCTGCCAGATAGCCATTGAGACCACTGATGACCAGCATGCGCGAGTCGCCACGGATTTCCATGGCGTGGCTGTAGCAGCGGTATTGCGGAAAGAGTTCCTTGGGGTTATGTTTGATGACCGGCATGGGGAAGGGCTCTCTTGTTGTGGCAGGCAGGAAGTGAGACGCTGCATGAACACAGGTCATCTCTTCGGGGCGAACGCCGAGTCTATCGGCAGGACACTGTTTTTTTCAAGCCCCAGTTTCCCACTGCGGATTCCACACCACTTCCCAGAGATGCTGGTCAGGGTCCTGGAAGTAGCCGGCGTAGCCGCCCCAGACGGTTTCGTGCGCGGGCTTGACGATGGTGGCGCCCGCGCCTTGGGCCTCGGCCATCACCGCATCGACCTCGGCTTTGGACGAGACGTTGTGGCCCAGGCTCATTTCGGTGGCGTTGGGCTTGCCTTCGGGAAGGCCCGAGTCATGCGAGATGCTGGCGTGCGGCCAGAGCGCCAGCTTCAGGCCGGCTTGTAGGTCAAAAAAGGCGACGGCGCCATGTTCGAACTCCTTGCCGATGATGCCTTCGGTCTTCAGGCCCAGGCCGTCACGGTAAAAGCGAAGCGAACGCTCGAGATCGTCAACGCCGAGGGTGATCACGGTGATACGGGGTGTCATATGCAGGCTTTCATGGGGTGGAGAAAGATCGTTCGCCCTTGTCCGGCGAAGCATTATTCGCGCAAGGTCGCCTCGAGGTTGTTGCCGTCAAGGTCGATCACAAAGGCGCTGTAGAAGCTGGCCCAGCTTTTTCGCGGGCCGGGCGCGCCGTTGTCTGTGGCGCCCTGGGCCAGTGCGGCGGCATGAAAAACATCCACCGCGGAACGGTCGGGTGCGGCGAATGCCAGGTGCAGGGGTGCCGCCCCGGCCTTGTGTTTGCCCGACCAGAAGCCAGGCCGCACAGAGCCCAGCCACAGGGTGGGCTGGTCGGGTCCGGCCGAAAAAACGACCCAGTCCTTTTCGTTTTCGATGGGTTTGATGCCCAGCGGCGCCAGGCAGGCCTCATACAGCGCCACACTGCGCGCCAGGTCGTCAACAACAATGCCCAGATGGTGAAACATGTCTCACTGTTCCTCTCGACCGATGTGAAAAGCCGGGACAGCCGCTTTTCCCTGCAACCAGTTTCCGGCTTGCAAGCCGGCCGGGCGTCAGCCTGCAGTGCTGGCGTGTGTAGGTGAGGATCGATGCCTTCGGCCCCTTGCAGGCGCAAGTGTTGTCCTTGATTTATAAATACAAAACAGGAAAACCGGCGGGTGCAGCACACGCAAGCCGGCGAGGGCGGGCAGGCCATTTCATCGGCCTATACCTGCCGTTTTGCAGGTAATGCGCCCCCTGGGTACGACTTTGACGGAGAGCAACATGCACAAAAGCCGCCTCGCATGCATCGTGATTGACTGCCAGACCGACAACATCGATGACGCGGCCGCCTTCTGGGGCGGCGCGCTGGGCTGGCCGCCGGAAAAACCTTCCAGTCCCGACGATATCTACCGCAAGCTGGAAACACCCGAAGACGAAATCATGGTTCTTCTGCAGCAGGTGACGCACCCGAGCCGTGCGCACCTCGACATTGAAACGGACAACGTCGAGGCCGAAGTGGCCCGGCTGGAAAAGCTGGGCGCGCGGCGCGTGGCACAGGTCAAGCGCTGGTGGGTCATGGAGGCTCCGACCGGCCAGCGCTTCTGTGTGGTGCCGCCGCAGCGCAGCGACTTCGAGACGGGAGCCCGGGTGTGGGCCGACGAATGAAGGTCTGTGTCCCCCTGCCTATCTGGATTCAGGAGGCATGCCCGCAGGTGTTTCGGGCAGCACCGACCATTCCGGTTCCTCGAATTCGCCGATGGCGGTGATCTCGCAGTTCTGCGCGTGTTTTTCGAGGATGGTGCGCACGGTTTCATCCCGTCGGTCGTCCTTGGCATCGCGGTGTGCCTTGGACTCCCAGGTGGCGATGGCCAGCAGGGTGTCCGTTGAGCCGATCTTGCGGTGCAGGTAGGTGCCGCGCGCACCCGGCGTGCGCTGGATGATTTCGCTGGCACGTATCCAGGCCGCCGCGTAGTCATCCACCGTGTAGCCGGGTTTCATGCGCACTTCAAAAATGAATTTCATGGGCGATTCTCCAGTAGCCGGCCGGACCTGGCCGGGGAAGAGGGTTGGTTTTTTATTCCTTGCTGATGATTGTTACGCGCGGCATGGCTTTCGGGGCATTTCCGTCCTGGCGTCCTACATCATGCGGCGCCGGATTGATTTAAAAAAGCGGGGAGTTCATGCGTATTCACCCGCCCGGCTCGCAAGCTTTGTTCAACCCTGATATTTCCTGGAGAACCCCATGGCCTCATACAACATCGCTGTCATCGTCGGCAGCCTGCGCAAGGACTCCTTCAACAAAAAACTTGCCAAGGCGCTGGAAAAGCTGTTCCCCGCCGACTTCAGTTTTACCCAGGTGCGCATTGACGACCTGCCGCCCTACAACCAGGACGATGACGGCAACCCGTCGGCGCAGGTGACGCGCCTCAAGGGCGAGGTCAAGGCGGCCCAGGGCCTGCTGTTCCTGACGCCGGAATACAACCGATCGGTACCGGGCGTGCTGAAAAACGCCATTGACCACGCTTCGCGCCCCTACGGCAAAAGTGCCTGGGACGGCAAACCTGCCGGCGTCATCGGCGCCTCGGTCGGCCCCATCGGCACCGCACTGGCGCAGCAGCACCTGCGCAACATCCTGGCCTACCTGAACGTGCCCACGCTGGGCCAGCCCGAAGCGTTTATTCATGCCAAGGACGGCCTGTTTGACGAGAGCGGCAACATCGGTGAAGCCAGCCGCAAGTTCCTGCAGGGTTGGGTGGACAGCTATGTGGCTTTTGTGAAAAAGCACGCGGGCGCCTGAACCATGGCCGTCGCGCCTGCTTCCGGCAAACCCACCGCCGACAGCACAGCGGCCGAGCCTTCGCTGCACCGTGTCATGGGGCCATGGCTCCTGCTGCTGTTCATCGTTGGCGACATTCTCGGTACCGGCATCTATGCGCTGACGGGCCAGGTCGCCAAGCAAGTGGGTGGGGTGGTGTGGCTGCCTTTTCTGGTGGCCTTTGTGGTAGCCCTGATCACGGCCTTCAGCTACCTGGAGCTGGTGACCAAGTACCCGCGGGCCGCCGGTGCGGCGCTGTACACGCACAAAGCCTTCGGGATTCACTTCATCACCTTCATCGTGGCGTTTGCGGTGATGTGTTCCGGTATCACCTCGGCCTCCACCGCCTCGCGGGCCTTTGCGGCCAACCTGGCCGGTGCCTTCAGTCTTGAGCTGGGAAGCGGCTTCGGCATCACGGCCGTCGGCCTGGGTTTCATGGCACTGGTGGCGGCGGTGAATTTCCGCGGCGTCGGGGAAAGCGTCAAGGCCAATGTGGTGCTGACCTGTGTGGAATTGACCGGGCTGCTGATGATCATCTGTATCGGCGCCTGGGCCATAGGCACGGGGCAGGGCGATGTCTCGCGTGTGATGCAGTTCAAGGCGTCGGCTGACGGCGGCAGTGCTTTCTGGTCGGTGATTGCCGGGACGTCGCTGGCGTTTTTTGCCATGGTCGGTTTTGAAGATTCGGTCAACATGGCCGAGGAATGCAAGGAGCCGTCGCGCATTTTCCCCAAGGTGCTGCTGGGTGGCCTGGTCATCACCGGGGTGATTTATGTGCTGGTGTCCATCTCGGCCATCACGCTGGTTTCGCCTGAAAAACTGGCCGAGGGCGAAACGCCTTTGCTACAGGTGGTGCAGGCCGGTGCCCCGGGCTTTCCTGTCGAGCTGTTCGGTTTCATCACCATGTTTGCCGTGGCCAACAGTGCGCTCATCAACATGCTGATGGCCAGCCGGCTGGTTTACGGCATGAGCCGCGAAGGCGTGTTGCCTGCGGTGCTGGGCAAGGTGCATGCGGCGCGGCGCACGCCTTATGTGGCCATTGGTTTCACCACGCTGCTGGCCTTTGGCCTGATTACGTTTGTGGGTGAAGTGCCGGCACTGGGCGGCACCACCGCCTTGCTGCTGCTGGTGGTGTTTACCGTTGTCAATATCGCTGTGCTGGTGCTGCGCAAGGACAAGGTCGGGCACAAGCACTTCCACACGCCCACGGTGTTGCCGGTGCTGGGCGCGGCGTGCTGTGCCTTTCTGGTGGGGCCGTGGACGGGGCGTGACCCTGTCCAGTACCAGATCGCCGCGGTGCTGCTGGTGATCGGCGTGGTCTTGTGGGGCGCCACACTGGCCCTGCAGAAAAAAGGGCGGCACAAGGCCGCCCGTTCTGCGTCAACGGCCTGAAGCCGCTGGGCCTCTTCCTGACCTCAGGCTGCCAGGGTAGCCTGCGCTTCGTTGGCGGCTTTGGCCTGCACTGCAATGTCGGCCGTGGCGGCTGCCAGGGCTGCCGCTTTGGCGGCGTCACCCATGGCCAGGCCTTCGGCGCGCACAAAACGCACGTCGGTGATGCCGAAAAAGCCGAACACGGTTTTCAGGTAGCTCTCCTGGTGTTCCATCGCATTGCCGGCGTCGCTGGTGGAGTACATGCCGCCGCGGGTGGATGCCACGATGACTGTCTTGCCGCCTGCCAGGCCCACCGGGCCCTTGTCGGTGTAGGTGAAGGTGCGGCCGG
>CAZIYA010000072.1:0-13365 GCA_964543355.1 uncultured Polaromonas sp.
TTTTTCCCGTTTTTTTCGCCGTTTGTTTTTGGATCAATTCAAACATCACCCCCCTGCGCCTGCTGGAAGATTCCCACCGCGAGGTGGACGACCAGACCCGCCAGAGCGCCATCTTTTCCCGTACCGAGGCCCTCGTGATGGAGAGCGCCGCCATGGGCCGGGCACGAGGCGCGACCCTGGTGGACCTGCAGGACGTCGAGGCGGCGCTTCGTGCCCGCAACTACAGGCACGATTACCCCGAGCAGCGACAGCAGGAAACCATTGCGGACGGGGAGCGGCTGCTGGTCCTGACCGGCGAGAAGGTGGGGCAGCTCAATGCCTTGACCGTGATTGACCTGGGCGACTACCGTTTCGGGTTTCCGGTGGGTGTCACGGCACGTACCTACGCCGGCGACGAGGGCCTGCTCAACGTGGAGCGCGAGGTGGAGCTTTCCGGCCCCATCCATGACAAGGGGGTGCTCATCCTGCACAGTTACCTGTCGGCGCTGTTTGCCCATATTGCGCCGCTGGCGCTGAATGCGGCGATTGTTTTCGAGCAGGAGTACCACGGCGTCGAGGGCGATTCCGCTTCCTGCGCCGAACTGTATGTGCTGCTGTCGTCCCTGTCGGGGCTGCCGCTGAAACAGGGCGTCGCCGTGACCGGGGCAATCAACCAGCATGGCGACATGCTGCCGGTGGGCGGGATCAACGAAAAAATAGAAGGCTACTTCCGCAGCTGTGAGATTGTCGGGCTGGACGGCAGCCAGGGCGTGCTGATTCCCCACCGCAATCGGCGCCACTTGATGCTCGAGAGCAAGGTGGTGGAGGCGGTGGCCGCGGGACGGTTCCACATCTACACCGCCGAACATGCCAGTGACGGCCTGGAACTGCTCACCGGCACGCCGTTTGGCGAGTTCGGCCCGTCGGACGACTACCCGGAGGCCAGCGTGCTGGGCCGCGCACAGAAAACCCTGCAGGATTTTCGTCGCTCCTGCCAGCGTGCGGAGCAGCACAAGTCCGAACGCAAACCCGGAAAACTGCGCTGACCGGGGCCTGTGACCCCTATTTCTGTTTCGGCACCCGGCCCATCAGGTAAAACTCGGGGTTGGGCATCATGCTGGAAAAACTCGCGATGCGGTTGGACAGACCGAAGAAGGCGGTGATGGCAGCGATGTCCCAGATGTCCTCGTCATTGAACCCGTGTGCACGCACTGCTACAAAATCCGCCTCCTCGATTTCGTGCGAATGAGTGCAGACCTTCATGGCAAAGTCCAGCATCGCGCATTGGCGCGGCGTGATGTCGGCCTTGCGGTAGTTCACTGCCACCTGGTCGGCCACCAGCGGCTTCTTCTCGTAAATCCGGAGCAGGGCGCCGTGCGCCACCACACAGTAAAGGCACTGATTGGCGGCGCTGGTCGTGGTGACGATCATTTCGCGGTCGCCTTTGCTGAGGCCGGACTCCTCCCTGAGCATCAGGGCGTCGTGGTACGCGAAAAATGCGCGCCATTCGGCCGGCCTGCGTGCCAGTGCCAGGAAAACATTCGGCACGAACCCGGCCTTTTCCTGGACTTCCAGGATTTTTTCCTTGATGTCATCGGGCAGTTCATTGAGCGACGGGGTGGGGTAGGGCGCAAACATCATGGGTTCCTTCAAATCAATGGCAGGCGGGGCTATGGATCGGATGATACGTCCGGCCTCTCAACCGTCCTGGTCAGAGGGTGACGGTGAAGCAGGCGCCCTGGCCGGGCAAGCTGCGGACAACAATGCTTCCGCCATGCAGCTCGACCGAGTTCTTCACGATGGCCAGGCCCAGCCCGGTGCCCTGGATGTCCCCCACATTGCTGGCGCGGTGGAAGGACTGGAAAAGATGGGGGATTTCTTCGGGCGGGATGCCGATGCCCTGGTCCTGCACCTCGAACACGGTGCGGCCATCCTGCCTGTAAACGTCCAGGCTGACCTTGCCACCCTGCGGCGAATACTTGATGGCGTTGGACAGCAGGTTGCCCAGGATGTGGCGTAGCAGCTTGGCGTCGAAGGCGCCGGCGGACACTTCGGGGGAAAACTGAGTCTCTATTTCGCAGTTGGTCTTGGGCAGCAGGAAGCGAGCTTCCTGCACGATGTCCCGGCAAAGCGCCAGGAGGTCCGTCTGCTGTGGCCGGAACTCCAGCATCTGCGCGTCCACCTGGCCAATCAGCAGGGCGCGGTCCAGCATCCTGGCCATGCGCTGGACACCGGTGCCTATGCTGTTGAGTATTTCGAGTCGTTCTTCGGCCGGCATCCGGTCGCTGTAGTCCCTGATGAGTTCCGACGCCGACAGGATGGCCGCGAGCGGTGTCCTGAATTCATGGCTGGTCATGGACACAAAGCGCGAGCGCAGGTCGTTGAGTTCCTTTTCGCGTTCCAGGGCGGCGCGAATGTTGTCTTCCGCGCGCCGGCGCTCGGTGATGTCCAGCAGCGTCCAGATCACGCCGGCCGAGGGGGTGCGGTCCACCACGCAGCGCCCGGCCAGCTGCATCCACACCGACTCGCCACCGCGGCGCAGGAAGCGCCGCTCATCCACGTAAACACCATCACGCAACAGGGCTTCGCGCGTCACGCGGCCATCGGCTTCGAAAGCCTCGTCGTCCGGATAGAGCAGCCGCGACGACTGGCCCACCAGCTCCTGGCGTGAGTAGCCGGTTATTTCCACATACTTGTCGTTCACCCACTGGAAGCGCCGGTCCACGTTGAAGCTGATGCCTACCAGCGCGCTATTGAAGATGGCTTCGCGTTCCGACGAGGTTTTCTCGAGCGCGGCTTCCAGCGCCTTGCGCGCTGTGATGTCCATCACTGCCCAGACCGTTCCCTGGCTCCTGTCGAGAATGCTGACGGCCTTGCCGGAGGCGGTGACCCAGAACAGGCTGCCGTCAAGCTTGCGCATCCGCAGGTCGTTCTGGTAGGCGCGGCCCTCGCTCATGCAGTCCGCGATATCCCTGGCCACACGGGTGTATTCGGCCTCCGACTCGAACAGTTCGCTCCAGTGTGCCGGTGCGGTTGCGCCGGGGGCGATGCCGAAAATTTTTGACAGTGCCTGGTTGGACCAGCGGAAAGTGTCGGCACTCGTGAGGAAGGCAATGCCGACCAGCGAGTTTTCAAGAATGGTCTCCCGCTCTTCCAGGGTGTCGCGCAGCTTTTCCTCGAGGGCTCTTTTTTCGCTGATGTCCGAGAAAAAGGTAAGGGTGGCCTGCTCGCCGTCCCAGGGAACCACCGTCACGCTGATGCCTATCCAGCGGATGGTCCCATCGGGCAGCAGCAGCCGAAGTTCATAACGGCTGGGCGCATCTTCGCCGGCCAGGCGTTTGCGCTGCCGCTCCAGCACCAGGGCGTGGTCATCGGGGTGGATGCGGTGCAGGAAACCGATCTGTTGCATGTCCTGCGGAGACATGCCGGCAATCTCGGCGGCCCTTGCGTTGGAATAGGCAACCTTCTGGTCTTTCACCACAATCATGCCTTCGCTGACATGTTCGACCACGGCGCGGTACCGTTCCTCCGAGCCGCGCAGTGCCTGCTCCACCGAGCGTCTGCCGGAGACGTCGCGGATGAAGGCGCCAAAGCTGTTGTTTCCGTCGCCCCGCACGGTGAAGATGGAAAGTTCGATGGCGATCAGCGTGCCGTTCCTGTGCAGCGCTTCTATCTCCAGCAGGCGGTTGGCGGTGTTTGCCTCGCCGGTTTCCAGGTGCATCGCGAAGCCGGTTTCGTACGCTTCGCGGTAGTTTTCAGGGACGATCAGGTCCCCCATGCGCTGGCCGACCGCCTCCCCGGCGTTCCAGCCCAGCATCCGTTCGGCACTGAGATTCCAGTGGGTGATGGTCCCGCCGGCGTCCACTTCCAGCACCGCATCGCGTGCGGAATCCAGCAGTGAGGTGAGGTGGCGTTGCCTGGCCTCCAGCGCCTTGATGGTTTCGGCCTGGCTGGCGATGACATCCTCTGCTGATCCGGGCACCGGCGGCGCGGCGGCTGCGGGTCGTGGGGTCTGTTTGTTCATGGATGGCCAGGGCGGGGACGTGCCTTGAACGGCCGGTCCGGGGGTGAATCGGTAACGGGATTCTCTGCGATAGCCATCCGTTCGGTCAAATCAGGCAAGCCCGCAGTGCCGTCAAGATGAACGGCGCTCGGGGGAGGGTGCCTACCGGTCATGCCAGGTGTGTCGCGACGGTGTACGGTCCACCGGTTAGACGTTATGCTTGGCAAAAAAAAACTTCAACAACAGCTCTGCCAGCCTGAGGTACGTGCTTGATCAACGGGGAACTATGGCGCGTATTCTGATCGTCGACGACGACCCGGCCCTGCTGAGGCTGCTGTCCCTGCGCCTTCACTACGAAGGTCACACGGCCATAGAGGCGAGCAGCGGCGCGGCCGCGCTAGCCCGGCTGGACCGGGAATTGCCGCACATTCTCATCACCGATCTGCGCATGCCCGGCATGGACGGCCTGCAGCTGTTCGAGGCCGTCCATCGCCGTTTTCCGCTCCTGCCCGTGCTGATCCTGACGGCCAATGGCACGATTCCAGACGCGGTGCATGCCATGCAACGCGGTGTTTTCGGCTATGTGACCAAACCCTTTGAAGGCCTGGACCTGATGCGCGAAGTGGACCGGGCGCTGGAGGCGTCTTCCACGCTGGGCGCGGACATGCCCGGTGAGCTGCCCGGTGAAGCCTGGCGGGAAGCCATCATCACGCGCAGCCCGCGCATGGAAAAACTTCTGGCCGAAGCGCGTCTCATGGCACAAAGCGATGCCTCGGTGCTGATCCACGGCCAGAGCGGTACCGGCAAGGAACTGCTGGCGCGTGCCCTGCATGCTTCCAGCGCAAGGCACCAGGAAGCGCTGGTGGCCGTGAACTGCGGCGCGATACCGGAGAACCTGGTCGAGTCGGAGCTTTTCGGCCATGTCAAGGGCGCCTTCACCGGTGCCGTGCGCGACAGCGTGGGTTTGTTCACCAGCGCACACCGCGGCACGATCTTCCTCGATGAAGTGGCCGACCTGCCGCTGGCCATGCAGGTCAAGCTGTTGCGTGTCCTGCAGGAGCGGGAGGTGCGCCCGGTGGGGGCAGCCAGGTCCCACAAGGTCGATGTGCGCGTGATCTCCGCCTCCAACCGCAGGCTGGAAGACGAGGTGGCGGCCGGCCGTTTCCGCGAAGATCTTTTTTACCGCCTCCACGTGGTGGGGCTGAACCTGCCGCCACTGGCCGAACGCCGCGAAGACATTCCCCTGTTGGCCAACCATTTCATGCGCAGCCTGTCGCTGCGCTACGCCAAATCACTGACCGCGTTTGCACCGGGCGCGCTTGAGCAGCTCAGCACCGCGCCTTGGCCGGGCAATGTACGGCAGCTGCAAAACGTGGTCGAAAAATGCGTGGTGCTGTGCACCGGATCGCTCATCCCGGCCGCCCTGGTGCAAAGTGCCCTGACCAGCCAGGGCGGGGAAATGTTGCCGCTGGACGAGGCCCGCAAGGAATTCGAGCGCGACTACCTGACGCGGCTGCTGAAGATCACCAATGGCAATGTCACCCAGGCCGCCAAGCTCGCCCGCCGTAACCGGACGGATTTTTATGCTTTGCTGGCCCGCCACCAGCTCGACGCTGCCAGCTTCAAGGCTTGAGCGCCCTCATTGCCTCATTGACTGTGCCCGGCTGTCTGTATTGACAGACAGGCTACATCCCTGATTTCAAACACTTTTTGATTCCTGATCGCCCTGGTTGTCGGTGAAACCCGACACTGTTGCCAGGGAGGGTCGCTTCCAAGTTATTGATTTCATTGGGAAATGGCGGTGGCACGCATCTTGGATATCAGTGAGGGTCCCACACCGCTCACCCAAGGAAATCCATGAACTCCGAACAAATCAATCTCGTGCAATCCAGTTTCAAGGATGTGCGTCCGATCGCTGCGCTTGCAGCTGACATTTTTTATACCCGCCTGTTTGTGATGGACCCGTCGTTACGGACCATGTTCAAGGGTGACCTGGCCGACCAGGGACGCATGTTGATGTCCACGCTCAATACGGCCGTGAACGGCCTGACGAATTTGGACGCCACCGTGCCGGTTGTGCGCCAGCTGGGCATGCGCCATGCGAAGTACGGCGTCCAGGACGAGCACTTCGACACGGTGGGCAGTGCACTGCTGTGGACGCTGGAGCAGGGCCTGGGCGAAAAATTCACGGCCGATGTGCGTGAAGCCTGGACAGCGGCCTACGCACTGCTGGCCAGCGTGATGCAGCTGGGTCTCATCGAAGCCCGTTTGCAGCAAGCGGCTGCAGCCTGAGCGAGGCCTTCCGCCATGAAAGCCATTGCCAATTTCAAAAGCGATTCAGGCTACCGCGTGAACGCCCACACCATGCGCACCACCGCCTTTCACAGGCCACGCGGTACCGGCCTTGTGCTTGCGCTCGTGGCCATCATCCTGTTTGCCGGCTCGGCCCTGATCGCCCATGGCATTGCCCAGGCTGGCGGGACTGAACCGCTCGCGAAACCCGCTGTTTCCGCCAAACCGGTTCCAGGTGCTGCGGTGGTGATCGACCACTCCTCCCTGGCCACGTCGACCCTGTTGCCAGAGCCCGATGCTTCCCTGCTGCATTCGGAGCCCAACGCGTATGTGAATGCGAACGGACCGGCGCCTGTTAAGGCGCTTCGGGCCGCTTTGTGAATGCCAGGGGGTGCGGCCTGAGAGCCGTCGGGGGAGGTATTTTCAGGACTTTGTAAAAAACTATCGGTTGAATTTATTTAATTGACTTTGTTTATTGATGAGGTGCTTCTAGCATTCGTGCATGCCTCACCTTTTTCAACAGCAGGAGTCTTTTTCATGAGTCAACACCCCCCTCTGACCACCGCGTCCGGCATCCCCGTCGTCGACAACCAGAACAGCCTCAGCGCCGGTCCGCGAGGCCCGCTTCTGCTGCAGGACTTTCACCTGATCGAGAAACTCCAGCACTTCAACCGCGAACGCATTCCCGAGCGTGTGGTCCACGCCAAGGGCTCCGGCGCCTACGGCACTTTCACAGTGACCCATGACATCAGCCGGTACACCAAGGCCCGCTTGTTCAATGCGGTGGGCAAGAAGACGGAAACCTTTGTGCGCTTTTCCACGGTGGGTGGTGAAAAAGGCAGTGCCGACACCGAACGCGACCCGCGCGGTTTTGCCATGCGCTTCTACACCGAAGTGGGCAACTGGGACCTGGTGGGCAACAACACGCCCATGTTCTTCATCAAGGACCCGATCAAGTTTCCCGACTTTGTACATACGCAAAAGCGCGACCCACAAACCAACCTGAAGTCGGCCCAGATGATGTGGGACTTCTGGAGCAAGGCGCCCGAATCGCTGCACCAGGTCACCATGCTGTTCAGCGACCGTGGAACGCCCGACGGCTACCGGCATATGGACGGCTTCGGCAGCCACACCTTCAGCCTGATCAGCGCGGATGGTGAACGCGTCTGGGTCAAATGGCACCTGAAGACGAAGCAAGGCATCAAGAACCTGAGCGCCGACGAAGCCGCGCGCCTGGCGGGCACCGACCCGGACCACGCGCAGCGCGACCTGTTCAACGCCATTGCCGAGGGCAACTTCCCGCAGTGGGACGTGTCCATCCAGGTCATGACCGAGGCCGAAGCCGTGGCCTGGGAAAGCCGGACGGGCTGGAACCCGTTTGACCTGACCAAGGTCTGGCCGTATGGAGATTTCCCGCGCATTCCCGTCGGCGTGCTTGAGCTCAACCGCAACCCCGACAACTACCATGCGCACGTCGAACAGGCGGCGTTCTCGCCCGCCAACATCGTGCCGGGCATGGGCTACAGCCCCGACAAGATGCTGCAGGGACGCCTCTTTGCGTACCACGACGCGCAGTTGTACCGCGTGGGCACCAATCACCAGCACCTGGCGGTCAACCGCGCGCGCTGCCCTTTCCACAACCAGCAGCGCGACGGCCAGATGGCGATCGACAACGGCGGTTCTGCGCAAAACTACGAGACCGTCGCGGCGGCCGGCACTTCGCCGGGCGGGCTGGGCCATGGCGACGCGGGCCTGGCGCTCAACGGTATGGCGGGGCGGTATGACGAGCGTGGCGCCTCGGACGACTTCACCCAGGCGGGCAACCTGTTCCGCGTGATGAAGCCGGACGCGCAGGACCGGCTGACCAGCAACATCGCGGGTGCCCTGAAGGACGTGAGCCGGGACGTCCAGCAGGTGCAGATCGGCCATTTCACCAAGGCTGACCCGGCCTATGGCGCCGCGGTGGCGCGCAAGCTGTCGGCCCTGGCGGCGGCGAGTGCCCAGGCAGCCAAGCCGTTGTCCGTGGCAAAAGAGGCCGTCGCATGAAGGCGCTGCGCCTCTCCGTCGGCGCTGCCATCAACGCCGCGGGCCTGCTGGCGATGCTGGCCAACCTGGCGCAGTGGCACGCGGGTTGACCCGCTGGCCGCGAGACTATGCGTGCATAGCAACCCGCCGGGGGAGCCCGGCGGGTTTTTCCGTTTCCACTATCCTCCAGGTTTTTCAGGAGACCGCCGTGACCCCACCCGCAGACAAGGATTTCGACAAAGGCCTGGCCACACGCAAACAGGTGATGGGCGAAGACTTCGTGGCCCATGCCCTTGGCAAGGTGACGGCGTTTTCGGCACCCATCCAGCACTACATCACGCGCAATGCCTGGGGCGACGTCTGGCAGCGGCCGGGTCTGGACCTGAAGACACGCAGCCTGATCACCGTGGCCATGCTGACGGCGCTGGGCAAGCAGCATGAGCTCAAGGGCCATGTGCGCGGCGCACTCAACAACGGCGTGACGCCCGAGGAGTTGCAGGAGGTGCTGCTGCACGCCAGCATTTACTGCGGCCTGCCCGCTGCGGTGGAGGCTTTCCGTACCGCCGCGGAGGTGGTGGACGCTCCCAAGGCTGTTTGAGTTTCGGGTGTTGGTCATTTTGGCATTTGGCCCAATGACGGCGGGCGCAAGCAGCTATTGAGTTGATAGCGACTGCGTGGCCGCTGGAACTTCAGACCGTGGCTGGATGGGGTGGGGAAAGTGCTATGGGCCGCCAGCTTTCAACAAATGCGGGCCTTACCCGGGCATGCGAACGAGGACTACAGCCAGCGCGGCTTGCAGGCGCACAATGAATTTTCCAGCCGTCACTCTGGCGGCGTCGCGGCAACCGGCCCCTGCGCCGCACGCTGCTGCTCATGAAAGGACAAAACGCATGCAAATTCAAGTCAACGCCAACCACACCATCCACACCGGTGAGTCGTTTGAGCGGTGGGCGAGCACAGAACTCAACGCGTCGCTAAGCCGCTTCAAGGATGACATCACCCGCATCGAGGTGCACATGAGCGACGAGAACAGCGGCAAGGTCAGCACCGACCACAAGCGCTGCATGATGGAAGCCCGGCTCGCGCACCACGAGCCGGTGGCCGTGAACCACGACGCCTCCAGCCAGGACCTGGCTTTCCGTGGCGCCAGCGACAAGCTCAAGCGTTTGCTCGAACACACACTGGACAAGCTGCGCGACCACCGCTCCCGGGAATCCATCCGCCGGGAGCCCGATCCGGGCGTTCTCTGAGCCTGCAGGCAGGCAGCGCCCGGCTACCGGCGCGTTGACGGGGATCAGCCTCTGTTTTGAAGTATTTTTGGTTTCCAGCCCAATGAATGCGGGCGCGGACAGCTATTAATATGATAGCTATCTGGGCGTTGGGTGTGGCTGCCTTCCTGTGCGCTGGCGGCACTGTTCCCGATTGCAAGCCTCGCATCAGGTTCAAGGCCGATGATGTCCGCAACGACCTATGAAAATTGCCCTGTTGTCCGACATTCATGCCAACCTGCGCGCGCTCGACGCCTGCATAAACCACGCCGCCGCCCAGGGCGCGCAGCGTTTCGCCGTGCTCGGCGATCTGGTGGGTTACGGGGCGCAGCCTGCGCAGGTGGTGCGCCGGGTGCGTGAACTGGCGCAGAAGGGTGCCATCGTTCTCCAGGGCAACCACGACGCGCTGGCGGCGGCTCCGTTCGACCAGGCCGGCACGATGGACGCGGGCGGTGCGGCGTGGACCCGGGCGCAACTGGAGCCCGCCGACCTGGACTTCCTGGCCGGCTTGCCGCTGACCGCCGCCGACGGCGCTGCGTTTCTGGTGCACGCCAGCGCCGACGCGCCGCAGCGCTGGCTGTATGTCGACAGCGGACACCGTGCCGAGGCCAGCCTCCATGCGGCCTGCGCAGACCCGCACGTGCGTTATGTCTTTGGCGGGCACGTGCACCAGCAGACCCTTTATTTCCGGGGCGCGGGCCAGAAGCTCCTGCGTTTTGCGCCGACCTCGGGCGCCACCATTCCGGTGCCGCCGCATCGCCGCTGGATTGCCACCGTGGGCTCGGTCGGACAACCGCGTGATGGGGACACCGACGCGATGTATGCGATTTTCGACGCAGCCCGCGCCGAACTGACCTTTCACCGGGTCGCCTATGACCACCTAGCGGCTGCGGCCGATGTCCGGGCCTCGGGGCTGCCGGAGGTTTTTGCGAACCGGCTGGAGCGGGGCTTGTGACGCTGCTGGACCCCGGGACGGTGATTGACGGCTTCCGGGTAGGCGACTGCCTGCATGCCGGTGGCATGGCCCACATCTACCAGGTCGCTTATGCGGGCGCTGTACAGCGCGAACCATTTCCCATGGTCATGAAGGTGCCGCGCATGACCGAGGGTGACGGCGCGGAGAACATCGTCGGGTTTGAGGTGGAGCTGCAAATCCTGTCCGTGCTCACGGGGCCGAACGTGCCGCGCCTGGTGGCCACCGGTGACCTGGCAAAGCTGCCCTACCTGGTCATGGAGCATGTGCCCGGGCGCACCCTGCAGCAATGGCTGGACGACGATGCCGCACCGCTGCCGCCTGAAGAGATCGCCCGGCTGGGCGCGGCCGTGGCGCAGGCCGCTCACAGCCTGCACCTGCAGGACGTCTGCCACCTGGACCTCAAGCCGGCCAATGTGGTGATGCGGCCGGACGGCAGTGCGGTACTGCTCGACTTCGGTTTGTCCTGCCACGCCCACTATCCGGATCTGCTGGCCGAGGAGTTGCGTCCCGCTGTGGGATCGCCCACCTGGATGGCGCCCGAACAGGTGGTGGGCATGCGCGGCGACCCGCGCAGCGACATTTTTGCCATCGGCGTCATGCTGTACGAACTGGCCACGCGCGAGCTTCCTTTTGGCAATCCGCAGACCCGCGGCGGACTGCGCCAGCGCCTGTGGATGGACCCGGTGCCGCCGCGCAAGTGGCGACCGGAACTGCCCGAATGGCTGCAGGAAGTGATCCTGCGCTGCCTGGAACCGGAGGCCGCGCAGCGTTATGCGTCTGCCGCGCACTTGGCCTTCGACCTGTCCCATCCGCAGCAGGTGCAGGTGACCGACCGCGGGCGCCGCGTCCGGTCCACCGGGTTCTGGGCGCATCTCAAACGCTGGGTGCGCGCCGCCGGCATGCACTACCAGCCGAGCGCGCTGCCGTCACGGCAGATTGACGAGGTGCCCATCATCATGGTGGCTGTTCCCAACCGCGACGTGAGTGATGCCATCCTGTACTCTCTGCGCGAGGCGGTGTCGCGTGCGCTCGGCACCGTGCCCGGTGCACGGCTGGCCTGCGTGAGTGTCATCAACCCGGGTGAAACGCCGGGCCACGACGCCGCCTCCAGCGAGACCACGGTGCACCGGCGCTACCTCGGTATGCTGCGGCAATGGGCCCAGCCGCTGGACCTGAGCGGCCAGACGGTGTCCTTCCACATCCTCGAAAATGGTGACGTTGCCCAGGCCCTGCTGCGTTATGCACAAGGCAACCATGTCAGCATGATCGTGATGGGCGCGGCCACCCACGGGTTGCAGATGCAGCGGCTGCTGGCCACGGTTCCCGTCCGGGTCGCCATGGCAGCGCCGTGCACCGTGGTGCTGGTCAAGCAGGCCCTGCCGTTCGACCAGCTGGCTGCGACGGGCGGCAGCTACGCGCAGGACAAGCTGGACGACAGGCCCGTGCGTGTTTCCAGGGTCATGATCTAGGAAGCCGCCAGCCCTTTGCTGGAAAGCGGGAGTTGCTATTAATAAATGAGCGTATGGGCTCAGCCCGCCATCAGCTTGTGCACCAGGTCAGCGGTTGTTGATGCCTTGTACTTGCGCATCAGGCGGGCCCGGTAGATCTCCACCGTGCGGTGGCTGATGACCAGGGCGCGGCCGATTTCCTTGGACGTCAGTCCGTCCATCAGGTGCGCGGCGACCTCGCGTTCGCGCGCGGTGAGTTCGGCCTTGACGGGCCGGCGGGAGCTGAGGTCCTCGAAGGTCCAGATGCCGGACTCATGTGGCGCCGCACGGTTCAGCGCGCGTCCGGTCACATGGCACCAGAAGGTTTCACCCTTGAGCCGGCCGTCGACCCGCTTCATGATGCGGTCGTCCGCGTAGTGGCCTTTCGCATTGAGGATGGGCAGCATGCGTGCACCCGTGCGCTCATATTCGTCCGCGCTGGGGTAGAGAATCTGGAAAGACTGGCCGATCAGCTGCTCGCGCGTGGCGCCGAACATTTCGCACACATGCTGGTTGCAGTCGACAATGGACCGGTTGCGCGAAAGCACCAGGCCCACGGGGGCCATGTCGAAGGCCAGGCGGTAATCGATGTCCATGGCGGCAAGCGGGAGTGCGGGTTTGACTTTAGGGATAACTACGTATGCTGATAAGTAGTATCGTAAGGCTTTTGAAGTTGGTGTTGAAGTTCTGCAGGAGATTTTTGTGAACAAACTTTTTCCCTCCGCTGCCGAAGCCCTGAAGGGCGTCGTCAAGGACGGCCAGTTGATGGCCGTGGGCGGTTTTGGCCTGTGCGGCATTCCCGAGGCGCTGATTGAGGCGCTGAAGGCCAGCCAGGTCCAAAACCTCACCGTGATCTCCAACAACGCGGGCGTCGATGGCTTCGGCCTGGGCAAGCTGCTCGAGACACGGCAGATCAAAAAAATGATCTCCAGCTATGTGGGCGAGAACAAGGAGTTCGAACGCCAGTATCTGGCCGGTGAGCTTGAGCTGGAGTTCACGCCACAGGGCACGCTGGCCGAGAAGCTGCGCGCCGGCGGCGCCGGCATTCCGGCATTTTTCACGAAAACTGGTGTCGGTACTCTCGTGGCCGAAGGCAAGGAGCTGCGCGAGTTCGACGGCGAAACCTATCTGATGGAGCGTTCCCTGGTGCCTGACGTGGCGCTGGTCAAGGCCGACATCGCCGACCGCTCGGGCAACCTGCGCTTCAACCTGACGGCGCGCAATTTCAACCCCGCCGCAGCCATGGCGGGCAGGATCTGCATCGTGGAAGTGGAGCGCATCGTCGCCACCGGCGAGCTGGCGCCTGACGACATCCACCTGCCCGGCATCTATGTG
>CAZIYA010000073.1:0-13196 GCA_964543355.1 uncultured Polaromonas sp.
CAGGTTGGCGAGCTTGTAATGCGCGCGTAAAAAGCGGTTGCACAGGCCGTGGAAGGTGCCTATCCACATGCCGCGCACGTTGACCGGCAGCATGGCCGACAGGCGCGTCAACATCTCCTTGGCGGCCTTGTTGGTGAAGGTCACGGCCAGGATGCCGCCGGGCGAAACGTAGCCGTTTTGCAGCAGCCAGGCGATGCGGGTGGTCAGGACCCGCGTCTTGCCGGAACCGGCGCCGGCCAGGATCAGGGCATGCGTGTTGGGCAGTGTGACCGCTGCGAGTTGCTCCGGGTTGAGGTTTTGCAGGAGGGGGGAGCTGGGGACTTCTGGGGACATTCTCCCATTGTAGAAAGAACACAGGTCCCGCCGCCGCGCGCAGGCATAAGTCCTGACGCGCCTGCCCTTAGCTGCCGTCCGTCTTCAGGATGGTCTCGCCCTTGAGCGCGCCCACGTCGCGAATGGCCATGCGATGACGCTTCCAGCCGGCCCAGGTGCGGCGGAAGTTCGCCAGTGAGATGCCGTAATAAATCGCCTTGAACATCCGCAGACGCCCCCAGAACGGCGTCTTGCCAAAAATGTCTCCAGCCAGCAGTGACAGCAGCGCTTCCTTGACGCGCAGCGGGTTGGCGGGATGCATGAACATCTCGCGGATGGTCGGGTTGGTCACTCGATAGATGAACCACGAGTACTCGTCCGGGCCCTTGCGCATCATGGCCTCAAAGCTTTTGCGCATCGCAGGCAGGTCAGCCGGCTGGTCAAGCGCGATAGCCACCAGCTCGGCACCATCGAAAGCGCTGTGCATGGCCAGGTACACGCCCGACGAGAACATCGGGTCAATGAAGGTATACGCATCCCCCAGCATCAGGTAGCGGTCGCCGGTGGCGTGGGTGCTGCTGTAGGAAAAATTGCCGGTCGCATGCACCGCATCATCGACCAGCGTGGCCTTGGCAAGGCGCCGTTTGAGCTCCGGTGCCAGGGCGATGGTGTCCATGAAAAACTCGCGCAGCGGCTTCTCACGCGACTTCAGGTAGTACGGCCAGCACACCGCGCCGACGCTGGTCGTGCCATCGGCCAGCGGAATGAACCAGAACCAGCCGTGCGGGAACCAGCAGATGCTGATGTTGCCTTCGCGCTTGCCTTCCAGCCGCTCGACGTTGGTGAAGTGGCCAAACAGGGCCGTGCTGTTGTGTTCCCTGCTTTTGGCCTTGGAGCGAAGCTTGTTCGCCAGCAGCGTGTCGCGCCCGGAGGCATCCACCACGAAGCGGGCTCGCCAGCTGCGTTTCGCACCTTCGTCCATTTCGGCCTGGACCGTGGCGCCCTCTGCGTCAAAGCTCACGTCGCGCACGGTGCAACCTTCCAGTGTTTTGGCCCCGCGCGTCGCTGCGTTGCGGAAGAGCAGCTCGTCCAGGTCGGAGCGCCGCACCTGCCAGGCCGAAGGCATTGATTTGTCCCAGGCATCGGCGAATTCGATGTAGCTGCAATGTGCGTGTTCGGGTGACACAAACTCAATGCCCCATTTGGGCATGCCGATGCGGTCCACCTGGTCGCGCACACCCAGGCGTTCAAAAAGTTCCACATTGGCCGGAAGCAGCGATTCGCCGATGTGAAACCGGGGATGGTGCGCTTTTTCAAGCAGCACCACGTCGCGGCCCTGCGCGGCCAGCAAGGCTGCAATGGTGGAACCGGCGGGGCCGCCACCCACAACAAGCACGTCACAGGAGGGAATCGGGGTTTCGTTCATGGGGAAGCCGGTTGGGTACAGACACATGTGCAGCACATGCCTGTAGTTACAGAAGGACCCGCAGGGTACCACCGCGCGCACGCGGGTACAAACTTTTACTACGGCCCCGACCGACACCACTCATTTATATAGAGCAGGTACAGGCCTGGTAACGATTGCACCGCCGGGCATTGCGGCGGCAGCCATATTTTTGTGCGCTTGCACCGCGTCATGCACTGGAAGTGCGCAAGCCGCGGGCTTTTGTCCCGACCAATGGCGGGTTTTACGCACCTTTATAGATATCAGGAAGCCCTGGAAGGCCTGTTTTCGGCTGGCATGGCTTTTGCTCAGCATAACTTGTCATAACAAGTTGGTGATCCCATGAATCCCAGGCTTCGCAACACCTCCCTGCACGCGGTCCCGGACAGTCCGCAGCCCGCGGCTGAAGCGGTCATGCAACCCGAATCGCCCACGCCCTTGTATGCGCAGATCAAGGACATCCTGCGGGCACGCATTCTTGACGGCAGTTACCAGCCGCACCAGCAGATGCCCTCGGAAAGCGAAATGATGTCTCTCTTCAACGTGAGCCGCATCACGGTACGCCAGGCGCTGAACGACCTGCAGAACGAAGGCCTGATTTTTCGCATGCACGGCAAGGGTACCTTTGTCTCCAAGCCCAAGGCCTTCCAGGATCTGGGCCGGTTGCAAGGTTTTGGCGAAGCGATGCGCCAGATGGGCTACGAAACCTTTGCCCGCGTTGTCTCGATTCGTACCGTCACGCCCACGGCTCAGGTACAGGAGCGGCTTCAATTGCCGAAAAGGGCACGCGTCACCGAACTGCAGCGGCTGCGCTTCCTCAACCGCGAGCCGATTTCACTGGACGTCACCTACCTGCCGACAGCCTTGGGCAACCGGCTTGCCAGGGAAGACCTCGCCACACGCGACGTCTTTGTGATTCTCGAAAACGACTATGGGCTGTCGCTCGGCCACGCCGATCTGCAGATCGGCTCCACGCTGGCCGATGACACCCTGGCCACCCAGCTTCGTGTGGAAGAGGGTTCGCCCGTGCTGGTCATCGAGCGCACCACCCACACCAGCGACGGCACACCCATGGACTATGAGCACCTCTATTACCGCGGCGACGCATTCCAGTACCGGGTTCGCGTCGATCGCGTTCCTGTCCAGCACGTTTGAACCGAAAGGCACACATGAAAACGATTGAACTCGAGTACGACATTGTGGTGGTCGGCGGAGGCACCGGCGGACCGATGGCGGCTGTCAAGGCCAAGGAAAAGAACCCGAAGCTGCGTGTCCTCCTGGTGGACAAGGCCAACGTCAAGCGCAGCGGCGCCATCTCCATGGGCATGGACGGACTGAACAACGCCGTTATTCCCGGCCATGCCACGCCCGAGCAATACACCAAGGAAATCACCATCGCCAACGACGGCGTGGTCGACCAGAAGGGCGTGTACGCCTATGCCGCCAACAGCTTCGCCATGATCGAGGAGCTCGACAAGTGGGGCATCAAGTTCGAGAAGGACGAAACCGGCGACTACGCGGTGCGCAAGGTGCACCACCTGGGCAGTTACGTGTTGCCCATGCCGGAAGGCCACCACATGAAACGCGTGTTGTACCGGCAGCTCAAGCGGGCGCGTGTCGAGATCACCAACCGCGTGGTGGTCACCCGCTTGCTCACCGGCCCCTCCGGAGAAGTCGCCGGCGTCATGGGTTTCGACTGCCGCACCGCGGATTTTTATGTCATCAAGGCCAAGTCGGTCGTGATCTGCACCGGCGCCGCCGGCCGACTGGGCCTGCCGGCTTCAGGCTACCTGTTCGGCACTTATGAGAACCCCACCAACAGCGGCGAAGGCCATGTCATGGCATATCACGCGGGCGCCGAGTTGACCAACCTGGAGTGTTTCCAGATCAACCCGTTGATCAAGGACTACAACGGCCCCGCCTGCGCCTACGTGACTGGGCCCTTCGGCGGCTACACGTCCAACAATGCCGGCGAGCGATTCATCGAGTGCGACTACTGGAGCGGCCAGATGATGATGGAGTTCTTCAATGAACTCGAAGGCGGCAAGGGACCGGTGTTCCTCAAGCTGGACCATCTGGCAGAAGAAACCATCTCGGAGATCGAGCACATCCTGCACACCAACGAGCGGCCCAGCCGCGGCCGCTTCCATGAAGGGCGGGGCACGGACTACCGCAAGAGCATGATCGAGATGCACATCTCCGAGATCGGCTTTTGCAGCGGCCACAGCGCCTCCGGCATCTGGACCAACGAAAAGGGCGAGTGCTCGATCCCCGGGCTGTACGCCGCCGGCGACTGCGCCAGCATTCCACACAACTACATGCTGGGCGCTTTTGTCTACGGCAAGTTCTGCGGTGAAAACGCGGCCGACTATGTGTCGGGTATCGAACAACCACGTTTCGAGCAGGACAAGGTGCAGGCCGAACGTGAACGCATGCTGGCGCCCCTGTCGCGCAGCGAAGGCCTCACCCCCTTCCAGGTGGAATACAAGACCCGCCGCATCGTCAACGACTACCTGCAGCCGCCCAAGGTCACGCGCAAGATGGAAATCGGCCTGCAGCGCTTCGACGAGATCCGCGAAGACCTGGATTCCATGATCGCCGCCGACCCGCATGAGCTGATGCGCGCCATGGAAGCCCACACCATCCGCGACTGCGCCGAACTGGCGGCCCGCGCCTCCCTGTTCCGCACCGAAAGCCGCTGGGGCCTGTACCACCTGTGTGTGGACCATCCGGAAAAAGACGACGAGAACTGGTTTTGCCACACCAATGTCACCAGTGACGCAAAAGGCAACGCCGTGTTCCGCAAACGTGCGATCGAACCTTACGTGGTCGAACTCAACGAGCAGGAAAAGTCCGCCTACCAGCGCCTGCGTGTTGCCCGTCCCGCCCAGGCCGCTTGACCCCCACCCCAGGAGAAACACCATGACCATCGCCATCACCCGCACCCAGGCCCCCGTCGTTGTCGACGAAGACAAATGCATCGCCGACAAGGGTTGCACCGTCTGCGTCGATGTCTGCCCGCTGGACGTTCTGGCCATCGACCTGGTGAAAAACAAGGCCTTCATGAAGTTCGACGAATGCTGGTACTGCATGCCCTGCGAAAAGGACTGCCCCACCGGCGCGGTGCACGTCAACATTCCCTACCTGGTGCGCTGAGGTACCGACCATGAATGCCATGACCACCCCCGCCAGCATCCATGAACGCCTGCGCAGCCCCGATGCCGGCGTACGCCGTATCGCGGTGATCGACCTGCCGTATACCGACGAGGAAGACGATGTGGCCCCGCTGCTTACCGCGGCCCTGGCCGACACCGATGCGCAAGTCCGCCTGGAGGCCGCGAAGGCGCTGGAAGGTTTCGAGGAAGCCGAAGTACTGGTGCAACTGGTGCCCTTGCTCAAGGACAGCTCCGCCGAAGTGCGCGAAGCCGTCGCCTACACCCTGGCCGAGTTGAAGCAGCCGGCCTCGGCCACCCCGCTGCTGCCCTATCTTGTTGATACCGACCCCGGCGTGCGGGCCGCCGCGCTGCACGCCGTGCGCGCCCTGCGGGTCAACGAAGCTTTCGAGCCGGCCCTGCACGCCCTGCAGCATGAAGACGCGATGGTCAGGCGCGCTGCCGTGGGCGTGCTGGGCTACCTGAAAAATCCACAGGCCATCGGCACCCTGACCCAGGCCGCCGTCCATGACGCGGACCCGGAAGTGCGCCGTGTTGCCGTGGGCGCCCTCGGTTACGCCGGCGAGTCGTCCGAGATCAGCGTCCACCCTGCGCTGAGCCGGGCCCTCACCGACCCGGCCTGGCAGGTGCGCGAGGAAGCAGCCACCACCTTTGCCAAGCTGGGCTCTGCGCTGGGCGTCCCGGATCTGGTGCGTGCGATGGACGACGACTACTGGCAGGTCCGCGTGAAGGCGGCCCGCAGCCTGGGCAAGCTCAAGGCCAGGGGCGGTGTCGAGGTGCTCTGCCAGGCCCTGCAGCATGCGGTGAGCAACCTGCGCAAGGAGGCGGTGATTGCACTGGGCGAAGTGGGTGATCCGCGGGCCATCACGCACCTGGAGCGTGCACTCCACGACAACGACCCTGATGTGCGCAAGCTCGCCAAGCTGGCCCTGGCCAGCATCCAGATGAGCGGAGCCATCGCTACGGGAGCCCTGCCATGACGCACGTTGTCACCGAGGCCTGCATACGCTGCAAATACACCGACTGCGTGGCTGTCTGCCCCGTGGAGTGTTTCCACGAAGGACCGAATTTCCTGGTGATTGATCCGGAAGTCTGCATCGATTGCGGCGTCTGTATTCCGGAGTGCCCGGTCGAGGCCATCGTCGAGGAAAAAGACCTGCCCGCCGGGCAGCTGGAATACCTGGCACTCAACACGGAACTGGCCGCGAAATGGCCGCTGATCACCCAGTCGCGGGAGCCCCTGCCTGATGCCGACGACTGGGCGAGCCGACAGGACAAAAGAGCGCTGCTGACCGAGAGCGCCTGATTCGCCGAAGGAGACAGACGTGGTACCGAACTTGCGATACCGACCCCGCGGACTTGTGAAACCAGCCTGGAGATCATGATGACTTCTTATCTTTCTGCCCTTTCGTCCCTTCACGCCAAGCTTGCAACGCCGCGCTGGCGACCCACCCTGCTTCTGGCCCTTGCGCTGCTGCCCGGCTTGGCGGCGGCCCAGGCCAAACAGGTGGTGACCATCGGCATCGGCACCCAGAACACCACCACCAACACCGTCACCGGTGGCGTGGTTCTGAAGGAAATGAAGCTGATCGAAAAGTACCTGCCCAAGACCGGCAAGTACAAGGACATCGAGTTCAAGCTCGACTGGCAGAACGCCACGTCGGGTCCACCCATCATCAACGGGATGATGGCCAAAAAACTGCAAATCGGCATGATGGGCGACTACCCGCTGCTGGTGGCGGGCGCCACCGGCCAGTCGCAGCCGGGCAACGAAACCCAGCTCATAGCCACCATTGCCTACAACACCTTCGGCTCTGGCAACGGCATCGTGGTGCACAAGGATTCGCCCTACTACGAGTTCGCCGACCTCAAGGGCAAGGTCGTCTCGGTGCCCTTTGGCTCCGCGGCGCATGGCATGGTGCTGCAGGCGCTGCAGTCACGCAACCTGCCGCCCGACTTCTTCAGCCTCGTGAGCCAAAGCCCCGAAGTGGGCACCACCAACCTGCAGGAAAAGAAGATCGACGCGCATGCCGACTTCGTGCCCTTCGCCGACCTGCTGCCCTACCGTGGCTTTGCACGCAAGATCTTCGACGGCGTGCAGACCAATGTGCCCACCTTCCACGGCGTGATCGTGCGCAAGGATTTCGCCGAGCAGTACCCCGAGGTGGTGGTGGCCTACATCCGCGCGCTCATGGAAGCCAACGCCTGGCTCAAGGCCGACCCGGTGCGCGCCGCAACCAAGGTGGAAGAGTGGACCAAGATCGAGAAGGAAGTGGCTTACCTCTACCTCGGCCCGGGCGGCATCCATACGCTCGACCCGACCATCAAACCGCGCTGGCTCGACACGATCAAGATCGGCCACGGCGTTCTCACAGACCTCAAACGCGTGAAACCGCTTGACATCAACGCCTGGGTCAACGAAACCTACGTGCGCGAAGCATTCAAGCAGGTCAAGCTCGACTACGACGCACAAAAGCAGACGATGGCAGCGTTCGACATCACCGGCACCGACAAGCTGTGCAAGACCCCTGTCGCGCGGCCCAAGGAAGCTGGCGAAGTGTGGATTGACGGCGCGGGTGTGGAGCCGCACGCCTCGCCGCTGTGCACGCTAGGCGCCATCGCCAAGCTCGAAAGTGCGGGCAAGAAGATCCGTGTGGCCTACCTCATCGACCACGCCCTGGGCATCAAGGTGTTTGCCGACAAGGCCTTCTACGCCATCAACGCAAGCGACGCCAAAAAACCGGTGATCGTGCCTTTCCTGCTGAAGAAGGACGCCGAGAGTCACGCAGCCAAAATCGGCGGCAAGCTCGCCAACTACAGCGAAGCCCTGACGATCGCGTCGGCCCCTTTCTGAGCGGTTTTCCGGAGCCCACCATGTCCAGTGCCCCACTGCGCAGCGTCAAGGACGCAGAAGCCTTTGCCACCCGGGTCGCGGCCGAGCCGGCCGTGGCCCAGAATCACCTGGCCGAGGTTGTCAAACTGCCTGGAATCGGGCACGAACCCCGCCCCCACCTGGCCGCGCCGCCCCATGGTGCCGTGGCCTGGCTGGGCGGCTGGGTACGGCGGCAGGGCCTTGCGGCCGTGCTGGCGGTGTGCTCGCTCGGCGGCATGGTGTTGTTCTGGCATCTCGTCACGACTTACCGGGTCGACTTCTACATCCGCTTCGCGAACATTCCCACCCCGGCCGACGTATGGCAGTCCGTCGTGCAGGCAGGCAGCAACGGCAAATTCATCACCAACGTGGGCATGAGCTTGCGCCGTATCTTTATTGGCTTTGCGCTGGCTGGCGTGCTCGGCGTGGCCATCGGCCTGGTGATCGGGCGTTACCGGCGGATGCACGAACTGCTGTTCCCCGCGATGGAAGCACTGCGACCCATTCCAGCCATCGCATGGGTACCGATTTCCATCATGCTGTGGCCCGACAACGAGGTGAGCATCGTCTTTATCACCTTCATCGGCGCTTTTTTCCCCATCCTGCTGAACACGGTGAGCGGCGTGCAGGCGGTGGACTCGGTGCTGCTGCGTGCCGGCCAATGCCTGGGTGCCCGCGAGCGCCAGATCATGTGGCACGTGGTGTTGCCGGGCGCCGCGCCGCAGATTTTCACCGGCCTGGCCGTGGGCATGGGCGTGGCATGGGTGTCGCTGATTGCAGCCGAAATGATCTCGGGCCAATTCGGCATCGGCTACTTCACCTGGGAAGCCTATTCGCTGATCGCCTACGCCGACATCGTGCTCGGAATGATCACCATCGGCGTGCTCGGCCTGCTGTGCAGCTGGTTCATCCGTATTGCGGGCAAACTCCTCATGCCCTGGCTTGAATTTTCGAAGCTCGGAGGTCGTTCATGAACCCCACCCACAGCAGCGGCCATATCGAGGTACGCAAGCTCAGCATGGTCTTTGGCAGCGCGCAGCAGCGTGTTCACGCCATCAACGATGTCTCTCTCTATGTGGCGCCGGGCGAGTTCGTCTCGATCATCGGGCCTTCGGGCTGCGGAAAATCCACCCTGCTCAACGTGGTGGCTGGTTTCAGCCAGGCCACACAGGGCGAAGCGCTGCTCGACGGCCAGAAGATCACCGGCCCCGGCTCCGACCGCGGCGTGGTGTTCCAGCAGTACTCCCTGTTTCCGTGGATGTCGGTTCGGCGGAACGTCGAGTTCGGCCTGAAGATGCAAAACGTTGCACCGAACAAGCGCGAAACCACCGCACGCACCCTGCTCGGTCTGGCGGGTTTGCTGGCCTTTGAGAATCACTACCCCGACCAGCTCTCCGGCGGCATGAAGCAGCGCGTGGGCATCGTGCGTGCGCTGGCCACCAGCCCGCAGGTGATGCTGATGGATGAGCCTTTCGGCGCGCTGGATTCGCAGACCCGCGTGGTGATGCAGCAGATCCTCACCAACATGTGGCAGCGCATGCGCCTGTCGGTGTTGTTCATCACACACGACATAGAAGAAGCCATTTTCCTCTCGGACCGCGTGTACGTGATGACGGCCCGCCCAGGGCGCATCAAGGCAGAGATCGAAATTCCGTTGCCGCGCCCGCGAACCGCCGAGATGATGTCTTCGGTGGCCTTCACGCAGGTTCTGCACAAGCTGCGCAACCTGATCCGCGAAGAAAGCCTGGCCGCCATGGGCAACGAGCTCGACAGCGGTGGCCTGGAGGGTTTTGCGGTCGATGTCGATGCCAGGGGCGTCGGCGAACTGATCTGAACCTGAACGCGACCCGTCAGGCGCTGTAGCCTCGGCCGCCCCAAAACCATGAACCACATCTACCCCTCCGACATCACCGACCACCGCCGCAGCGGGGTGCTCGAAATCGCCTGGCCGGACGGCAGCGTGGGCCACCTCTCGCACAGCTTGCTGCGATTGCGGTGCCGTTGCGGCGGCTGCGAGCAACTGCGGCGAAGCGGCACGCTGCCCACCCAGGCCGACCCGGCGTTGCGCCTGGTGGCGATCGAGCCCGTGGGCGACAAAGGGCTGAACCTGGGGTTCAGCGACGGCCACGACCGGGGCATCTACCCCTGGCCCTATCTGCACGAACTTTCATTGGGAGGCCCTGCATGAGCAACTTCTTCGAGGCGAAAGTCCTGACGGTGCACCACTGGACGGACCGGCTGTTTTCCTTCACCTGCACCCGGGACCCGGGCTTTCGCTACCAGAGCGGGCAGTTCACCATGATCGGGCTGAATGTGGATGGGCGCCCGCTGATGCGGGCCTACAGCATGGTGAGCCCCCACTACGAAGAAACGCTTGAATTTCTCAGCATCAAGGTGGCAGAGGGGCCCCTGACCTCCCGGCTGCAGCACATCCAGGCAGGCGATACCGTGCTGGTGGGCCGCAAGGCGTCGGGCACGCTGCTGACACAGAACCTGCTGCCCGGCCGCACGTTGTACCTGCTGGGCACCGGCACCGGGCTGGCGCCTTTCATGAGCATGATCCGCGATCCCGAGGTTTACGAGCAGTTCGAAAAAGTCGTGCTGGTGCACGGCTGCCGCCAGGTGGCGGAGCTGGCCTATGCCGAGTTGATCACGACCGAACTTCCGCGCAACGAATGGTTTGGCGAGCAGGTCACGCGGCAACTGGTCTACTACCCCACCGTCACACGCGAAGCCTTTCGTCACCAGGGGCGTATTCCGACGCTGCTGGAGACCGGCCAGTTGTGCCGTGAGGCAGGGCTTCCCGCGCTTGACCCGGCGCACGACCGCTTCATGCTGTGCGGCAGCCCGGCCATGCTCAAGGACACGCGGGCGCTTCTGGACAAGCTGGGGTTGGCCGAGGGCAACATGAGCCATCCGGGCCACTACGTCATCGAACGCGCGTTTGTCGACAAGTAAAGCGCCGGCCGCATGCGCTCGATGATGCTGCGCTACATGCGCATGCCTCCCTGGCAAAGCTGGGGGCTGGCGTTGCCCGGCGCGGGCCTGTGTGTGCTGATCGCCCTGGCGGCGAGCTTCGTGGCCGGCCTGCACGGCAGCACGCCCATGTTGTATGCGTTGCTCTTCGGTACGGCCCTGCACCACCTGCACGCGGAAGTCCGCACGGCGCCTGGTGTTCGCTTTTGCGCCGGCCCCCTCTTGCGCCTGGGTGTGGGCCTGCTGGGTGCACGCATCACCCTGAGCCAGATTGCCGCGCTGGGCTGGCCCATCGTCGTCATCACCATCATCGGCGCGGCGACCACGCTGCTCGCGGGGGTGGCGATGGCGCGGCGCCTGCGCCTGCCGGCCACCCTGGGCGTGCTCGCGGGCGGCGCTACCGCCATTTGCGGCGCTTCTGCCGCCATGGCCATTGCTGCCGTGCTGCCGCAGAACGCAGCGCGGGAACGCGAAACCCTGTCCGTGGTGGTGCTGGCCACCCTGCTGTCCACGGTGGCGATGCTGGCCTACCCGCTGGTCGCCACTTTTTTGCAGCTGCCACCCGCACTCGCCGGCCTTTTTATCGGCGGCAGCATTCACGATGTGGCCCAGGTGGTGGTGGCCGGTTATGCACTGGGGAATGAAGCGGGAGATGCGGCATCCGTCGTCAAACTGCTCAGGGTCAGCCTGCTGGCCGTGGTTGTCATGGGTGTGGCGCTGGCCTTTCATAAGCCAGGCCACGCCGCGCTGCCGGCAGCCGGCCATCGCCCGCCCCTGGTGCCCGGCTTTGTGTTGCTCTTTCTGGCGATGGCGGCCTGGCATTCGCTGGGCTGGCTGCCGGGCCCGCTGCAGACCGGACTGGGCCAGGCGTCGCAGGCCTGCCTCACCGTCGGGGTGGCAGCGCTCGGCATGAAGACATCTTTCCTCGAATTGACACGCTCGGGCCGGCGCACTGCCCTGCTCATGGGCTTCACCACCGGCTGGATAGGCCTGCTGATGCTGGGCGGCGCGCTGTGGCTGCGGGTGGGAAACCCGTAAAGTCCCGCCCGCCCGCAGCTTCTGCGAACATAGGCGGCTTTGGGGGTTCCATGGTTACAGGTTTGGGCTATCCGCGGTCCGTATGGCTGTCTGCCTGCTTTTTGGTGGTGGGCCTCGGTCTTGCCGGCATGACGCGTGCGCAGTCGTCCTGCTCCAGCGACGGCCAGAGCCAGCCGGTGGTTCTGCTTGAACGGTTTATCAACGCCGATTGCGCCGATTGCTGGACCGACCCGACCACACCACGCGCCGACAGGGGCGCGGTGACCCTGGACTGGGTGCTGCCCGGCGGCCAGGGAGAAAACGCGCCTCTCTCGGCGGTGGCCAGCCGCGATGCACTCAAGCGCCTGGAAGCGCTGGGCATCACACCGCCACCCGCCAGCCTGAACCGGAAAACCCGGGTGCAGGGGCGAACCGGTAGCCTGCGCGTCGCACGTGGCTTGCCGGTTTCCGGCTACATGGGCGCATCAATAGAATTACAGGCGCCTGCACCGGCTGCCGCCCAGACCTGGACGGCCTGGCTCGCGCTGGTGGAAACCCTTCCTTCGGGCACCGAAGGCTCGCCTGTGCCCCGGAATCTGGTCCGAAACCTTATCCAGCCCATATGGGACGGGCGCAAGCAGCTATCAAATAAAGAGCGCCTGCGCTTCATCGAATCCCGCTCCATGGACATTCCGGCCGGCATGAAAACCGATAGAGCCCAGGTGATTGGCTGGGTAGAAGATGCCCAGGGACGCGTGGTGGCTGTCGCGCAATCGCGCTGCACCGGTAAATAAGCGCATTCGTGTTTGTGTATGGCGGCTATACGCCGCCGCAACTCCTCGCCCCCCGCACAAGCGCCTAGAATCAATCACCGGGCCCAAGCAATTGCGCCCGGTTTTTTGTTTGCGCAGCGTTTGCGCACAAGTGCCGGTCCAATCCAAGTGCCTTCTGTTCCCAACAGTTTTTAAAGGCTTGGAATCCATGGAAATCTTCGACTACGACAACGTCCTGCTGCTGCCGCGCAAATGCCGCGTGGAAAGCCGCTCCGAATGTGACGCCGGCGTCACGCTGGGCGGCCGCCACTTTCGCATCCCCGTGGTGCCCGCCAACATGAAGACGGTGATCGATGAATCGATCAGCGTGTGGATGGCGCAAAACGGCTATTTCTACGTCATGCACCGCTTCGACCTGGACAACCTGGCTTTTGTCAGGAGCATGGCGGCCCGGGGACTTTACGCATCGATCTCGCTGGGCGTCAAACAGGCCGACTACGACACGGTGAACCAGCTGGTGGCCGAGGGGCTGGCGCCCGACTACATCACCATCGACATCGCCCATGGCCACGCCGACACGGTGCAGCGCATGGTGGCTTATCTGAAAGAAAAACTGCCCGCGTCGTTCG
>CAZIYA010000074.1:0-13116 GCA_964543355.1 uncultured Polaromonas sp.
GAACTGTCGGGCGGCCAGCGCCAGCGGGTCGCGCTGGCCCGCGCCCTGGTGATCGAGCCGCCCGTGCTGCTGCTCGACGAGCCACTCTCCAACCTCGACGCCAAGCTGCGCGAGGAAATGCAGTTCGAGCTGCGGCAGATCCAGCGCAAGGTCGGCACCACCACCGTGATGGTCACCCATGACCAGACCGAGGCCATGTCCATCAGCGACCGCGTGGTGGTGATGGAAGCCGGGCGCGTGACGCAGATCGACCAGCCGCATCGCCTGTACGAACATCCGCAAACGCGTTTTATTTCCAGCTTTGTCGGCAAGGCCAACCTGCTGGAAGGCCATGTGACAGCCACCGGGGCCTGCGCCACCGTGAGTCTCGGCACGGTGTCGCTGGAAGTGGAGGCCCCCGGGCTGGCTACGGGGGATGCGGTGGTGCTCAGCCTGCGGCCGGAAAAAATCCGCCTGGTGCCCGCGGGTCAGGGACGCCTGGCAGGTGTCGTGCGACAGCGGTTTTTCCTGGGCAGCCAGTGGCTGTACCAGGTGGCAACCGCCGCCGGCGAGCTGGTGGTGGTCTGTTCCAACGACGGCGCGACGCCCGCCGAAGAGGGCATGCATATCGGCCTGGACTGGACAGCGCAACAGGTGCGCCTGCTGCCCGGCGCCAGCCATCTGGCGCATGAGCCGGCCCCTGCGCTGGAAACACAGGCATGAACGCTGCCATGCCGATGCCAGCCACGCACCGGCCCGGCACCGCCCGCGCGCCGTGGCTGCTGTCGGCGCCGGCCTGCCTGCTGTTTGCCTGCCTGCTGCTGGTGCCGCTGGCCCTCACGGCCGTGCTGTCCTTCCAGGTGTTCGACCACGCCACCGGCGTCAAGAACAGTTTCACCCTGGCGCACTACGCCGCGGTGCTGACGGACGACTACTACCACCGCATCTTCTGGCGCACCTTCTGGATCTCGGCGCTGACCACCTTCATCTGCGTGCTGGTCGGCGCGCCCGAGGCCTATGTGCTCAGCCGCATGCGCAGCCCGTGGCGTTCCATCCTGCTGCTGGTGGTACTGGCGCCCCTGCTGGTGTCGGTGGTGGTGCGCGCCTTCGGCTGGAGCATGCTGCTCGGGCCCGAGGGCCTGGTGAACCAGGCCATCCGCGCCCTGGGCCTGCCAACCATGCGCATTCTCTACACCGAGGCGGCCGTCATCATTGCGCTGGTGCACGTGATGCTGCCTTTCATGGTGATCCCGGTCTGGACCTCGCTGCAAAAGCTAGACCCCGGCGTGGAAGACGCTGCGTTGTCGCTTGGGGCGTCGCCCTTCACCACCTTGCGCCGCATCATTTTTCCGCAGGTACTCCCCGGCATCCTGTCGGGCAGCCTGATCGTCTTCGGCCTGAGCGCCAGCGCCTTTGCCATCCCGGGTCTGCTGGGCGGGCGGCGCCTGAAGATGGTGGCGACCGTGGTGTACGACGAATACCTGCACGAGCTCAACTGGCCGCTGGGCGCGGCGATCGCACTCACGCTGCTGCTGGCCAACCTGGTGTTGATGCTCAGCTACAACCGCGTGCTTGAGCGCTCCTACAAAAAATCAATGGGTTAGTGCTATGTCAAAAAACGGCCCCATCGCCCTCCTCTTCAACGCCCTCGTCATCGCCTTCATGATGGCGCCGCTGGTCATCGTCTGCGTGGTGGCTTTCACGCCCGAGAACACGCTCACCATCCCCACCACGCAGTTCTCGCTGCGCTGGTTCCGGGCAGTGTTTGCCCATTCCGATTTTGTGCAGTCCTTCCGGAACAGCCTGTGGCTGGCCTTCCTGTCGGCCACGCTGGCCACGGTGCTTGCCGTTCCTGCCGGGCTGGCGATTGCGCGCCACAGTTTTCCGGGGCGCGACTTCCTCAATGGCCTGTTCCTCTCGCCGCTGATCATTCCGCATCTGGTGCTGGGTGTGGCGCTTCTGCGCACTTTTTCACTGATAGGCGCCACCGGCAGCTTCTTCTGGCTGGCGCTGGCGCACGTGGTCATCATCACGCCTTATGCGCTGCGCCTGGTGCTGGCATCCGTGGCAGGCAGCGACCGCAGTGCCGAGCAGGCCGCCCTGTCACTGGGCGCCAGCCAGGCCACGGTGTTCCGGCGCATCACGCTGCCGATGATCCTGCCCGGCGTGACCGGCGGCTGGCTGCTGGCTTTCATCAACAGCTTTGACGAAGTGACCATGTCGATCTTTGTCACCGCCCCATCGACCGTGACCCTGCCGGTGCGCATGTACATGTACGCCACCGAATCGATCGACCCGCTGATGGCAGCCGTCTCCGCGCTGATGGTGGCGCTGACGGCCGTCGCCATGCTGGTGCTGGACCGCGTGTACGGCCTTGACAAGATCCTGGTGGGCCACCGATGAGCCCGCCCCTTGCTCCAGGAAAAACCATGGGGCTGCTCAAACGCGTGGCCGAAACCGGCCGCACACCGGTGCGCTTTGTGCTCAACGGCCAGGCCCTGACCGCACTGGCCGGCGACACCGTGCTGACTGCGGTGCTCACACATTCGGCTCAGCTGCGCAACAGCGAATTCAGCGGAGAAGCGCGCGCCGGCTTTTGCCTGATGGGGGCCTGCCAGGACTGCTGGGTCAGCACGGAGTCGGGCCGGCGCCTGCGCGCCTGCGGCACCCTGATTGAAGAGGGCATGCGCCTCGTGACAGGCGTGGAGGCCGTGCCACTGAACAGTGGCGACCCTGACGAAATGACCAGCACAGGGGGCCTCACATGACAGCATTGCAGCCCGTCATTGTGGGCGCAGGGCCGGCGGGTGTGCGGGCCGCGCAGACGCTGGTTGCGCACGGCCTGCGGCCGGTGGTGGTTGACGAAGCGCCGCGCTGGGGCGGGCAGATTTATCGCCAGCCGCCGGCCGGCTTCAACCGGTCCAAGCGCACGCTGTATGGGTTTGAGGCCGGACGTGCCGAGGCCCTGCACACCGCCATGGCGGACATCCTGGACCGGGTGGACTACCGGCCCGACACCCTGGTCTGGAGTGCCGAAGCCGGCCGGCTCGACCTGCTCAACCGCGGGCGCACCGACACGCTGCCCTATGGCCAGCTCATCATCGCCACGGGCGCGACCGACCGTGTGTTGCCATTTCCGGGCTGGACCCTGCCCGGCGTCTACACCCTGGGCGCAGCGCAGGTGGCGCTGAAATACCAGGGCTGCGCGATCGGCTCGCGCGTGGTCTTTGCCGGTACCGGGCCCTTGCTCTACCTGGTGGCGTACCAGTATGCGAAGGCCGGCGCACAGGTGGTTGCGGTGCTCGACACCGCCAGCTTCAAAGACAAGGCGGCGGCCCTGCCGTCCCTGCTGCGCCAGCCGGCGGTTTTGGCCAAGGGCCTTTATTACCTGGGCTGGTTGCACACCCACGGTGTGCCGGTGCACCAGGGCGTGCGGCTGGTGCGGGCCACAGGCGACGCGCAGGTCAACGGCCTGTGCTGGCACGACGGGCACAGCGAATACCGGCTGTCCTGTGATGCCGTGGGCTTCGGTTATGCGCTGCGCTCCGAAACCCAGCTGGCCGACCTGCTGGGCTGCCGCTTCAGCTACAACACCTTGCAGCGCGCGGCGCTGCCCGAGTGTGATGCAGCCGGACGCAGCAGCCTGCCCGGGGTGTACCTGGCGGGCGACGGTGCGGGCATCATGGGCGCCGACGCCGCCGAGTGGGCGGGCGAGCGCGCGGCGCTGGCGCTGCTGGCAGACGCCGGCCATGCCATCGATGCCGCGCGTGCCGCCACGCTGGAAACCCGGCTGGCGCGGACGGCCGCCTTTCGCATCGGGCTGGAGCGCGCCTTTCCCTTCCCGCGTGACTGGGCCGCCCATGCGCCCGACGAACTGGTGATTTGCCGCTGCGAAGAAATCACGGCGGGCGAGCTGCGGCGGTGCAGCCAGGACACCGGCGCGCGCGAGATGAACCGACTCAAGGCCCTGACGCGCGTGGGCATGGGCCGCTGCCAGGGCCGCAGCTGTGGTGCAGCCGCCGCGGAAATTCTGGCGCACGCCTGTACCACCGGACCCGACGCGGTAGGCCGGCTGCGCGGGCAGGCGCCGATCAAGCCGCTGCCGTTTGCAGCCATGATCCCGCCGGATGGGGAGGCCGCATGAAGGAACGCATCTCCGCCGACGTGGCCATCATCGGCGGCGGCATCATGGGTGCTTCGGCGGCCCTGTTCCTGCGCCGCATGGGCCTGTCGGTGGCGCTGCTGGAGCGTGACCTCTGCGGCTCCCGCTCCAGCGGCGTGAACTACGGCGGTGTTCGGCGCCAGGGCCGGCCCGCTGCCCAGCTGCCGCTGGCGCAGCGCGCGCACGGCCTCTGGGCGCGTTTGCCGGAGCTCATTGGCACGGAGGGCGAATACCTGCGCTCCGGCCACCTGAAGATTGCACGCAGCGACGCCGACCTGGCCTCGCTGGAGGCCTACCGGGAGCGCACGCGCGGCTTTGGCATGGACCTGGAAATGCTCTCGGTGCGGGCCTTGCGCGAACGCTGTCCCTGGCTGGGCAAGGCCGCGGTGGGCGGTTCCCTGTGTCCGGAGGACGGCCAGGCAAATCCACGCCTGGTGTCGCCGGCCTTTGCGCTGGCCGCACGGCGGCTGGGTGCGGATGTGCGGGAGCAAGCCGGCGTTGACGAGGCAGTGCATGACGGTTCGGTGTTTGTTCTGCGTTCTGGCCAGGCCCTGGAGGTCCGCGCCCGCTACCTGCTGAACTGCGCGGGTGCCTGGGCGGGCACCATCGCCGCGCAGTTTGGCGACACGGTCCCGATGGAGTCCGGCCACCCGGAGATGGCGGTGACGGAGCCCCTGCCGGTGTTCATGAATTTCAGCCTCGGCGTGGAAGGCGGCGGCGCCTATGCGCGGCAGGTAGCACGCGGCAATTGCGTCATCGGCGGCGGCCAGGGTTATGCGCTGGACGATCAGCGGGCCCGCGCACAGCGCAGCGGTCTGGCGACCCTGAGCCAGCAGGTCCTGGGTTTGCTGCCGGCCCTGCGCCATGCGCACATCATCCGCACCTGGAGCGGCACGGAAGGTCACCTGCCGGACCGCCAGCCGGTGCTCGGCCCGAGTGCCACCACCCCGGGCCTGTTCCATGCCTTCGGTTTCGCCGGCGGCGGCTTCCAGCTCGGCCCCGGGGTGGGTGCCGTGCTCGCCGACCTGGTGCGGGACGGCCAGACCGCCACGCCGATCGCGGCCTTTTCCGTTTCACGTTTTTCTTCCAGCCCGCGTGCGGCAACCACCGGACCTGTTCCCTCAGCCGTTGCCTGACCCACCATGCTCAACCCTTGTTCCCAGGAGAACCCCATGAACCTGCCTTCACGCTCCCTGTCCGCCCGCACCGCCGCGGTGTCTCTCGCTGTTGCCTGCCTGTCTGCCGGCCCGGTCCTGGCGCAAACCAAAACCCTGTACATCGGCATGAACGGCGGCACGATGGAAAAAACCTATACCGGCCATGTGTTCGGTGCCTTCGAGAAAGCCAACAACGTCAAGGTCGTGGTGGTGCCCGGCACCTCGTCGGACATCCTGGCCAAGGCCCAGGCCAACAAGGACAACCCGCAGATGCACGTGATGTTCCTGGATGACGGCATCATGTACCGCGCCATCGGCATGGGGCTGTGCGAGAAGATGCAGCCCAGCCAGGCCCTCAACGACCTGTTCCCCACGGCCCGCTTCAAGGGCGACATGGCCGCCGGCGTCAACGTCGGCATGACCGGCCTCGCCTACAACAAGAAGATGTTCGCCGAAAAGGGCTGGGCCGCGCCCACCTCGTGGATGGACCTGGCCGATCCGAAGTTCAAGGGCAAGGTCGTGTTCCAGTCGCTGGCCTCATCAACCTTCGGCCTGCATGGCTTCCTGCTGTTCAACCGCATCCAGGGCGGCAGCGAGAAAAACGTGGAGCCCGGCTTCAAGGCCTGGCCCAGCACCATCGGCCCCAACGTGCTGGAGTACATCCCGAGCTCGGCCAAGATTGCGGAGATGGTGCAGACCGGCGAGGCCGCCATGTTCCCGCTGACCCCGACGGCTGTGGGTGTGCTGAAAGACAAGGGCTTGCCGGTGGAGTATGTGCAGCCCAAGGAAGGGTCTGCCGTGCTCACCGTGGGCGAATGCGTGATCGCCAAAAACAGCGAACCCGTGCTGGCCCACAAGCTGGCCCAGTACCTGCTGTCGCCGGAGGCGCAGGCCGCGGCACTCGAACACGGTGACCAGATTCCGTCCAACCCCAAGACCAAAGCCTCGGGCGCTGCGGCGGCGCTGGTCAAGCAGATGAACGAGTACATGAAAACCGCCACCACGGTGGACTGGGACGTGATCAACGAAAGCCGCCCGGCCTGGAACGCCCGCTGGAACAAGACGGTGGAACGCTGACAGCCGGGCCGGGCGGAGCGCAAGCTCAGCGGGGTTTCAGCACCCGCGTTTCGCCAACGGCCATCACAAAGAAATCTTCGTCCGGCACGCCCTGGATGCCGCGCTGAACCGCCAGGGCTCTGGGCGGTTCGTCCAGCGGCTCGTCGGTCAGCTCGAAGGTGCCCCAATGCACGCCGAGTGAGCGCTTCGCGCCGAGGTCGCGATGGATCTTCACCGCTTCTTCCGCATTCACATGCTGCGCCGCCATGAACCAGCGCGGCTCATAGGAGCCAATGGGAATCAAGGCCATGTCAAAACCGCCGCCCTGCGCGTGGCCCTGCCGGTGCGCGAAACGTGTACGCATGTCGGTGAAGTCCCGCGAGTAGCCGGTGTCACCCGCATAAAAGAGATGGCAATCCTGCGCGAAAACGGCAAAGCCTCCCCACAGTGTTGTCATCCGGTCCGTCAAGCCGCGCGCCGACCAATGTTGCGCCGGCACGAGCGTGATCTCGACATCACCGCCGGGCGCCTGGAGCATGTGGCTTTGCCACCAGTCCAGCTCCACGGCATGACGGATGCCGCGCCCTGCCAGCCAGGCCTTGAGGCCCAGCGGCACCACGAACAGGGGCGGGCCACCGGGCTGGCGGTTCAGCGCATCCACCGACGCCTCGTCAAGATGGTCATAGTGGTTGTGCGACGTCAGGACCAGGTCCACGTGCGGCAGATTGCCTACCGGGATGCCCGGCGGCTGGTGGCGTTTCGGCCCCAGAAAGGGAAAAGGCGAGGCACGTTCGGAAAAAATCGGGTCGGTCAGCAGTGTTACCCCGCCCAGCTGGGCCAGCACCGTGGCATGGCCGATCCAGGTGACGGACGGCTGCATCTGCTTCGCTGCCGCGGCGTTGTGGTGCAGAAAGTCGATGTCGGCCAGTTGTGTGGGAATGGGTTGCGTGGGCGGGGGCGGCAAGCCGCGGCGCGACGCATCCCAGCGCCAGCGCAGCACCTCCGCCAGGCTTTTCGCCGTGAACTCGGCGTGGACGTTCTGGAAACCTTGCGGACGATGGTGCGCCTTGTCGGGGTCGTAGTCTGGATTCATGCCTCGGGATCGGTGTTTGAATTCCCCAGTTTCTCCTGTTACCGGGCTGGCCGCAATAACCCGCGGCGTCTCGACCGTCGCAGACAGGGGTTATGCAATGAGCCAGTGGTTCGCTATCATTTGGATAGTGGTGTGCGCCCGTCCCATAAGGCCAACCGCCCATTTTTGCATAAGCCGCACCGGACATCATGGCGAGTGCCCGGCGTTCACCTTTGTTCGCGGAGGATCAGGATGGCCAAATACAGAATCAATATTGCGCTCTGGCAGGTTCCGACCATGGTCGTCAACAACCACAGCAAGCCCAAGCTTGCCGAATACGAACGCACGCTGGCCAACACCGTGGCGGCCAGGAGCCTGGATGAACGCATGGCCTTGCTCAGAAAACGCGTGGGCAAGGCCGATGCATTTTTCAAGACACACCCCGGTCCTCCAGACCGGCGCAACGTCACGCTGTTTGCCGCACCGGAATACCTGTTTGCGCGCAACGCCTCTGAACACTTCATAGAAGAAGAAGAAGAGAAAGACCATCTGCTCAAGGAACTGGTCGCGCTCAGTGAGGACTTTCCCCATGTGCTGCTTTTCCCCGGCACCATTGCCTGGAAAAAACCGGCCCTTCGCCCGGACGACCTCGAGCCAGCCCGGCACAACAACCGCGGCCAGAAGGCCCTGACCCAGCGCAAGCGGGGCGGCACCGATATCTATTCCAACAGGGACACCAAGGCCTTCGCTCAGGCACAAAGCAGCGGCGAGCAATACTACTTGGCACGCAACACCTGCTACGTGATGCATCAGGGCGAGCCGCTACTCAAGTACCATAAACGGGACAACGGCAATGAAACCGACCGCGGCTCCGACGGTGAAGATGTCTTTTTTGTGCATGGTGCTCGCGACAGCGTTTTCGAAGCCGAGGGCTTGTCATTCGGGCTGAAAATCTGTGCGGAGGTCGCGACGCCGCTGCCGCGACTGGTCGATGTTCAGGTCGTGATATCGGCATCCCGTTTGGTCATTCCATCGAGCATGCAGTTGCGCCCCGGCGCCTATTGCTGCCACGCCGACGCAATCTACCCACCCACCGTGTGGCATAGAACCAAAGGCGGTTTGTTCAAGTCAGGTGTCATCGAGGAAATCACCGCCAACGTGCAACGGCGCGGCGGTGGTCCCATCACAAAGCATCGCGCCGGGGTGCGCATCACCCATGCCTTGAATTACAAAGCCAACGCCGCACTGCTGGATCCGGACTCGCAGGCCTATGCAGAAAAAGTGACCGAGATGCGCGGCCGGGCCCGTTACTACCGGCTGGACTATGACAAATGACACGTGTTGCCGAAAGCACCGCGTACGCTATGAAATTCATAGCTGTTTGCGCCCGATGTCAAAGGGCTGTGAGTGCTTTTTGCTTGTAAAAAAATGCCGGGCAGGGTAATCTTATTTATCCAACACGGGAGATCACAGCGTTGCTGGCCTTTTTTACGTCTTTCAGCAACTCAGCCGGCGAAAGCCGCTTCGACCTCTTTGCGGAACACAGGGTCGCGCGGATGCGCACCGGATTCCAGTGGGCCAGCTTCGCCAAGCAGCGACAGCGGCGCCAGCGAACGGCCCCAGTAGAGCTGGCAGGAAGCGGTGTTGACCAGCCGCGTGGCTGCGCCGTGGGAAACCCCGCCCTCGCTGTCCAGTGCCACGTTCAGGGTGCTGGCGCTGGTTTTCTGCGCGCCGGTGCCAAGCCAGACCGTCGCCGGCAGCTGCTCCCATTCGCGAACATCGGCCTGCGCCTGGGTGGCGTTGGCCACGCCCTGCGCGATCAGGCCGGCAAACATGCCGAGCATGCCCAGGCCCGCGGCATCGCGGTTGCCTGTTGATGCTGCCGCCAGCATGCCGATGTCGCCCACTGCGCTGGCGACCGTTGCCACGCCTTGCGCGCCCTCCTTGAACGAGGCCTTGCCATTGAGCACGCCGTCGATGGGTCGCCCGCCGCGGGTGGTGGCCTGAAAACCAAGGTCGGCGCCCATCACAAAGCTGCCGACGGCGCAGTCCGAACCGCCGGCGGAGGTGCAGGCGCTTTTCGCGGTTTGCACCGGCATCTCGTGGGGCTGCCATTTGAGGACTTCTCCCGACTTGCCGCTGCCGTATTTGAAGGGTGAGCGGCCGCTTTCAAAAAGCACCAGCACCGGTTGGTCCACCTGGACCGTGCTGTAGTTGCTGTCGCCCTTGATGGCCTGCTGCAGGAAGTCTTTGGCCATGCCGGTGTTGCCATCGCAGTAGCTGGCCCAGCCGGCCATGTAAGGCATCAGACCGAAGTCACCGGCATATTGTTCGGCCTCGGCCACCGTGTCCTGGTAATCGGCCTGCTTGAACAGCGCCCGCGCGTTCTGGAAGTCACCCTTGGCCGCGTACACCAGGCCGCGGTAGAAATGCGCCATGGCGCGCTCATAGGGCTCGCCCTTGTAGTCCTTGATTTTTTCGGCCGTCCAGAGCGACTTGGCTTTTTGCGCCTCGGGGTTGTCGGCATAGATCAGGTCGATGCGGGTCACCGCCGCATCAAAGGCCTTCTCGGCCAGCTCGATATCACCGGCCGCCAGTGCGGCCATGCCGATGCGCTGGAAGTTCAGTGTGGCATTGCGCTCCCCTTCGATGTACAGGCGCTGGAACAGCGGGCGCAGTTCGGCGCTGGGCATTTTTTCGGCGAACACGGCAGCAGCGGCCAGTACGTCAGGCGGCACCGGCGCGGTGGGCGCCCAGCGCTTGGCCGGTTTTTGGCTGGCCTGTGCTGCCGCCTGCGCCGTGGCCTGCTGCTGCGCCTGTTGCATGGGCGCCTGCATCAGGCTCTGGAACATGCCGCCAAACTGGGCATGGGCCGGGCCTGCCAGTGCGGCCAGCAACAGGGCGGCAGCTGCCGCGACGGAGACTGAGGCAGGACGGGTCCTGAAGAACGAGTGCTTCATCATGAAAACTCCAGTGCGGGTTGATTGATTAGCGGTTCAATGCCTCGCCAAGCCTGGCGAGGGTCTGCTCGGCCACCAGCTTGCCGGTGTCGCCAACGGTGACGGGTTTGACGATTTCGCGGAAGCCACCGCGCGGGTCGGCTTCGAATCGGGGAGCAGGCTTGGGCGCATCTTCGGGCAGCCGGCCGTCCATGTAACCTTCGGCCAGCACCACGCCGTCAGCCAGCCGCTTGATGGACACATAGGTGGCCCAGCCGGTCGGCGACGCAGCGTCGCGCGTGTTGAGCACTTCCATCAGCAGCCTGGCATGTCGGGTCAGCGCATCGGTTTCAACCTGCTGGGTATCGAGTCCGCCGCCCTTTTGTCTGGCGGCGGTGGTGCGCATGACCACATTGCGGTCCACCAGCCTGACGCCCGAGGAGGCCATGGTCTGCATGAAGGCGCTGCGCATCTGCAGGTCCACCCGTTCCACGGGGCTGCTGCGTTGCGCCTGCTGCGTCCTGACGTCCTGCGTGGTGATGGTGGTGTTGCCTATCGTGGCGCCGCTGACCTGCGCTGCCGAATAACCGGGCACACGCACCGCCTCGCCGCTGACGGCGCCGGCACGCAAGGTGTCAATGCTCACCTGCGATGCACTGTGCTGTTGCAGCATGTCGGTGAATTCGCGGTTCCACAACACCGCGATGGTCGGGCGGCCCGCGCGCGCATAGGCGCTGCTGAAACCGGACCGGTTGAACTGGGGCCCCGTGCTCACGGCCACTGGCGGCGGCGTGATCGTGTCCGGCATGCCCTGGCGGTAGGCGCTTTCGGGAATGACCGGCGCGGGAGTTTGCGCCAGGGCACTGCCCGCCAGCATGGCCAGGGCCAGTGACAAGGTGGAATGCTTCATGGGGTGCCTCTTCTTGTTGTTCGCTCTTGCCTGGCTGCTCTTATCTGGCAGGGACCACGTAACTCTGGCCGGGTGCAAACTGCGACTGGCCGCGGTTGCCGTCGTTGATGTCCACCGCCACCTTGTTCGTGGCCTGCGAAATGGCCGACTCGCCGTAAGTCGCCTGGCCACGCGGCGTCAGGAACACGGTTTTCCAGGCGCTGGGCGGCTCACTCTGGCCGCGGCTGCCGGTAAAACGCGTGCGCATGGTCAGCACCACATCGACGTCGGAGCAGTTGTAGACCGTGGTCTGCACGGCAGCCAGGCCGGTGCCTGTGCGCGAGGTGGAAATTTCCTGCACGCCGATGACCTTGGCCAGTTCGGGCGAAAGCACGGCCACCGACACCAGATGGGGCGAGCCGGCCTGCTGCTCCCAGGTCTTGCAGCCGGAAAAGGTGGGCGGTGTGGACTGCGTGGCGGCGCAGCCGGCCAGAATGGCAACAGCTGCAGCGGTGGCAAGAATTCGGATCATGGGCGGCGTCCTCCTGTTTTTCTGGTCAGCGGTAAATCACGTCGTCGGCTGCGGCGCGGGCAAATTCGTAGATGCCGCTCCAGACGATTTCGCCGGACTCCAGGTCCGTCATTTCAAAAGCGATCTGCGTGTAGCGCTGGATCATTCCGGTCTTGGTGTTGCGGCTGTCGAGCGAGCCGATTTTTCCGGAGAGCCGGTAGTCGGCGCCGAGTTGCGCCTTGGTCAGGCCGGTGGTGCCGACATCGGTGGTGCCGCTGCGCTTGAGCGCGCGCTCCTGCTCGATCATGGCCGTGTTCTGGCGGTTCACGAACTGCATGCGCGAACGTGCGGCGCGGTTCAGGTTGACCATCAGGCGCTGCGTGATCAGGTTCTTGTTGATCGCCTGCGAGCTTTCGTTGACGAAATACTGGCTGTCGATGATGACGCGCGGGCGTTTGCCGGTTTCGGCAAAAATCTGCTCGGCCAGCATGTCGCGCATCATCTGGTCGGTCATGGCCAGGATGTCCTGGCTTTCGACGCCGACGCCGGACACCGGCCCCTTGCGGCCCGGGTCCACATCCATCGACGACACACCGGTGGCGTTTTGCAGGGGCGGGTTGGTCTGGCAGGCGGCCAGGCTGCAGACGAGCAGCAGCAGGGAAGCTGTTTTGGGAAGGGTGCGATTCATTGGCGGGCTTCTTTCATCGGGATCGGCCAGGGTTCCGGCAGGCAACCTGGACATAGAACAATTTCGTACAAACCGTGACGGTTGTTTACAAAATCAGTATCCCGAATGCCCCAACAGCGCACCATCCCATAAACGTGGGGTGTGGCTCCTGCAAATAGGGGAGGAGGAAAGAAACAGCGGCTTCAAGGGGGCGGCGAAGCCGCGGCGGGGGCGCCTGTGCGTGCGCTTGCGCGTAGCAGACGCGACGTGCAGAACCCCGCCCCATACCGGTACGGGCCGCCTTCACCCCGATAACCGCACTTGCCCGGTTATTTGCCGCCGCGCAGGCGCTCGATCAGCCCGTTGAGTTCGTCCATGGAGGCGAACTGGATCGCCACCTCGCCGGTGTCTTCGCGCCGGCCATTGCGTTTGACCTGCTTTTTGACACGCACTTCCACGTCGGCCATCAGCAGGTCGGCCAGCTCCTCTTCCACGCGACGGGTATCGCGCGACTTTTCCTTGGTGTTTTTCTGCGGCTTGAGCGAGAACTCGGCGCTGAGCTTTTTGACCAGGCTTTCAGCCTCACGAACCGACATTTTTTTGGCCGCGATCTGGTTGCCCGCGGTGATCTGCGTGGCCCGGTCCAGGCCAAGCAGCGCCCGCGCATGGCCCATGGACAGCGCG
>CAZIYA010000075.1:0-13101 GCA_964543355.1 uncultured Polaromonas sp.
GGTGACGATGTAGACCTCGGCACCGGCCTTTTGGAACTCGGCGTAGTTGTCGGCGGCATCTTCGACTTCCGTGGGGCAGTTGAAAGTGAAAGCCGCCGGCATGAAGATCAGGACCGACCATTTGCCCTTCAGCGATTCGTCTGAAACTTCGATGAATTTGCCGTTCAGGAAAGCTTGGGTTTTGAAGGGCTGGACTTGGGTATTGATCAGGGACATGGGGTTTCCTCTATTGATGTTGACGTAAAAATTAACGACATGGATAGCTTAAGGCCCGAGGAATCATTAATCCAATTAATTGAATTTATTTAGTCGATGCAATATGGCTATCAATGTTTATTGTAAATGAGAATGATTCGCATAGAAGTGCTACACTTTGTTTTTCAGCTAGCCACTAAACCGGCCTCTTTGCCCGGTGCCTGCAGCCAGCGGTTGTTTTTCAACTGTTTGAAGGCTTCAACGTGGCAGCAATTTCTTTCCCGGCGACCCTGCCGGCGCATCCGGTATCCCCGGCATCCTTTCTTCCCAGCCCTCCCGTCCGGTTTGCGCTGAGCAGGCTTTCCCTCTTCACGGCCCTCGCTTTGGGTTCAGCCCTCACGGCGCAGGCGCAGGTGACCGCGCAGCTCCTGGCTGCGCCGGCGCTGCAGGAAGTGGTGGTCAGTGGATCCCGCAACGAGCAGTCGGCAGACGAGTTGCCCATGACCATCGATGTCATCGATGCGGCCGACATGGAGGAGGGCCAGATCCGCGACATCCGCGATGCCGCCAAAGACATTCCCAATGTGTCCGTCCGGCGCGCACCGGCGCGCTTCGGCCTGGCCCAGGGCGACACCGGGCGTGAAGGCAATGCGGGCTTCAACATCCGCGGGCTGGACGGCAACCGCGTGTTGATGCTGGTGGACGGGATCCGCATCCCCCGCAGCTATGCCTTCGGCGTCAACGCTTTTGGCCGCGATTCGCTGTCGATGGATCTGGTCAAGCGCATCGAGCTGGTCAAGGGACCGGCCTCGGTGCTGTACGGCTCGGACGGCATCGCCGGCCTGGTGAACTTCATCACCTACGAGCCCGAAGACTTCCTGAATGACGGAAAAACCATAGGCGGCCGTGCATCGGTCAGCTACAGCGGCGACGACCACGGGACGGCCGTCACCGGCACGGTGGCGGGGCGGGCCAGCGAGGCGCTGGACTGGCAGATCAGCGTAGCCGGCAACCGCGCCAGCGAGCTGGACAACCAGGGCGGAAACAGCGGCACCGGCGCCAACCGGACAGCGCCCAATCCGCAGAGCGACCGCGGCAATGCACTGATGGCCAAGGTGGTGCTGCGGCCGGCGGCCGGGCAAAAACACGTGATTACCCTGGAGCACGTGGACAAGAAGTCCGACTACGAGCTGCTGACGGCGCGCAGCGCCACGGTTCTGGGCGTGAACGCCTTCACCACGATGGACCGCAACCGGCTGACCTGGGATGCGCGCTACAGGCTGGACGCCGCGCTGGCCGACAACCTGCAGACGGTGCTGAGTTACCAGGATGCCGAATCGCGCGAATTCGCTTTCGAAGACCGCAGCGTGTTGGTGGACCGTTCGCGCGACACCTATTACCGCGAGCGGACTTTTCAGGCCGGCATCCAGGCCGACAAAATGCTGCGCCTGTCGCCGCAATGGACGCACAGGATCACCTACGGGCTGGACCATGCGAGTGCTGACATCAGCAATTTCCAGACCGGTACCGTGCCGGCCGCTGGCGAAACCTTTCCGCTCAAGCGTTTCCCCGACACGACCGAGTCCAGCACGGCCGTGTATGTGCAGGATGAATTCATGGGCGGCAACTGGAGCATTACGCCGGGTGTGCGCATGGACCACTTCAGCATAGACGCCAGCCAGACCGGGTTTCCGGCGCCGGCCGTGTCGCTGTCGGGTTCTGCCGTGTCGCCCAAGTTCGGTGTGTTGTACCGCGCCACGCCGCAGTGGAGCGTGTTCGGCAATTACGCCAGCGGTTTCCGTGCGCCCAATGCCGGGCAGGTCAATGCCTTTTTCCAGAACAACACGGGCGGTAACTACAGAACCATTCCCAACCCCAACCTCAAGCCCGAGAAGAGCAAAAACCTGGAGTTCGGTGTGCGTGGCCGGCTGGCGCAGCTCAGCCTGAATGCGGCGGTGTTTTATGGCCGCTTCAACGACCTGATCCAGGACAACGTGCAGGTCGCCGGGAATTTCACGGCGCTCAACCCAACAGTGTTCCAGTCGATCAACATCGACAACGCCACCATCAAGGGATTTGAGATCCGGGGGGCCATGGACTGGGGCAAGCTGGGCGCGGGCCGGTTGAGCACACCTTTTTCCTATGGCGAAACCCGCGGGACCGTCAGGAACACCGGCAAACCGCTGGACACGGTGGACCCGGCCAAGCTCAGCCTGGGTGTGAAGTATGAAACCGCCGGCTGGGACCTGCGCCTCGACGCGAACCACCATTCCGCCAAGAAGTTCGAGGACATCGGTACTCAGCAGGTCGGCACACCGGCTGCCGCCCAGTTTGCCGTGCCCGCCGCCACCACGCTGGACCTGCGCGGCCAGTGGCGCTTCAGCAAAACCCTGCGCCTGAACGCTGGCCTCGTCAACCTGACCGACAAAAAGTACTGGAACTGGTCGGACGTACGCGGTGTCGCCGCGAACTCGACCACCCTGGACGCCTACACCCAGCCCGGCCGCCACTTCAATGTGTCGCTGGTGGCTGATTTCTGAACCGAGCTGTTTGACCCGTCTTCATGAAAGGAATACCCATGAGCTCATTTCCCGACCACGGCATCAACGATCCCGATGTCCAGCGCGACAAGCCGCAGGGCTTGCCCGGCGCCGAGGCGCTGCTGGCCGGCACGCTGGCCGTGATGACTGCCTATGCCCAGTCCTGCTGCGACGGGTGCCGCACGCTGATGGCCCGGAAGATCGTCTCCAACCTGTTCACGCTGGTGCAGCATCCTGCGGCCGCGCCGGCTTTCCGTGCCATGGCCGCCAACCTGCATGGCTGCTGGGTCCGGCAGTTGCAGCAGCTTCAGCGGTTGCAGCGGCTACAGGAGCAAGAGCAGGAGGGCGCACCCGCCGCCGCAGCGCAAGCTGCAAGCGACAGGCTGCACCCTTCCGAAGGGCAGCATCGCGCGTTTTGGCACGTCACACCGGAGACGCTGCAATGAGCGCCGTCCTGCAAACCCAGGCGCGGCCTGTTGCCCCAACCGATGCAGCGGCTACCCCCGTGGACCCGGCCAGCCTGCGAGCGCTTTTTAACGCTGCGCGCAGCAGCGGCAAGCGCGCCAGGGACGCCGCCGAAAGCCTGGGGGTGAGTGAAGGCGAGGCCATTGCTGCACACGCCGGCGCCCATGACTACGGCATGAAGGCCACGCCTCTGCAGGGCCTCTGGGTGGAGCTGCTGCAGGCACTGCAGTTGTGCGGCCCGCTGATGGCGCTGACACGCAATGCTTCGACGGTGCATGAAAAGACCGGTGTTTACGAAAACATCAGTGCCACCGGCCACATGGGCCTGGCACTTGGCGACGATATCGACCTGCGCCTGTTCCTGGGCCGCTGGCACGCGGGGTTTGCGGTGGTGGAGCCGGCCAACCACCCGAAAAAGCCACCGACACAAAGCCTGCAGTTTTTCGACAAACATGGCGTGGCGGTGCACAAGGTGTACGTGCGGCAGGAGACCGACCGCGAGGCGTTTGATGACATCGTGGGCCAGTTCAGCGCGGCCGGCCTCGAGGCCGTTTTCACGCCGGCACCGGTGAAGGACGCCGTCAAGCCTGACACGGACATCGACGCGGCAGGGCTGCTGCAAGCCTGGAGCGAGATGACGGACACGCACCAGTTTTTCGGCCTGATCAGCCGCTTTGGGGCAGAGCGCCAGCAGGCTTTCCGCCTGGTCGAAGGGCGCTTCACCGAGCGCGCCGACCCGGGCATTGTGCGCAGCCTGCTCGACGAAGCGGCCCTGGACGGCACCTCCATCATGGTATTCGTCAGCAGCAGCGGCTGCATCCAGATCCACAGCGGCCCCGTCAAACGCATCGAGCCCCTGGTGACGCCGAAGGCGCGCTGGCTCAATGTGCTCGATCCCGGCTTCAACCTGCACTTGCGCGAAGACATGATCCAGGACGCCTGGCTGGTGAAAAAGCCGACGGCCGATGGCGTGGTGACTTCCGTGGAAGTGTTCGACGGCGCCGGCGACCTGATGGCCATGTTCTTCGGCAGCCGCAAGCCCGGTGTGTCGGAGCAGCAGGCCTGGCGCGACATCGCCGCGCGCCTGCCGCGGCTGCGGGCCGGGGCGTGAGCCCCACCCCAAGCCCGGAACACGCATGACACCAACTCGCCACAAAGATTCCCATGAAGCCTCCCATCCCACCCACGCCCTGGCTGCTCCGGCGGCGCGAGGCTTTGCGTTTCTCGACACTCCTGGCGGCGTCCGCCGTCTCCAGCGCTGGCGCGCTGTCTGCGCTTGCTGCGCGGGCGCAGACGCCGGGCCGGCTGCCCCGGATCGTCTCCGTCAACGGCGCCATGACAGAGATCGTTTACGCGCTGGGCGCTGAAAAGCAACTGGTCGGCACCGACACCACCAGCCTGTTTCCCGCCGCGGCGCAGCAGACACCCAAGGTCGGCTACATGCGCCAGCTCTCGGCCGAAGGCCTGCTGTCGCTCAAGCCCGATGCTGTGATCGGCACCAACGAAGCCGGCCCGGGCGTGGTGATGGACCAGGTCCGCAGCGCCGGGGTCAAGGTGGAGCTGGTGGAGGCCGAGCACAGCTGGGCCGAGGTGCAGCGCAAGGTGGCTGCCGTGGGGCGCGCCACATCGCGCGTGGCGCAGGCGGCGGCCCTGCAAGCCAGGCTGGACGCGCAGTGGGCCGAGGTGCTGGCCGCTGTGGCGCGCAGAGGCGGGCGCAAGCCCCGCGCCATTTTTGTCCTTTCGCATTCGGCCAGCCCGCAAGTGGCCGGTGAGCACAGCGCCGCACACGCGGTGCTCAGCTACGCGGGCCTGGACAACGCGCTGGCCGGCCCCGGCAAGCCCCACAGCTTCAGCGGCTACCGCGCGATGACGGCCGAAGCGCTGGTGACGGCAGCGCCGGACCTGATCGTCACCACCACACAGGGCATCACGGCCAGCGGCGGGCTGGAAAAATTCTGGGCACGCCCGGGCCTGGAGCTGACGCCTGCCTACCCGCGCCGCGCGCTGGTGGCGCTGGACGCGCTTTACCTGATTGGTTTTGGTCCGCGCCTGCCGCAGGCGGTGGCCGAGCTGCACCAGGCTGCGTTGAAAGTTTCCGCATGACGCCGGCCATGACCGAAGTGTTGTGTACCCGCGTGCCGGCCGTGCTTCACTGCGCCGACCTTGACCGCACACTGGTCTTTTACCGGGAGAGCTGGGGTTTTGAAGTCCGGCACCACGTGCCCGGCGTAATTGCCGCGCTGGTGCGTGAGGAGGTGACGCTGCAGCTCTGGCAGCGCCGCGCCGACATGAAGGCCCAGAGCCTGGGCTGCCGCCTGGCGGTGGGCAGTCTGGCGCCGTGGCAGTTGGCTTTGCAGTCCGCGCCGGGCCAGGCGCCGGCGGCGCTGGTGGAGCAGGCCTGGGGCACCGAGTGGGCCATCAGCGACTGTGAAGGCAACCGGCTGTTGCTGGTCCAGCCTTCGCTGCGGCCGACACTGCGACGGGCGCGGGTGTGAGTGCCGTGTTGTGGCCGGGCGAACGCCGGCGGTGGCCGGCACGGGCGGTGCTTGGCCTGGGTGTGCTGCTGCTGGTGGCCAGCTTTCTGGTCGGCAGCGCGCGCGGCGCTTACGCCATCAGCCCCCTGCAATTGTGGGCGGTGCTGCAGGATGTGCTGGGCGGCGTGGCACCGTCGTCACCTGAACACCTGGTGTTCATGAACATCCGCCTGCCGCGCCTGCTGCTGGGTGTGGCTGCCGGTGCGGCGCTGGGCCTGTCCGGCGCGCTGATGCAGGGCCTGTTTCGCAACCCGCTGGCCGACCCCGGCCTGATTGGCGTCAGCAGCGGCGCCGCGCTGGCGGCCGGTACCACCATTGTGCTGGGCAGCCTGTGGTTTCCCGAGATGCCGCGCACCCTGGGCAGCTGGACCCTGGTGCTCACGGCTTTTGCCGGCAGCCTGGGCGTGACGCTGCTGGTCTACACCCTGTCGCAGCAGGACGGCGCCACGCGGGTCGGCCTGATGCTGCTGGCCGGCATTGCCATCAATGCGCTGGCCGGCGCCGGCCTCGGCTACCTGACTTTCCTGGCGACGGACGAACAGCTGCGCAACATCCAGTTCTGGCTGCTGGGCAGCCTGGGCGGGGCGCGCTGGAGCGCGGTGCTGCTGGTGTTTTCCATCGTGGGTGTTTCGGTGGCTGCCGGTCTCACGCTGGCCAGGCCGCTCAATGCCATCGCGCTCGGTGAAGCGCAGGCCGCGCTGCTGGGCGTGCCGGTGGAGCGCATCAAGCGCTTTGCCGTGCTGGTGACGGCGCTGGCCGTTGGTGCGGTGACAGCCACCACCGGCATCATCGGCTTCATTGGCCTGATGGCGCCCCATTGCGTGCGCCTGGTGGCCGGCCCCGACCACCGCATCGTGCTGCCGGGTTCGGCCCTGCTGGGGGCGGCGCTGGTGCTGGCGGCCGACAGCGTGGCGCGTACCGTGGTTCAGCCGGCCGAGCTGCCGCTGGGCGTGCTGACGGCGTTTGTGGGTGTGCCGTTTTTCCTGCTGTTGCTGCGCCATTTCAGGAGCCGCCTGTGAACGCGCGCAGCCTGGCTGATTTCTCGCTGCTGCAGGGCTTGCTGGAAGCGGTTGATGTGCTGGTGGAGGTGCCGGGCAAGACCTTGTTGCAAGCGGCGTCGGCGCGCTTTGCCGCAGGGCAGGTCAGCGCCATCCTGGGCCCCAACGGCGCCGGGAAATCCACGCTGATGTCGGTGTTGACCGGCCAGCGACGGCCCGGCGGCGGCCAGGTCCGTCTGGCGGGGCAAACGCTGGCGGGCTATTCGCTGGAGGACCTGGCGCATGTGCGGGCTTGCGTGGCGCAGGAAACGCAGGTGGCGTTCGAGTTCACGGTGCGCGAGGTGGTGGAACTGGGCCGCTACCCGCACCGCAGGCAGCCGGCCCGGCAGGAAGCAGTCATTGCGGTGCAAGCCATGCAGGCCACGGCAGTCGAGCATCTGGCGGACCGGCCGCTCAACACGCTGTCGGGTGGTGAAAAGGCGCGTGTCCACCTGGCACGCGCGCTGGCGCAGGTGTGGGAGCCGGTCATGGGCATCTCAGGCGGCGGGTCCACACGATGGCTTTTGCTGGACGAGCCGACCGCTGCGCTGGATCTGCAGCACCAGCACCGCATGCTGCAACTGGCACGCGACTGGGCGCGCCAGCAGGGCGTGGGGGTGGTGGCCGTGCTGCATGACCTGAACCTGGCGCTGCGCTACAGCGACCGCTGCGTGGTGCTGCAGGGCGGGCGGCTTGTCGCCAGCGGCGTGACGGCCGAGGTGCTCACACCGGCCTGCATCCACCAGGTATGGGGTGTGCATGCGCACCCGGTACCGGGCGGTGGGCAGGAGCAGGTGCTGCAGTATGTGTTCGAGCCGGGGCAGGGGGATGCAGAGCCCGGAGCGGATGTGTCGCCGGCGCCGCTTTCCCTGCGGGCTTGACAATCGGCCACGCGGCCTCCTTCCTGTTTTCAAGCCAAAAACGACGCCAGCCCAATAAATACGGGCGCAAACAGCTATTGAAAGCGTAGCTAAATCGGGTTCGCTGCTCTGTCTTGGCCGAGCGGGACAAGCTTTTATAATTCCCGCAAAGCCAGCCAACAGCGCCCCGCGCGCGTCCAGCCAGCCAACCCGAGTTTCCTCACTTCCTGGCTGGCCCCATGCATTTTCATTTTTCTTCCTCATCCTCTTCCTTTTCTTCCCGTTTTGCACTGGCACCCCTAGCTGCCGCTTTGGCCCTTCTGGGCGCTAGCGCTGCCCGCGCGCAGACCGAGCCCGCGGCAGGCACCCTGGGCGAGGTCACCGTCAGCGGTGAACGCCAGGGCAGCTTCAGCTCCAGCACGGTGCAGGTCGGCACCTTCCGCGACCAGAACCCGCTGGATGTGCCGCAGACCAGCAACGTGGTCACCCGCGAAGTGCTGGACGCCCAGGGCCAGCGCACGCTTTACGGCGCGCTGCGCAACACCGCCGGCGTGACACGCTCGCAGCTCAACGGTTCGACCTACGACAACGTCGCCATCCGCGGCATCCTGGTGGAAAACCGCGGCAACTACCGGCTCAACGGTTCGCTGCCCATCATCAACCTGATTGATGTGCCGCTGGAGAACAAGGAACGCGTCGAGGTGCTCAAGGGGGCTTCCTCGCTGTATTACGGCTTTGTGCCGCCTTCGGGCATCGTCAATTACGTGACCAAACGCGCCGGCGCCCAGCCGGTGACCAGCATTGCCACCTCGCTGAACCAGTACGGCGCGGTGGACGTCCATGCCGACATCGCGCGCCGCTTCGGCACGGACGACGCGCTGGGCCTGCGCATCAATGCCGTGGCGGGGCGCGAGGACATCGGCATCAACAATTTTTCGGGCAAGCGCGAGCTGCTCTCGGCAGCGCTGGATTTCAAGGTGTCGCCGGCGGTCAAGCTCAGGTTCGATGCCGAGTACTACAAGAAAGACTCCTCGGAACAGGCCGGCATCACGCTGCCTGCCGCGGTCAACGGCGTCATCACCCTGCCGCCCACGCCCGACAACAAGACCAACCTGGCCGGCGAGTGGCAGCGTTATGTGGCCGACGCGACCAACCTGCTGGCGCGTGCCGATGTGGCGCTCAACGACAACTGGCTGGCGACCTTCGAGGTCGGCCAGGCACGCAACACGCGCGACCGGCGCTTCTCGCAATTTGCACTGACCGACCGGGTCACGGGTGCCGGCACGCTCAGGGTAAGCCAGCAGGACGGCCAGACCTACGAGAACAACAACGTCCGCACCGAGCTCGCCGGCCGTGTGGCCACCGGCGCCATCGCGCATGAGCTCTCGTTCGGCTACACCGGCAACGAGCGCGCGCAGGACAGCCGCAATGCGCCGCAGCTGACATTTGCACAGAACCTCTACAACCCGGTGACGATTCCCTACACCGCGCGCACCGCCGCCAATGCGAATGCGCCGTCCAAGATCACCGACAAGGGCATCTACGTGTTTGACCGCATCGTGCTGTCCGAGCAGTGGCAGGTGATGGTGGGCGCGCGCCGCTCCGATTACGAGAGCCAGACCGCCACCACCCGCTACACGGCCGAAAAAACCAGCCCCAGCGTGTCGGTGATGTTCAAGCCCACGCCGCGCACCTCGGTGTATGCAAGCTACCTAGAGGGCATGGAAGAAAGCGGCACCGCACCGGCTGCCCGTGCGAATGTGGGCGAGGTGCTGCCGCCCTCGGTGAACGAGCAGGTCGAGCTCGGTGTCAAGGCCGAGGTGGCGCAGGGCCTGTTGCTGCAGGCCGCCTACTTTGACGTGAAGCGGCAATACACCACGACCGACACGGCCCGCAACCTGTTTGTGGTGGGTGGCCTGGCGCGTTACAAGGGCCTGGAGTTTGCGGCCTCCGGGGAGATCAACAAGCAGTGGTCGGTGATCGCGTCCGCCTTGCTGATGGACCCGAAGATCGTCCAGACCACGGTCGCCGGTGAGCTGGGCAAGGCACCCGAGAACGCACCCAAGGTGACTTACAGCGTGTTCGGCGAATACCGCCTGCCCACGGTGCCCGGCCTGGCGCTCAATGCGGGCTGGTACTACACCGGCAAACGCGCGGTGAACAACCTCAACCAGGCCTACCTCGACGGCGTGGGTCTGCTCGGCCTGGGGGCTCGTTACCGCACCCGGCTGTTCGGCACCAATGCCACCCTGCAGGCCAACATCGACAACGTGGCCGACAAAAGCTACTGGAGCACCGCCGGCAACGGCCTGCTGGGTGTGGGCGCGCCGCGCACCCTGCGCATCGCCGCCAAGTTCGATATCTGATGTCCTGGCGACGCTGGCGGCCGGCCCTGCTGAAGGTGCATCGCTGGCTTGGGCTGACGGCCGGGCTGTTGCTGATGTTGAACGCTTTCACCGGTTCGCTGATGCTGGGCGCCCGGCCGCTGGACCGGCTGCTCCATGCGCCGCTCTTTGATGTGAAGCCGGCCGGCCAGCCGGTGCCGCTGGAGGCCATCCGCCAGGCGCTGGTCGCCGACTACGGCAGCAAGGCGCGTTTCACGATACGCCCGCCGCGCGAGCCTGGGGAGTCCATCCTCGTCTATGTGACCAGTGATAGCTGGCAGGGCCAGGCGCATTACGACCCGTACAGCGGCCGCAAGCTGGGCGCGCGCGGGGAATACGAAGGCTTTGCCAATGCACTGTTCGAATTCCATTCGGCGCTGCTGGCCGGCGACACGGGCAAAGCCGTGCTGGCCTTCAACACCGTCACCATGCTGGCGATGCTGGTCACCGGCGTGCTGCTGTGGTGGCCGGCCAGAAGCTGGCGCGGTGCGTTTTCCATCAGCCTCCAGGGCGGGCTGCTGCGCAGCCTGTTCGATCTGCACCGGGTGGGCGGCGCGGTACTGGGTTCCTGGGTGCTGGTGTGTGTGCTGACCGGCACCTGGATGGCCTGGCGCCCGGTGTCGCAGTGGGTGACCCAGGCTGCCGGGCAAAAACAGGTGCTGCCGCCGGCTGTGAAGGCCGGCGCAGCGCCGCACACACGTGCCGCCACAGCCGACGAGATGATGGCCGCCGCCAATGCCGCCTTGCCGGGCGGTGTGGTCGGCTACCTGGGGTTGCCGGCCAGGCCCACGGTGCCGGTACGCATACGCAAAAAGCTGGACGATGACCCGCACCCCAACGGCTTGTCTTCGGTCTGGCTGCATCCGCACACCGGTGAAGTGCTGCGTGTGGACCGCTGGACCAACCTGGACATCGGCACGCGTTCGTATGCCTGGATCTACCCGCTGCACTCGGGCAAGCTGGCGGGCGCCCTGGGCGTGCTGGCCACCGCGGCGGGCGGGCTGCTGCTGTTCGGCTATGGCGTCAGCGGCACCTGGCTCTGGTGGCTGCGCCGCCGCATGCGCCGGCCGGCGCATGTTTTATAAGAGAAAAAGGCCTCCAGCCCATATGGGACGGGCGCAAGCAGCTATCAAAAGCAGAGCGGACAGAAAGCCTCAGTACTCCAGCCGCTCGGGCCGGATTTCCTGCAGGATGGTGGTGGCGATTTCCTCGATGGACTTGGTGGTGGTCGACAGCCAGCGAATGCCTTCGCGCCGCATCATGGCTTCGGCTTCGTGGATTTCCTCGCGGCAATTCTCCAGGCTGGCGTATTTGGAGTTGGGCCGGCGCTCGTTGCGGATCTGCGCCAGGCGCTCGGGTGCAATCGTCAGGCCGAAGATTTTCTTGCGGTGCGGCACCAGCGCCGGCGGCAGCTGGCGGCGCTCGAAGTCTTCCGGAATCAGGGGGTAGTTGGAGGCTTTCAGGCCGTACTGCATGGCCAGGTAAAGCGTCGTTGGCGTTTTGCCGCTGCGGCTCACGCCCACCAGGATCACGTCGGAGCCTGCCAGGTCCTTGTTGCTCTGGCCGTCATCGTGCGCCAGTGAAAAGTTGATGGCCTCGATGCGGTCATCGTATTCCTTGCTTTTGGAAGCGTCTGAAAAGCGGCCTACCCGGTGGTTCGACTTGATGCCCAGTTCGACCTCGAGCGGCGCCACGAAGGTGCCGAACATGTCCAGCAGCATGCCGTGGCAATGCGCCTTGATGACGGCCAGGATCTCCATGTTCACCAGCGTGGTGAACACAATCGGCCGCGTGCCTTCCAGCACGGCCGCGTGGTTGATCTGGCGGATGGCCTGGTGCGCCTTGTCCACGCTGTCGATAAAAGGCAGGCGCACGTGGCGCGCCTTGAACTCGAACTGCGCCAGGATGGCGTTACCAAAGGTTTCAGCGGTGATGCCGGTGCCGTCGGAAATGAAAAATACGGTGCGGTTGGGCATGTCTGGGCTTCAGGGTTATGAAAGGTGGGGGCGGCTGCCGGAGGCGGCAGGCCCCTACAATCGGGACAATTATCCAGATTCTCACGCCATGCCCCGCACCAACCCCTTCGAACAACAACAAGGTTGCCCGCCGCGCATGCGCCACGTCCCGGTTTTTAAACCTCCCGGAGTATTTTCATGTCCAACCTTTTTGAGCCGACCGCCCTGGTCGTACCGTTTGAAAACCTGAGGATGACGGATGTCGAGGCCGTCGGCGGTAAAAACGCCAGCCTCGGCGAGATGATCTCGCAACTGCCCACCGGACCACAGGGCGTGCGTGTGCCCACCGGCTTCGCCACCACCGCCCACGCCTTCCGCATTTTTCTGGCCCACGACGGGCTGGACAAAAAAATCAACGCTGTCCTCGACAAGCTCAACACCGAGGACGTGCGGGCGCTCGCGGTGGCCGGCGCACAGATCCGTGGCCTGGTCGAAGCCCAGCCCTTTCCTTCGGAACTTGAAAAAGCCGTTCGCGACAGTTTTGCCGCGCTGAGCGCCGGCAACCCGCAGGCCAGTTTTGCAGTGCGTTCGTCCGCCACGGCCGAAGACCTGCCCGATGCCTCGTTTGCCGGGCAGCAGGAAACCTTCCTGAATGTGGTCGGCATCGAGGACGTGCTGCACAAGATGAAAGAGGTGTTTGCCTCGCTCTACAACGACCGCGCCATCAGCTACCGCGTGCACCAGGGTTTTGCCCATTCCGACGTGGCCCTGTCGGCCGGCGTGCAGCGCATGGTGCGCAGCGACATCGGCGCGGCCGGCGTGATGTTCACCATCGACACCGAAAGCGGTTTTGAAGACGTGGTGTTCATCACCTCCAGCTACGGCCTGGGCGAGAACGTGGTGCAGGGGGCGGTGAATCCGGACGAGTTCTACGTCTTCAAGCCCACGTTGCGGCAAGGCAAGCCCGCGATCCTGAGCCGCACCCTCGGCAGCAAGCAGCTCCGCATGGTGTACTCCGACGTCGCTGGCGAACGCGTTCGAAACGAGGACACGCCGGCCGCGCTGCGCCGCCAGTTCTCGATCAACGATGCCGACGTGCAGGAACTGGCGAAGCAGTCCCTCGTCATCGAG
>CAZIYA010000076.1:0-12958 GCA_964543355.1 uncultured Polaromonas sp.
CTGCGCCGTGACGCTGGCCGACTACCAGGGCTTTGCGGGCGAAGCCATGAGCATGGGCGAACGCACGCCGCTGGCCGTCGTGAATGCCGCTGCTTCCGGCCGCATGGCCGTTGCCGAGGCCATCACCAACCTGCTGGCCGCGCCCATTGAGCTGCCACGCGTCAAGCTCTCCGCGAACTGGATGGCGGCCTGCGGCGAACCCGGCCAGGACGCCGCGCTCTTTGAGACCGTCAAGGCGGTCGGCATGGAACTGTGTCCGGCCCTGGGCGTGTCGATTCCGGTCGGCAAGGATTCGCTGTCCATGCGCACGGTCTGGAGCGACGATGGCGCCGGCAAAAAGGTCACCTCGCCGGTGTCGCTGATCGTCAGCGCCTTTGCGACGCTTGCCGACGTGCGCGGCACGCTGACACCGCAGCTGAACAGCCTTGAGGCCGACACCACGCTGATCCTGATCGACCTGGGCAAGGGCCAGAATCGCATGGGCGGCTCCATCCTCGCGCAGACGCTTGATCTCGAAGACGGCGCCGTGCCCGACCTGGACGACCCCCAAGACCTGGTCAACCTCGTCAATGCCATCAACGCCCTGCGCGCCCAGGGGCAGGTGCTGGCCTACCATGACCGCAGCGACGGCGGCCTGCTGGCCACCGCCTGCGAAATGGCTTTTGCCGGCCATGTGGGCGTCTCGCTCAACATCGACATGCTGCTGGTCGAAGGTGACGGCATTTCCGACAGCCGCATGGACACCGGCGACAGCAAGAACTGGGCATCGCAGGTCGGCGCGCGCCGTGAAGAGCTCACACTCAAGGCGCTGTTCAACGAAGAGCTGGGCGCCGTCATCCAGGTGGCTACCTCCGTGCGCAACGAGGTCATGCAGGTGCTGCGCGAACACGGCCTGTCGAAGTTCAGCCATTTCATCGGCAAGACCCGGCCGGCGCATGCCTCGCTCGAGGTCGGCAAGGGCGAGGTCCAGGTCTGGCGCGACACCAAGGCGGTGTTCAGCGCAAAACTGCAGGACCTGCACCAGGTCTGGGATGCGGTGAGCTGGAAGATCAACCAGCAGCGCGACAACCCGGTCTGCGCCGACGCCGAACACGCAGCCGCCGGCGATCCGGCCGATCCCGGCCTGCATGTGCATCTGACGTTTGATGCTGGAAAACTGCCCCAGGCTCCCGCACTGAATCTGTCACGCCCCCGCGTGGCCGTGCTGCGCGAGCAGGGCGTCAACTCGCATGTGGAAATGGCCTACGCCTTCACCCAGGCCGGCTTCGAGGCCTGCGACGTGCACATGACCGATCTTCAGTCCGGCCGAGCGCAATTGGCCGACTTCCAGGGCCTGGTGGCCTGCGGCGGCTTCAGTTACGGCGACACCCTGGGTGCCGGCATAGGCTGGGCCCGTTCCATCACCTTCAACCCGGTGCTGTCGGAACAGTTCACGGCTTTCTTTGGCCGCAAGGATACTTTTGGCCTGGGCGTGTGCAACGGCTGCCAGATGTTTGCCGAGCTGGCCGACATCATTCCCGGCGCCGAAGCCTGGCCGCGTTTCACCACCAACCGCAGTGAACGTTTTGAAGCGCGTTTGAGCCTGGTGGAGGTGCTCGAGTCGCCTAGCCTCTTCCTGCAGGGCATGGCCGGCAGCCGCCTGCCGATTGCCGTGGCACATGGCGAGGGTTATGCGAACTTTGCTTACCGCGGCGATGCGTCCAAAGTGATTGCAGCGATGCGTTTCACCGACAACCACGGCCAGCCGACCGAAGCCTACCCGGCCAACCCCAACGGCAGCGCCGGCGGCCTGACGGCAGTGACCACGGCCGACGGCCGTTTCACCGCGATGATGCCGCACCCCGAACGCGTGTTCCGCAATGTGCAGCTGAGCTGGACGGACCAGGACATCAGCGCCCACAGCGCCTGGATGCAGCTCTGGCACAACGCCAAGGCATGGGTGAAATAGGCCTACAGCCCTTATTGGACGTGCGCCGACAGCTATTTAAAAGATAGCAACAAGGCAGGCCACCCGAGGCGCGCCCCGGGTTGGCCCTGATGCGCTGGGGCAGTGCGCGCGGTTCAATGCCGCATGAACGCCTCTGCCCAACCCACCGAGTCCTCCATCGCAGACCTTGCCACCCCGCAGGCGCCGCAGGTTCGCGTGCTGCAGCCACTGAGCCTGGGCGACCCTTTTCGCTGGTTGCGCGCGGGCTGGCACGACCTGCTGGCTGCGCGCGGCATTGCCCTGTTTTATGGCGTCTGTTTCTGGCTCATGGCCGTGGTGCTGGGTGCGGTGTTCCGCAACCTGCCGGAGTACACCATGTCCTTCGTGTCGGGCTGTTTTCTGGTGGGCCCCTTCCTGGCCATGGGGCTGTACGAGGCCAGCCGCCGGCGCGAGCAGGGGCTGCCGCAAAGCCTGGGCGCTTCGCTGACCTGCTGGGACAAACATCTGGGCAGCATGGGCATGCTGGTGCTGGTGGTGATGCTGCTGGAGCTGCTCTGGGGCCGGGCCTCGCTGGTCGTCTTTGCCGTGTTTTTCAACACCGGCATGCCGAGCACGGCCGGCGTGCTGAAGGCCGTTTTCAACCCCCAGAACTGGCAATTCATCGCGGTGTACACCGTGGTGGGCGGGGTTTTCGCCGGCCTGGTGTTTTCAACCTGCGTGGTGTCCATCCCGATGATCCTGGACCGTGACACCGATGCCATCACCGCCGGTATTGCCAGCATCCACGTGGTGGCGGGGCGCACCGGCACGATGCTTGTCTGGGGGGCGCTGATCGTGCTGCTGGTCCTGGTCGCGATGCTGCTGCCGTGGGCGCTGGGCCTGTTGGTGGTCGGCCCCTGGCTGGGCCATGCGAGCTGGCATGCCTACCGCGGCAGCTTTGCCTGGGAGGCGTCGGCACTGCCGGAAAATTGATGGGCTAGGAATCCCTCGCTGCGGGTCTGTCCTTGTCGAGCACGCGCGCGAGCAGGTCCATGGGCAGCGGAAACACAATGGTGGACGCACGGTCGCCGGCTACCTGCGTCATGGTCTGCAGGTAACGCAACTGCATCGCTTCGGGCTGCCGCGCCAGCATCTGCGCGGCTTCCAGCAGTGCCACCGCCGCCTGCTTTTCGCCCTCGGCATGAATCACCTTGGCGCGGCGTTCGCGTTCCGCTTCCGCCTGGCGCGCAATGGCGCGCACCATGGACTCGTTCAGGTCGATGTGCTTGATCTCGACGTTGGTGACCTTGATGCCCCAGGCGTCGGTCTGCGCGTCCAGGATCTGCTGCACGTCCAGGTTCAGCCGTTCGCGCTCGGCCAGCATTTCGTCCAGCTCGTGCTTGCCGAGCACCACACGCAGCGTGGTCTGCGCCAGCTGGCTGGTGGCCATCAGGTAGTTTTCCACCTGGATGATGGCCTTCTGCGGATCAACCACGCGGAAAAACACCACGGCGTTGACCTTGACCGAGACGTTGTCGCGCGAGATCACGTCCTGCGGCTCCACGTCCATGGTCACCACCCGCAGGTCAACGCGCACCATCTGCTGGATGCCCGGGATCACGATCACCAGCCCCGGCCCCTTGACTCGCCAGAAGCGGCCCAGCTGGAACACCACGCCGCGCTGGTATTCGCGCAGCACGCGAAACGAGCTGAAGGCAAGAATCAGCAGCAGCGGCAGCAGCACACTGCCGATCCCCAGGTTGAAGTTGAACATCATGATGACCTTTCTTTCAGGGTTGAATCGCCAGCCGGATCTTCGGGCCGCACTTCCAGCGTCAGGCCGTTCATCGACACCACGCGGACGCGCTGCCCCGGCACCAGGGCTTCGGGACTTTGCACCTTCCACCGTTCACCGTGAACCAGGGCCCAGGTTCCGTCTTCGCCGACCGCCACCACCTGTGCGGTCGCACCTTTCATCTCTTCCTGTCCACTGACCACGGGAAGGCGGCGCGCGCGCAGGGCCATGCCGCCGCCCAGCAGGACCAACGCGGCGGAGCTGGCGGCCAGCCCGAAGATCAGCGGCAGCGGCAGGCCCAGGCCCGGAACGTCGCGGTCGAACAGCAACAGCCCGCCGGCGATGAAGGCGACAGCGCCGCCCACGCCAAGCACGCCAAAGGCCGGCGTCAGGAGTTCCGCGGCAAACAGCGCCATGCCCAGCAGAATCAGCGCCAGCCCGGCGTAGTTGACCGGTAGCATCTGCAGTGCAAACAGCGCCAGCAACAGGCAAATGGCGCCGGTCACGCCGGCCACACCGAAGCCCGGTGACGAGAACTCGAACATCAGGCCGTAGATGCCTATCATCATCAGGATCAGCGCAAAGCTGGGGTTGGCAATCACCGACAGCAGCCTCTGCCGCCAGTCAGGCAACACGGCCTCCTGGCCCAGGCCCCGGGTGGCGAGCCTGACATCGCCTGCTGGGAGGTGGACCGTGCGGCCGTCGATCTGCGCCAGCAGGTCAGGCACGTCCCGGGCAACCACGTCAATCACCTTCTCCCGCAGCGCCTCGGTGGCCGTCAGGCTGACCGCTTCACGCACCGCACGCTCGGCCCATTCGGCATTGCGTCCGCGCTGCTGTGCCAGTCCCCGGATAAAGGCCGATGCATCGTGTACCTGCTTGGCGGTCATGGCGTCGGCCATGTCCATGGGCGGCGTGCCGGTTTTGTTGCCGTTCTTCGCTGTTTCGGCCCCACCTTTGTCCGGGCTGTCGCTCCTGCGGTCCGCAGGCGGCTTGCGGTCCATGCCCGGCATGCCGATGGCTACCGGCGTCGCCGCGCCCAGTGTGGTGGCAGGCGCCATCGCAGCGATATGGGCGGCGTACAGGATGTAGGTGCCGGCACTGGCGGCGCGTGCGCCCTCGGGACTGACATACACCGCGACCGGGACGGGCGATGCAAGAATGGCCTGGATGATCTGCCGCATGGACGTGTCCAGCCCCCCCGGCGTGTCCAGCCGGATCACCACCAGGGGCGCACCCGCATCTTTTGCCTTTGCGATGCCACGAATCAGGTAGTCGGCGCTGGCAGGTCCGATGGCATCGCGGACTTCCAGCACCGACACGGGGGCGGCCGCAGTCGATGACAAGGCGCAGCCCCACAGGACTGCGGCAGCAAACGTACCGGCGGCCCGCGCCTTGCACCGCGCGAACCCATGCCGCCGCGTGATGAGACCGAAAATGCCCGAAAACACAGGTACTGACCACATACACATCTCCCGGCGCCATGCTGCTGGACAGACAAGCCAAGGCGCGTACCGGGATGATCCCCGGTCAGCGCTACCAGATGAAATCAATCTATCACAGGTCCCGCTGGGTCGCCCGACGGCAAGCCGGAAAAACCAGTCCGCGTTTGACCAAGGTCAAGCACGACGTCTGCTACCGGATGCGCGCGCGCCAGTCGCTGCAGGCACGGCATCCGGATGGCGGCGGGGCCGGTATCAGAAGTCGAACTTCTGCCCAGGCTCCAGTGACAACATGCGCGGCGTGCCGGGTGCCGAGCCCAGGGCTGCATTGAACTCAGCCGGCGTGCCGCGCAGCACCGGTGTGGTGCCGTAGTGGATGGGGATGGCGAACTTGGGCCGGATCATGTCGCGCACAGCCATCGCGGCGTCCACCGGGTTCATGACAAAGTGGCCGCCGATGGGAATCATCACCACGTCAGGCCGGTACATGTCGCCGATCAGCCGCATGTCGCCAAATACGCCGGTATCGCCCATGTGCCAGATCCTGAAGCCGTTTTCCATCTCGAGGATGAAGCCCACCGGCTCGCCGCCGACATGTACCTCGTCCTTGTTGGTGGCTGGATTTTTCCAGGCCAGTTCCGATGAATGCTCCGCGCGCACTGCCGTGATCTTCACGCCACCCGGTCCAAAGGGCATGATGGTTCCGCCTTTGCCAAAACGCGGCGCCAGTTCAACAGGCAGGATGCCCAACGCGGCCACCGTCTGGTTCATGCCGGCCGGGCCATACATCGGGGCCTTGTGCATTTTGGCCAGCGCCGGTGCATCGGCAAAATGGTCGAAATGCCCATGTGTGACAAGGATCAGGTCCACCTTGCCGAGCGCCTCCAGCGCCTTGAAGTTGGCCGGTGTCTTGGGGTTGGAAGTCAGCCAGGGGTCGATGACGATCACCTTGCCGCCAGGCGTGGTGATGCGTGTGGCAGCCTGGCCCAGCCAGAGGACTTCGGTCTTGCCGCTCTGGGCGAAGACCGCGGTGCTGCACAGGGCCAGCAACGACAGGAGGCCGCGCAGCAGCGATGTGCGAACAGTGTGAATTTCCATGGCAAATCCTGGTTGGTGGGTGGGCTGCCTATTTGACGTGACGGCCATGGCGTTCGTCAACCGGGGAGCCCCGCGGTTCGCCTGGTTTCGCGGTCGCCATCCGGTTTTCCGTCCTGTGCTCGGGGTCACGTCCTACACAGCACAGTGGGGCTCAATCTTAGGGTGATCACTGGCGATTTTGCTTCTACCTCATCTCCTCAAAACCATGCCCAAACCCAACCCGCCGGCCGACAAACGCAAGCCGGGCGCCCAACCCGCCGCACGCAACACCGACAGTGGCCCCGCGCACCTGCCACCCGACACCGGTGCCGACCTGCCCGCCGAAAAGATGGCCCAGGTGGAGGCCTTGGTGGCAGCCATGCCGCACAACCCGACCAAAGCTGCCGAGCATGGTTTTGCCAACGCCGTTGCCCCCCAGCGCGGGGCCACGGTGGAGCCCGCATCGAGGCTGCCCGGTGGCAGCACCCTGACCGAGGACAACGGTTCCGAAAAAACCGGCAGCGTCGCGCCGGAAGGCCTCAACGCCACCATCGAGCCGCTGGACCGCGTGCGTGTCGATTCCGCCGGCCGCGTCCTCACCACCAACCAGGGGGTGGCCATCGCCGACAACCAGAACTCCCTCAAGTTCGGCCTGCGTGGCCCGGCCCTGCTGGAAGACTTTGTGCTGAGGGAAAAACTCACCCACTTCGACCACGAGCGTATTCCCGAGCGGATCGTGCATGCGCGCGGTTCGGCTGCGCACGGTTTTTTCGAAGCCTATGAACCGCTGACACGCTTCACCAAGGCGGTTCCCTTCAAGGAAGCCGGCAAGATCACACCGGTGTTCGTGCGCTTTTCGACCGTGGCCGGCGAGCGCGGCTCCAAGGACACGGCGCGCGACGTGCGCGGTTTTGCCGTCAAGTTCTACACCGACGAAGGCAACTGGGATCTGGTCGGCAACAACATGCCGGTGTTTTTCATCCAGGACGCGATGAAGTTTCCCGACCTGGTGCATGCCGTCAAACCCGAGCCGCACCACCAGATGCCGCAGGCCGCCAGTGCGCACGACACCTTCTGGGATTTCGTCTCGCTGATGCCCGAGTCCACCCACATGCTGATGTGGGTGATGTCCGACCGCGCCATTCCACGCAGTTACGCCACCATGCAGGGCTTCGGGGTGCACAGCTACCGCTTTGTCAACGAGGCGGGCGAGTCGGTGTTCGTCAAGTTCCACTGGGAGCCCAAATACGGCACGCACTCCCTCGTGTGGGACGAGGCAGTGAAGATCTCCGGCGCCGACCCGGACTTCCACCGTCGCGACCTGTGGGAGCGCATCGAGTCCGGCGCCTACCCTGAATGGGAACTGGGCGTGCAGATATTCACCGAAGCGCAGGCGGAGGAGTTCAGCTTCGACATCCTGGACTCCACCAAGCTCATTCCGGAAGAATTGGTGCCGGTGCAGAAGGTGGGCCGCATGGTGCTGAATCGCAACCCCGACAATTTTTTCGCGGAGACCGAGCAGGTCGCTTTCTGCACCGCGCATGTGGTGCCCGGCATTGATTTTTCCAACGACCCCCTGCTGGCCGGGCGCATTCATTCCTACGCGGACACCCAGATCTCGCGGCTGGGCGGGCCCAACTTCCATGAGATCCCGATCAACGCGCCGATTGCCCAGGTGCACAACAACCAGCGCGACGGCATGCACCGCCAGGCTATCCACCGCGGCCGGGTAGCGTACGAGCCCAACTCGCTGGCCGGGGGCTGCCCCTTCCAGGCCGGCGCGGCACAAGGTTTTGTGACGGTGGCCGAGCGACTGCAGGCCAAAGAGGAGCAGGCCAAGGTGCGCGGCAAGCCCGAGAAGTTTGCCGACCATTACACGCAAGCCACGCTGTTTTATGAAAGCCAGACACCGGTCGAGCAAGCGCACATCGCGGCCGCCTTCCGCTTCGAACTGAGCAAGGTCACCGTGCCCGCCATCCGCGAACGCATGGTGGCCTCGCTGCGCAATGCCTCGGAAGCGCTGGCCCGCGAAGTGGCCGATGGCCTGGGCATGGACGCTTTGCCGGCAGCGTTGCCGCGGGCACTCGCCAAGCCGGCCAAGCCCGAAGTCACGGTGTCCCCGACGTTGTCCCTGCTGGCCAGGCCCGGCGATGGCACCGTCCAGGGCCGCAAGGTTGCCATTCTGGTGGCGTCCGGTGTGGCCGGCGACTCGATCGCGCAGGTTCAGGCCGCGCTGTTTGCGCAGGGCGCCGTGCCGCGCCTGGTGGCACCGCGCATTGGATCGGTGGCCACGCTGGAAGGCGATACCCTGGAGGCGGACGCCTCCCTGGAAAATGAACCTGGCTTCCTGTTTGACGCCCTGGTGCTGCCCGATGGCGAGCAGGCCGTGGCAGCGCTGGCCAGGGACGGGCACACCATGGAGTTCATCAAGGACCAGTACCGCCATGGCAAAACCCTGCTGGTCCTGGGCGCCTCGCGCGCCCTGATCGACAAGGCCGGACTGCCAGCCACCTTGCCGGGCGGCAAGGCCGACCCTGGCCTGCTGATGGCCAAGGCCGGCGACGCAGCCGGCGCGATCGGGGCGTTCATGGCAGCACTCGCCGGGCCGCGGCATGCGGAAAGGGAGACCGACCCGCCGCTGGTCTGAGGCCCAGGACGGACGTAAAAAAAAGCGGCTCTTGAGCCGCTTTTTTTTTGCTGGGGTGGCAGACGCTTCAGCCTGCCCCGGGGATCACTCGACCTTGGCTTTGTCGCGCAGGCCTTGCTGGAAGGCTGCCAGTTTTTGCTGCTGCATCTGCTGTGCGATCTGCGGCTTGAGCTCCTCAAACGGAGGCAACTGGGCGGTGCGGATGTCGTCCACGCGGATGATGTGGTAGCCAAACTGCGTCTTCACCGGTGTGTCGGTCAGCTGGCCCTTGTTCATCTTGGTCATGGTTTCTGCAAACTCGGGCACATAGCTGCTCGGGTTGGCCCAGTCCAGGTCGCCGCCGTTCGCACCGGAGCCCGGGTCCTTGGACGACTTCTTGGCGATCTCTTCAAACTTGCCGCCTTTTTTCAGGCTGGCGATGATGGCCTTGGCCTCGGACTCTTTTTCCACCAGGATGTGGCGCGCCTTGTATTCCTTGCCGCCATTGGCTGCGACGAACTTGTCGTACTCGCCTTTGAGGTCGGCCTCGGTCACGGGGTTCTTTTTCTGGTAGTCGGCAAACAATTCACGGATCAGGATGGCCTGGCGCGCCAGCTCCATCTGCGTTTTGAAGTCGTCGGTGGCCGAGAGGCCCAGTTTTTCCGCTTCCTGCATGAACACTTCGCGGGCAATGACTTCTTCCTTGATCTGGCCCTGCATCTCGGGCGTCACGGGCCGGCCGGAACGCGCCAGTTGCTGCGCCAGGGCATCAGCGCGGGCTTGGGGCACAGCCTTGCCGTTGACGATGGCGATGTTCTGGGCAAAGGCACCGGTTGCGCCCATGGCCATCAGGCCGGTGAGGGCGCTGGCCAGTAAAAGGTGTTTTTTCATGGGTTTCCTTGGGTAATCGTTGGAAGGTGGGCGGCCGGCCCGGTTGCCGGGCGGCCGAAGATCAGGAGGGTTCGATGGTTTCGATGGCCAATGCGTGCAGGCCCTGGTCAATGAAATTTTGCAGTGCATCATACACAAGCCGGTGGCAGGCCACGCGGCTTTTGCCCGCAAAGGCCGGGCTGGCAATCCGTACGCGAAAGTGGCTGCCGAAACCCTGGGCATTCGCACCCGCGTGACCGGCATGCGCGGCGCTTTCATCAATCACTTCCAGCCGGGTGGGACTCAGGCGGGCGCGCAATTGTTCCTCGAGGCGGACCGCATTCACGGGCTGGGGTGTGGCAAGGGGGTTCATGGCTCGGTGTTCACATGTTTGTTCAGGAAAACTGCCTGCGCCAGCACAAAAACCAGCATCAGGCCCAGGCCGCCGAACAGCTTGAAATTGACCCAGGTGGCCGTGGGGAAGTTGAAGGCCACCCACAGGTTGAGCACACCCATGACCGCAAAAAACGCAATCCAGCTGTAGTTGACCTTGCGCCACACCGGTTCGGGCAGCGTCATCTGCGCACCCATGAGCGACTGGATGCCGTTTTTCCTGAAAACCAGCTGCCCGACCAGCAACGCGCCGCCCATGACCCAGTACAGCACCGTGGGTTTCCACTTGATGAAGCTCTCGCTATGGAAATAAATCGTGGCCCCGCCCAGCAGCGTCACCAGCCCCAGGCTGACCCACAGCATGGTGTCGATCTTGCGGCCGCGCGCCACCAGCCAGAGGATCTGGGTCATGGTGGCCAGAATCACCACTACGGTTGCCAGCAGGACCGGCGCCTCGGCGGGGCCCACCACGCCGCCGGACACCATGAAGCCAAGCCATTCGGTGGCCGTCTGCGCCGACCAGGCGGTGTTGCCCTCGGCGTACTTGAACATGCCGAAGAAAAGAACAATGGGCAGGAAATCGAACAAAATTTTCATGGGCAGATTATCGCGGAGCAAGAGGGAACAAAAGGAGTTGGCTTGACTTTAGGGTGCCCGACCTGCAAGCAGGGGCCGCGGATCTGGCTTTGCCAGGCCGCAGGCGCAGCGGCCCCCTCGGGGGCAGCGCAGTACACGAAGTGACAAGCGTGGGGGCCTATTTTGTTTTGAAGTCCAGGGAGGCGGAATTCATGCAGTAGCGCAAACCGGTGGGTGAGGGACCGTCGGGAAACACATGGCCCAGGTGGGCGCCGCAGTTGGCACACACGGTTTCGGTGCGCACCATGCCGTAGGCGCGGTCCACGTGTTCTTCAATCGCGCCTTCTTTCGCCTCCTGCGAAAAGCTGGGCCAGCCGCACCCCGCGTCAAACTTGGTCGAAGCGTCAAAAAGTTCGGCGTCGCAGCAAATGCAGCGGTAAGTGCCGGGCGCAAAATTCTTGTCGTACTTGCCGGTGAAGGCGCGTTCGGTGGCCGCGTGGCGTGTCACCTCGAAAGCACCGGGCTCGGCGCCTTTTTCGGCAAGCAGGGCTTTCCACTCGGCATCGGTTTTCTGGATTTTGGCGGGCATGGTTCTACCTTTCGAGACGATCTTTAATCCTGCTTACGAACTGCAGCTGATTTCAATGGAGGCAGCCCAGTCCGGAGGGAAACCGGCATGGCTGTCATGGCCGGGATGCTCTTCAAATGGGGCCTGAAGCAGGGTCAGCAAGGTGTGGACCCCGGAGAAATCTTTTAGTTTCGCGGCCTGGATGGCCTGCTCGCCGAGATGATTGCGCAGCACGTATTTCGGGTTGGTTTTTAGCATCAAATCGGCTTGCAGCCCCCTATCGGCGGGCGCAGTCCGCTCTGAATACTGTAGCGCCCAGGCATCATGCCCGGCACGGTCCAGGAACAGGTCGCGCACCGCTTCGCGCCCCTCGGGGCTCTGGAAGTGGCACAACCGGCGCCAGAAGATGGTGTAGTCCACCTTGTCCGCAGCCAGCAGCTTGAAGGTGTTTTCGATCAGGGCCTTGTCCTCGGGGCGGGCATCCGGCAGGCCCAGCTTGGCACGCATGCGGGCCTCCAGCGCCTGCGGAAACACGGTTTTATACGACTCCAGCGCAGCCAGTGCCTGGTCCTGCTCCGCTATCAGCGGCAACAGCGCCTGGCCGAGGCAGAACAGGTTCCAATAGGCGATATTGGGTTGCTTGTTGTAGGCATAACGGCCCTGGCTGTCCGAGTGATTGCAGATGTGGCCCGGGTCGAAGGCGTCGAGAAACTGGAAGGGGCCGTAGTCGATGGTCAGGCCCAGGATGCTCATGTTGTCGGTGTTCATCACGCCGTGGCAGAAGCCGCTGGCCTGCCAGGCGGCCATCAGCGCAGCCGTGCGTTCGCTGACAGCCTGCAGCAGGGCGGCATAAGGCTGCGCGCTCTCGCGGCAGGCCGGGTAAAAATTGTCGATCACGAAGTCGGCCAGGGCCTTGAGCTGCTCGTGCTGCCCGCTGTAGCTGAAATGCTCGAAATGGCCAAAGCGGATGAAACTGGGCGACGTGCGCGTCACCACGGCAGCTGTTTCGATTTCCTCGCGTCGGACCCTGGCATCCGAGCCGGTGACACACAGGGCACGTGTGGTCGGGATGCCCAACCCGTGCATGGCCTCCGAACACAGGTATTCGCGGATTGAGCTGCGCAGCACGGCGCGGCCGTCGCCCATGCGCGAATACGGCGTCATGCCCGCTCCCTTGAGCTGGATTTCCTGCGGGCCACCAGCGGTATCCAACTCGCCCAGCAAGATGGCCCGGCCGTCGCCGAGCTGCCCCGCCCACTGGCCGAACTGGTGGCCGCTGTAAACACTGGCCAGCGGCTGCAAACCCTGTGCCAGCTGGTTGCCGGTGAAAACCGCCAGAGCGTCCTCAGAGGCCAGCCATTCTTCCTGCAGGCCCAGTTCGCCGGCCAGCGCCCGGTTGCGGCTGACCCAATACGGGGAAGGCAGGGGGCTGGGAAGGAGTTCGGTGTAAAAATCCGGCCCCAGCCGGGCAAAACGGTTGGCCCATTTCAGGCCGGGAATCGCAGCAAGCGGCTCATCGATGACAGGGTTCATGCGTTCATTGTCCTATGCGGCCGGCCACCCTGTGCCGGTGGGGTTAAGCCGTTTTGGCCAGTCGGGGCCGCGGAACCGGCCTTGGCCTGTGCTGACTGAGCCTGCCGAAGGGCCGGGCCGCAGGCGCAACGGCCCCCCCTAGGGGCAGGGAGCTACACGCAGTGAGCGACCG
>CAZIYA010000077.1:0-12908 GCA_964543355.1 uncultured Polaromonas sp.
CATTGAGCTGCACATCCGCCACATGCCGGGCGGCAAGTTCACCGAACATGTGTTCAGCGCCATGAAGGAAAAGGAAATCCTGCGCATCGAGGGGCCTTATGGCAGCTTCTTCCTGCGCGAGGACAGCGACAAGCCCATGGTGCTGCTGGCCTCGGGCACAGGCTTTGCACCCATCAAGGCGCTGATCGAGCACCTGCAGTTCAAGGGCATTACGCGGCCAGCGGTGTTGTACTGGGGTGGCCGCCGGCCGGCTGATCTGTACATGAACGACTGGGTGCTGGCCAAAGTCGCCGCGATGCCCAACCTGACTTACGTGCCGGTGATCTCCAATGCGCTGCCCGAAGACAACTGGACGGGTCGCACAGGCTTTGTGCACAAGTCGGTGCTGGAAGACTTTACCGACCTCTCGGGTCATCAGGTCTATGCCTGCGGTGCACCCATCGTGGTGGATTCGGCCCGTGCCGACTACAGCACGGTCGGTGGTTTGCCTGAAGAAGAGTTTTTTGCGGATTCGTTCACGACGGAAGCAGACAAGGTCAAAGCGCTGGCGTGAAATTTTGCGCCGCCGGCGTCACGTTGCGCCTCGGGTATGTTGTTGACGGTAGGACGGACGCCCCACTCCCACCCTCAGGGATGCGCCGCCTGACTCGCGCAATGCGCGGGGTGTTGGCGAGCAAATCATCCCGTTGTGAACCCGAAGGCGCATTGCGGGAGTCAGGCAGTGCCTCCCCGACCCCGCCTAAGATCAGTGTTCAAGCCCTTTAAATTTGAGCCTGAAAAGCTATAAAACTTATAGCAGATACTGCATTCAAAGACGCGCAGGCTGGACTTGTTATAAGCCGTGACCACGTCTTGATTTGATTCTTGCGCCGCTCAGCAAGTCGCTACCCTTCTGCCTGCTTTCGTGGAGTCAACGCTCTCAACGAGCCGTCAATACGCCAATCAACACGCCATCCTTTTCGTTCGGAAATTGGCACTATTTGGCCATCGAGGCGTATTTAAACGATCCACCACACAGCCAAGTCCTATTGTCCTACAATGTTTCTAATTGTTACAAAGGGCAAAGCATGCTAGATAGATTCCTAACGGCACTCGTCCTGATGCTCTTGATGTCGATGGCTCAGGCCCAGAGCCCCGCAACGCCACGGCCCTTCAAAATTGTTCACGTCATGAGCTACCACTCGCCCTGGGTCTGGACGGACGGCCAGTTGGAGGGGTTCAAGCGCTCACTGGCGGGCATTCCTCTGGAGGTCAAAGTCTTCCAGATGAACACCAAAGTCAACAGCAACTTGAAAAGCAAGGAAAAACTGGGAAGCGAAGCTCGTGCCCTCATCGACAGCTGGAAACCCGATTTGCTCTACACCACCGATGACGAGGCCCAAGAATTCGTGGCAAGCCATTATGTCGGGTCAAACTTGCCCATCGTCTTCAGCGGCATGAACGCCGCCCCTGCCAAGTACGGTTTTGCCGATGCCAAAAACGTCACCGGTGTTCTGGAGCAAGAACACTTCATCGAGTCACTCACACTGCTGCGCTCCATCGTTCCTGGCGTCAAACGGGTTGCCGTGGTGTTCGACGACGCGGCGATCTGGCAACCTGTCGCAGCACGCATGCGGGAAAGCGCTTCGCGCCAATCTGAATTCAACGTCGTTGCCTGGGACACGATCAGGACGTGGGAAGAGTACAAGGCGAAGGTGCTGGCGTACCAGAGCAGCGCCGACGCCATCGCACTCATCGGCGTGTTTAACTTCAAAGACGAGCGCCAAAAGAACGTCCCCTATCAGGAAGTATTGAAGTGGACCGCAGCCAACAGCAGACTGCCCGACATCAGTTTCTGGCGCGATCGCGTGGCCCACGGGACGCTGGCATCCATGACGGTTTCTGAAAAAGAGCAGGGCCTCGCCGCCGGCCTGCTGGCCAGAGCCATTTTGGTCGACAAGAAGGAACCCTCCTCGCTGCCCATGCGGCCAACGGTAAAGGGGGTGCCGATCATCAGCCACGCCCGAGCCGACAGCCTGGGCATAAAGATGCGAAGCACCACTTACCTTTCTTCTGAAATCTTGCCTGATTTTGAATGGGACAAGGCCGCAAAGTGAGCCTTGTAGCGCGGATCGCCTTCATCGCCGGGGCGGTCCTCGTGGCCTCATTGGGCACACTTAGTTATTTCAGCGGCAAAGCGGTCTCCGACGAGCTTTCGCTGGCGCTGCAGTCACGATCCGGCGCCATTGCCAAAGGCTTGGCCATCCAGCTGGACCGAATTCTCCAATACGGCATGAGCATCGAAAATATCGAAGGCTTTGACGAGCAACTCAAGGAGGCGGTGCAAAACTACGAAGGCCTGAGCTACGCGCAAGTCATAGCAGAATCGGGGCAGGTTCTTTTTGCGTTTCCGCCGGTGCCAGCCAACAGAAGCGGGGCGATCACCAAGGGCGGCAGTCCGGCTACTTCACTTGGCCTCGACGGCCAGTTCCAAAACGTCGAAGTCAACGTAAAACATCCAGGCGGGTCCGGCGCACGCGTGGTGGTCGGCTATCGGCAAGGGCTGGTCATGCAGCGAGTAACCGCTATACAGCGAGATGCGGTCATCCTTGCGATGGCTGTCTTCGGCGTCGGGCTGGTCGTACTCATTGCGGTGCTTCGGTTCTTTGTTCAACGGCCTCTGGACCGCCTCGCGAGCGCCATCAGCGAAATACGCAAGGGCAAAAACCTGACCTCCAGGGCCAAAGAACTCGGTCCCAGTGAATTTCGGACCGTCGCCGCATCGTTCAACCGCATGCTCGACGATTTGCAGCATAACGCCGTCCAGTTGGGCAAGGCGAAGGAGCAGGCCGAACTCGCAAACTCCGCCAAGTCACTCTTTCTGGCAAAAATGAGCCATGAAATCCGCACGCCGATGAATGGGGTGATGGGAATGATCGAAATGCTGCTCCATACGCCACTGAATCAGAGGCAGCAGCGGTTTGCGTCAGCAGCGATCCGCTCCGGGGAAGCACTGCTATTCATCATCAATGATCTCCTGGACTACGCAAAGATTGAGTCGGACCGGATTGAGCTGCAAGAAATCGAGTTCAGTATTGCAGAGGTATTACAGGATGCAGCGGATATTCTTGAGCCTGTCGCGACCGCAAAGGGAATCGCGATTCAATGCAAGCTGGCGCCTGATCTGCCTCTTCATTCATTGGGTGACCCTGTCCGTATGAGGCAGGTAGCCTGGAATTTGTTAAGCAACGCGGTCAAATTCACTGAAAAGGGAGAGGTCGTACTTCACGCGACGTCTTTGGGCGACGAGTTGGTGCGTATCAGTGTGCAAGACACGGGTATTGGCATGTCTGCCGCCGCGATGGAGAAAATCTTTGAACCCTTTTGCCAAGGGGACAATTCCATCTCACGCAAGTTTGGCGGCACGGGGTTGGGGCTCACTATCGCCAAGGAAATTGTCGAATCGTTGGGCGGCTCCATCGAGGTTCAAAGCCAGCCCGGATCTGGTTCGACTTTTGTCTTTACGGTCCGGCTGCGGGCGCGTGGAGACCAGCTGGCATCCGTCGAGGAAACGTCGGACCTGGTGCCTTTGTTGCCCGGCGCACCGGTTTGGCGCGTCGCGCCGAAGATACTGATCGTGGACGACAACCAGCTGAACCGCGAAATCATCCTGGCCATGCTCGATGAGCAGGGTTTTGCCCTGTCATTTGCCAGCGGTGGTCACGAAGCCATTGAAATCACGCAACACATTCGTTTCGACCTGATTTTTATGGACTGCAGCATGCCGGTCATGGATGGGTATGAGGTAACGCAAGCCCTTCGAAAATCTGAAAAAACTTCCGGGCTACGGCGCGCGCCCATCATCGCCTTGACGGGAAACGTCTCCAAGGATGCCAGAGAGCGTTGCGCACTTGCAGGAATGGACGACTACCTGACCAAACCGTGTAGCCGCCAGCGTCTGATTGCGGCCATTAACCATTGGCTGCCTGCCGAGAAGAAAACCCTCGCGATGGAAGAGTCCCTGGTTGCCGAAACTGCAGATGCTTGCGCCGTCGAAATTGACTACAACGCGCTCAAAAACCTGAGCCTGCTGCAACGCCCCGGTGCTCCGGACCTGATTGCGCGTGCGCTGGAGCTTTTCAGGAAGGAGATGAGCAGACTTCACAGCGAAGCCTCTGCCGCACAACACGCCAATGACGACGACACACTTCAAAGATCGGCGCACACAATGGCGACGGTGTGCCTGAATGTGGGTGCCATGGGACTTGCATCGGTCTGCCGGAAACTGGAGGTCGCCCTAAAGGCCTCTGACGCAGCCGTGGCCTGCGAATATCTCACTGAAATTGGGTCGTCATTTCCAGTAACAGGCTTGCGCCTGGAAAATTGGTGGAAGGAACAACAATGAATTTGCAAACACCTGAGCCAACCGTGCTCATCGTTGATGACGACGAAAGCACGCGATTTTTTCTTCGTATCGCGTTTGAGGCTCAAAATTTCACCGTCGCTGAAGCCAATAGCGGACCCGCCGGCATTCAGTCGTTTGAGAAAACCTCGCCAAGTGTGATCGTTGTAGATTACACAATGCCGGGCATGGACGGCATCCAATGCTGCGAGAAAATTCGTGCTCTGGAGCACGGCCAGCGGATCCCAATCATCATGCTTTCGGGCAACGCCGATCCCAAGCTCTTTGAACGCGCCCGGCACGCCGGAGTCGACCGTTTCGTCAACAAACCAGCGGACTGGATTCGATTTGCGGAAGAGATGAGAATTCTGATCGATGCAAAGCACTGACATCGCATCGTAGAGAGCTGCTCAAGAACACGGTTCAGCGGGTCACACTGTATGGGTTCGACAATGTGTGGATGTCTCGTCACCGAATAACTCAAGGAGCACTGGCATGAGCACCAGTGATCTGGATCAATGCCCACGAGCGGCCTGGAATGGCCGCTGATGAGGTGCAAAACACCCCGCGATTCGTTGCAGATGCGGCAGTAGTTTCATTTGATGAAGATTTGACAATCAACTGACGCGTGGCAGGGGTTTTGCAGAGCAACCCTGGCAAAACCCGACCGGCTCAAGCACCAGTTGACTGGAGCGAAGCGCAAGGACCCAGACTGTGGGTCGTCTTTTTTTTTGCCTACTTTTGGCGATCAAAAGTGAGTTGCTGGGGCAACCCCCGGTATGTTGGCCAACGATGGACGATGGACGATGGACGCAAATACGCCTTCGACCCTTCGACAGGCTCCGAACAGGCCAGGCTCAGCCCGAAAGAATCGATACAGCGACAAGCTGCTATGAATTAAATAGCTATTTTCGCCCGACACATAAGGGCTACAGACTAAAGAGACTTCGAAAGATCAATCCACCAACGCCCCGGAAGCCTTCACCACCTTCTCATACCTGGCCAGCTCGCTTTTCATGAAAGCGCCGAACTGCTCGGGCGTGTTCGCCACAGGTTCGGCCATGAGCGCCGCAAAACGGGTTTTCGCCTCAGGCGAATTCAAGGCCGCGACAAAAGCCTGGTTCAGTTTGGCGACCACATCTTTCGGCGTCGCGGCCGGCGCAACCAGGCCCCACCAGGTGTCGATGGAGAAACCCTTGAGGGTTTCGGCCACGGCCGGCACGTCGGGCATCACGGCACTGCGCTTTTCGGTGGTCACCGCCAGCGCCTTGAGCTTGCCGGCCTTGATGTTGGCGGAGGCGGTCGCGAGGTTATCGAAGTTGAAGTCAACCTGGCCGCTGAGCAGCGCCAGTTGCGCCGGGTTGCCACCGTTGTACGGAATGTGCAGTGCAAAAATGCCGGCTTCCTTCTTGAACATCTCGCCGGCCAGGTGGCCTGCGCTGCCATTGCCGCCGCTGGCGTAATTGAGCTTGCCCGGGTTGGCTTTTGCATAGCTGATCAGGTCGGCCAGGGTGTTGATGTTCAGGCGCCTGGCGGTGTCGGCGTTCATCACCAGCACATTGGGAACACGCAGCATTTGCGTGATGGGCGCAAAGTCGGTTGCGGCGTTGTAGGGCATCTTGCTGTACAGCCACGGGTTGATGGCGTGGGTAGCCACGGCGGCAATCCCGAGGGTCAGCCCATCGGGCGGGGCCTTGGCCACCACATCGGCGCCGATGTTGCCACCGCCGCCGGGGCGGTTTTCAACGATGACGGTGCCCAGTGTGTCCTTGACGCGTTCAGCCATCAGGCGTGCAGTCACGTCGATCGGACCGCCGGGCGCATAGGGCACGATGATGCGCATGACCTTGGGTTGCGCCGTGGCGACGGTGGAAGACAGGGCCAACAGGGCGAAGGCCGAAAGGGCCAGCGTACGGGCTGCGAAAGAGGAAAGGAATGAAGATGTCATACCCTTGATTGTGCAAAAGAAATGCACCCCGGGTCACCGTGGGATTCCCTGAGGCTCTTTCCGGCGCAGCAAGTACCTCCCACAAACGCGGGATGCCCTGATCGCACCGTGCTGACTAAGATGGCCCGCAACCCTTTCCCGGAGCCTTTATGCATCGCTTGACCCGTTATTTCCCGCGTCGTTTCCTGCTGGGCCTGACCGGCATGGCCAGTTTCAGCGCGCTGGCACTGGACCGTCCGAACCCGCCCCAGCCCGAAGCGCAGGCGCTGGTCAAACGTTTTCAGGCCGACTATGCACGTGTCAAGGCCGATCCGAATTACTTCAAACCACCGGTCGCACCCATGACCATGCCCTGTGAAGTTCCGCAGCGCGACCTGTACACGCCGCTGGGGCTGCACATGGCAATTCCGGAAGAGGCGGAAAAAATCCGGCTGATGACCCGCAAGCAGCTGCGCGACATGGGCATGGATCCGGACACTGCGGCCAAGCCGATGCAGTACAACAACATCCGCATCACCCCCATCAAGGCGGCTTGCAAAAACGGCAGGATCGATGGCGAGGCCGAATTCCTGGTGCAGTTCGACACGCTGATGGAAAACGTCAACAGCATGCTCATTGGCGCCAAGACGGTGAAGATGACCACCAGGATGGCAACACAGCAGTCCAACCGCTATTTCCTGACTTTCAAGGATGGCAAGGCCGAAGACGGTGAGCGCTTCCATGCGAGCCAGACGTCGATTCGCAATGAGACGCTGTACGACGATGCACAGATGGCCGCAACCATGTCGAAAACCAAAATTCCGGATGCACCCGAACCCCAGGTGTCGCTGAACTACCAGAACCATGCAGTCGGGCGGATGGCCACCTTCACGGTCAGCATGGCACCCAAAATCACCGGAGGCCTGTTTGGCGTCAACACCAGTTTCCAGCAGCAGCTCGACAGCCATTTCACGTCTGGCTTGCGCGATTCCATGCACCGGATGGAAATGTACAAGAACGACAAGTTTTTCATGACCAGCGAAACGCCCATGAAAAACGGCACGTATCACGGCGAGCAGGTTCAGGTGCAGGAAAACTACCTCAAGGCATCCGGCATGCGGCTGGACCAGATGCCCGGCATGGAGAAAGCCCGTCTGGTCACCGTCAACGGCGTGGAAATGCTGGAAACCCGCAACTGCTTTATTGCAGGCGTGCTGACCAAGGCGCTGGCCTGCCCGAAAGACTGATGTGATGGGCATTTCCTTCCGGCGCCGCGGCGTAGCACTGGCAGCCCTGGTTGCTGCGTTGTCACCTTCCGTCCACGCCCTGGACATCTCCAATGCAGACTTCTACAAATGTGTGCAGGGCGACTGCCGCAACGGCCAGGGCATCGTCCACGACATGTACCAGAACCAGATGCTCGAAGGCAACTGGCAAGGCAGCAAGACCATTCCTGGCCAGCGTTACCTGGTCAGCCATCCCCTGACCAAAGGAAAGAAGTACGAGCAGTTCTACGGTGCAGACGGCCTGATGGACCGGGGTAGCCAGATACGCGGCTTCGGCGCCATGAACATCGTTCCGGTTTTTACCGGCAGTTTCGGGCGCCTGGACCACGCCTTCATGCGCGCACGCCTGGCCGTCCCCTATGAAGGCGTTTATGCCCTGGGCAACGGCATCGAATACCGCGGCCGCTTCGACTACATGCCGGCCAAGGGCACGGAGGCGGGACGCATCACCATGGGCCACATCATTTTTTATGGTGACAAGGTCGACCTGGAAGACAACAACAAGGAGATCGGCCTCTTTGTCAGCAACAGCGCGGTGGTGGGCGGCGGCGTGGTGATGTTCATGCCGGCACGCCCCGACTACATGGCCTTGCTGCAGCAGCAGTACCAGCGCGACCTGCAGATTGCCGTTAGCGACTTCAGGCAACAGGAAAGCGAAAAAGCCTGGCGCACGGCCTTTGCGATTCTCGGCCAGGTGGCCCTGACCATGGCGGGATCGTCCGGCGGCGGTGGCGGGGGAAATTCAGGCAACCGTTTCGCGATGGACCTGGTCAGCGGCCTCATGAAAAACGCCACCGTACCAGAAGGTTCGGCCGGCACGTCGGCCGATGCCGACCCTTCGACCCGTCTCATCCAGCTGGTCAGCGGTGCGGCACTCGGCAAGGTGACGGGTGACAGCGCCTTGTCGAACAGCCTGGCGAAGGCCGTGGCCAGCGGGATTGAAAAATCCGGCGCAGCTGGAAAGTAAAGACCAGGCAAGCGGGACCCGTACCGCGATGGGCGACCGGGAATTCGCTATGAATTTAGCAGCTGCCTGCGCACGGCCCTAAAGGGCCAGAGGCCGAAAAGGCTCGAAGAATCACTCGCCCAGATAAGCCGCCCTGACCCGCGGATCATTGAGCAGCTCTTTCGCCTGGCCATTCATGGTGACAAGGCCCGACTCCATCACGTAGCCGCGGTCGGCAATGCCGAGCGAGCGGCTGGCGTTCTGCTCGACCAGCAGCACCGTCACGCCGTTGGCGGACACGTCCTTGACGACTTCAAAGATCTTGTCGACCATGATGGGACTCAGCCCCATGGAGGGTTCGTCGAGCAGCAGCACCTTGGGCCGGCTCATCAGCGCGCGGCCCATGGCCAGCATCTGCTGTTCACCGCCGGACATGGTGCCGGCGAGCTGGTCCTTGCGTTCGCGCAGGCGCGGGAACAACACAAACATCTTTTCCATGTCGGCGGCTATGTCGGCCTTGTCGGTCCGGATGTAGGCGCCCATCTGCAGGTTCTCGGTGATGGTCATGCGGGTGAACACGCCGCGGCCCTCGGGCACCATCGCCAGGCCGTCCTTGACCAGGTCCCAGGCGCCTTTGCCCTTGATGCTCTTGCCCAGGTATTCGATATCGCCATCAAGCAGCGGCAAGGTGCCGGTGATGGCTTTCATCGTGGTGGTTTTGCCGGCACCATTGGAGCCGATCAGCGTGACCAGTTCGCCCTCGTTGACTTCAAAGTCAACCCCCTTGACCGCCTGAATGCCGCCATAGGCCACCTTGAGACCGGTCACCTTGAGAAGTGTATTTGCCATGTTCGTGGTTTCCTTCAATGACCTGTGCCCAGATAGGCGGTGATCACTTTTTCGTTTTTCTGCACTTCAGCAGGCGCGCCTTCGGCAATCTGCTTGCCGTAGTCGAGCACGGTGACGCGGTCGCACAGGCCCATCACGAGCTTGACGTCGTGTTCGATCAGCAAAATCGTGCGGTTGTCCTTGCGGATCTGGTCGATCAGCTCGCGCAGCTGCACTTTTTCGGTGGCATTCATGCCGGCCGCGGGTTCATCCAGCGCGATCAGCTGCGGGTCGGTGGCCAGCGCGCGGGCAATCTCCAGGCGGCGCTGGTCGCCGTAACTCAGCGTGCGCGCCTTGAAGTCGGTGTATTTGCCGATGCCCACATAGTCGAGCAGTTCCTGGGCGCGTTTGGCAATCGCCGCTTCTTCGGCCTTGAAACCCGGCGTACGAAACACCGCGCCAATCAGCCCCGACTTGGTGCGCATGTGGCGCCCCACCATGACGTTTTCGAGGGCAGTCATGTCGGCAAACAGGCGGATGTTCTGGAAAGTGCGTGCAATGCCGGCCTTGGCCACTTCGTGAACCGCGGCGGGTTTGTAGGGCTTGCCGGCCAGCTCGAAGGTGCCGCTGTCGGGCGTGTAGAGGCCGGTCAGCACATTGAAGAAGGTGGTTTTTCCGGCGCCGTTGGGACCGATCAGTCCGTAGACCTGGCCGCGCTCGATATGGATGCCGACATCGCTGAGGGCTTGCAGGCCGCCAAACCGCTTGGACACGCCGGAGACTTTAAGAATGGTTTCGCTCATATCCATTCTCCTTAGGGATTGATTGACTGGATGGGGTCCGGGCCGACAGGCTTGTTCAGCGACTTGCCGTGCTCGCGTGCGGGCCAGAGGCCGCGCGGCCGCGACAGCATGATGGCAATCATGGCCAGCGCGATCAGCAGCTGGCGCAGGATGGCGGAGTCGAGACGGCCGCCGGTCATGGCCTGCAGCGGCCCGGCCACATGGCGGAGCACCTCCGGCAAGGCGGCCAGCAGCAAGGCGCCCAGGATGACGCCGGGCAGGTGCCCGATGCCGCCCAGCACGACCATGGCCACAATCATCACCGACTCCATCAGGCTGAAGGACTCGGGCGACACGAAGCCCTGGAAAGCGGCAAACATGGAACCGGACACGCCGCCGAAGGTCGCGCCCATGCCGAAGGCCAGCAGCTTCATGTTGCGGGTGTTGATGCCCATCGCCTTGGCTGCTATCTCGTCCTCGCGGATCGCCATCCAGGCCCGGCCGATGCGCGAGTTTTCCAGCCGGTGGCAAATGATCACGGACACGATCACCAGGACCAGGAAGAGGTAGTAGTACATCGACACCGAGGCCACCTCGAAGCCGAGGAATTCATGCGTCTTGCCCAGGTCGAAACCGAAGAACTTCATCGAGTCAATCTGGTTGATGCCCTTGGGCCCGTTGGTGAGGTTGATCGGGCGGTCCAGGTTGTTCAGGAACACGCGGATGATCTCGCCAAAGCCCAGCGTCACGATGGCGAGGTAGTCGCCGCGCAGTTTCAGCACCGGTACCCCCAGCAACACGCCAAACACGGCCGCCAGTCCGGCGGCCATCGGTATGACGGCCCAGATCGGCAAATGCAGGCCGTTCGGGAAAGCCGCGGCGACGGCGGGAAAGGCATCGGCCAGATGGGGCGACCCGAGCAGGGCAAACAAATAGGCGCCGACTGCAAAGAACGCGACATAACCAAGGTCGAGCAGGCCAGCGTAGCCGACCACTATGTTCAGGCCGAGTGCCAGCAGCACATACAGCAAGGCCATGTCGACAATGCGGACCCAGGCGTTGCCGCCTTGCTGCAGCAGCAGGGGCAGCACCAGCAGTGCCAGTGCAAACACCAGGAAAGTGACGAGTCTGTTTTTCTTCATCATGCTTGTTCTCCTAGGCTCGATCGGCCAAGCGCTCGCCGAGCAGCCCGGAGGGCCGCAGCGTCAACACAAAAATCAGCACCATGAAGGCAAAGATGTCGGAGTACTGGCTGCCCAGCACACCACCGGTCAGCGGGCCGATGTAGCCGGCGCCAATGGCTTCGATCAGCCCGAGCAGAATGCCGCCGAGCACCGCGCCACCGAGGTTGCCGATGCCGCCAAACACCGCAGCGGTGAAGGCTTTCAGGCCGGGCAGGAAGCCCATGGTGTGCTGCACCGTGCCGTAATTGGACGCGTACATCACACCGGCCAGCGCAGCGAGCACGGCGCCGATGATGAAGGTGGCGGAAATGACGGTGTCAGGCTTGACACCCATCAGGCCGGCCACGCGGGGGTTTTCGGCGGTGGCCCGCATGGCGCGGCCCAGTTTGGTGTAGTTGACGAGGTACATCAGGATGGCCAGCGAGACCGCCGTGGCACCCAGGATGAAAATCTGCGTGACGGTGATCACGGCGCCGCCGAACTGCAGCGGCTCGGAGGGCAGCAGGGTCGGGTAAGGCTTGTAGTTGGGTTTCCAGATGATCATGGCCAGGGTCTGCAGCAGGATGGACATGCCGATGGCGGTGATCAGGGGGGCCAGCTTGGGCGAATTGCGCAGCGGCCGGTAGGCGACTTTCTCAATTGCAAAATTAAGCGCACCGCAAACCACAAAGGCGATCAGCAGCGAAATCAGCAAAATGATCCAGCCCGGCGCGCCCGGCATCGCCTCCTGCATCCAGACGATGATGGTCCAGCTGGTGATCGCTCCCACCATCAAGACCTCGCCGTGGGCGAAATTGATCAGGCCGATGATGCCGTACACCATGGTGTAGCCCAGGGCGACCAGGGCGTACATGCTGCCCAGCACCAGCCCATTGATGATCTGCTGAAGCAAAGTTTCCATACTCACTCTCCGTTTGATTGAAATTGCCAACTCCGCTTGCGCTGCGAGCCCTTGGGATCACCATGGGATCTGACGAGTTAACAAAAAGCCCGCCGATCAATACCAGGGATACTGGATTGGGTGGCGAGCTAATTCGCAAATTGTAGCGAGGCATCTCTAGCGAGAATCGAGCCAACACGCCGCATTTCGCCGGGTTAACCCTCGAGCAACTGCATTTTTCCGGCCGGATCAGGCTCTATCAGCAGGTTTTGCTTTCCATTAGTTCTTCTGCTTGTTCCTGGATTTCAGCTCGTTCAACTTATCCGAAATCCTGATTTCCAGACCCCGGTTGACGGGGCGGTAGAACTCGGGCGCGGCCATGCCGGCGGGAAAATAGGTTTCGCCGGCGGCAAAACCGTCCTCCTCGTCATGCGCGTAGCGGTAATTTTTGCCGTAGTCCAGCTCTTTCATGAGCTTGGTAGGCGCATTGCGCAGATGCAGCGGTACCGGGCGCGTGCCGTCCTTCTTGACCAGCGCCCTGGCCTCGTTGAAGGCCTTGTAGACCGCGTTGGACTTGGGCGCCACAGCCAGGTAGATCACACATTCGGCCAGCGCCAGCTCGCCTTCGGGGGAACCCAGGCGTTCGTAGACCTCGGCGGCGTCCAGCGCCAGCCGCAGCGCGCGCGGATCGGCC
>CAZIYA010000078.1:0-12876 GCA_964543355.1 uncultured Polaromonas sp.
GGCTGTACGCGGAGCGTGTAGCCTCCATGAGATTGCTGCCTTTTGATCCCGAATGGGATGGGGCAACCAACTTCGAAACCAAATGACACAGCCTGCCGGCACACCAAGTCAGAAAAGACCATGAAAGTACGCGTACTGGGCTGTTCAGGAGCCATTGCCAAAGGCTGCCGGACCACATCTTTCCTGCTTGATCACGATGTGCTGGTCGATGCCGGAACCGGTGTGGGCGATCTCACGCTGGACGAGATGCGCGGCATCGATCATGTCTTGCTGACCCACTCCCACCTCGACCATGTGGCTGCCTTGCCTCTGATGGTGGACGCGATTGCAGCGCAACGGACAAGCCCGATCCGGATTCATGCCCTGCAGGGAACCATCGATGCGTTGAGGGCGCACATTTTCAACAACACCATCTGGCCCGATTTTTCGAAAATCCCAACGCCGGAAGCGCCCTTTGTGAGTTTTCATCCGCTGACCATTGGCCAGACATTGCTGCTGGCAGGCAAATATGTGGAAGTGCTGCCCGCCGTTCATACGGTGCCGGCCGTCGGTTATGCGGTGGCGACAGGCTCTGGCTGTTGGGTGTTCACCGGCGACACAGAGCGCAACCCGGCACTCTGGGCTCGCATCAACCAGCTGAATGTTGCAATGCTGGTGATTGAAACCGCGTTCAGCAACCGAGAGCGGGATCTGGCCAGGCGCAGCCTGCATCTGTCGCCTCATGCATTGGCCAGTGAACTGGACTGCATTGACAAGGGAAAAAATTATCCGATTTACATCACGCACACCAAGCCGGCGGAAACCGATTTGATCATGGCCGAAATCCAGCGCTTCGACCAGACAGCACCGTTTGGTCCGAATGTCACCCATGACATACGCTGGCTACGTGCGGGTCAGGAGTTTGAGCTATGAATGCCGTTGTGCAGCGGGATCACGAGGACGAGTTCTTTGACTCGCAAATGCTTCCTCCCCAGGAACGGGGCGTGACTTTCGAGGCGCTCTATTTCCGGCAGCTGCAGCTGGTCACCAACCGCATTCACGAAACCGAGAACATTGACCAGATCATGCTGGAGGCCAGCCAGGACATCTGCAAGCTGTTCAATGCCGACCGGTTGACCCTGTATGCGGTCAATGAGGACCGTACGTCCATCATCTCCAAGGTCAAAACTGGCTTGAACACCAGCCGTGACCTGAAACTCCCGATCAGCACACAAAGCATCGCCGGCTACGTGGCGCAGTCAAAGCAAATGCTCAACATCGCCGATGTTTATGACGAAGAGGCGCTCAAGAAGATTCACCCCAACCTGAGCTTCCTGCAGGAAGTTGACAAACGCTCCGGCTACCGCACCAAGCAGATGCTGGTTGCGCCGGTGATGGACGGCAGCACGCTTTATGGTGTTCTTCAGGTCATCAACAACCGCAGTGACCAGCCGTTTGCCAAGCTGGAAGAAGACGGCGCGCAGCAACTGTGCAAGACACTGGGGATCGCCATTCGTCAGCGCATGCAGAAGTCCGAAGACGGCCAGCGACGCAGAGCGACTAAGTACGATGGCCTGGTGGCCGAAGGAGTGCTGACGCAGGATGAGCTGCAGCAGTGCATCCAGAAGGCGCGCGAAGAAGTGCAGTCGGTCGAGCATTTGTTGATGGCTGACTACCATATTCGGCCAGTGCAGATCGGTGCATCGTTAGCCAAGTTTTTTGGTGTCCCCTACGAGGCTTTCAACCCAGGGCGCATACGTTCGGAAATGCTGCACGGCCTGCTCAAGCGGGATTTTGTCGAGCAACAGGGCTGGATGCCGCTGGAGGAAACTACCGACGGGCTGGTCATCATGTGTGTGGATCCCGAGGCTGTGCGCGGTGCCCGGGTGGTTCCCCAGGTGTTTCCGAGGATTGGCAAGTTCGCCTATTGCGTCACCACGCAGACCGAATTTGACGAAACCCTGGGCCAGCTTTTTGGTACGGGCAACGAAGGTGGCTCCATCGACCAGTTGCTGGCCGACATGGACTCACCTCTCGAGAACGATGCGAATGACGATTCGGCCCTGGAGTCGGCCGCGGCCGATAACGAGCTGGTCAAGTTCGTCAACAAGGTCATCATTGACGCTTACAAGCAGAAAGCGTCTGATATTCATATCGAACCCATGCCGGGCAAGGCCAAGACCGGCATTCGTTTTCGTATTGACGGTACTTTGCTGCCTTACATCGAAGTACCGGCACAGTTTCGTCAGGCCATGGTGACACGGCTGAAGATCATGTGTGATCTGGACATCTCTGAAAAGCGCAAGCCGCAGGACGGAAAAATCAAGTTCAAGAAATACGGCCCGCTGGACATTGAGTTGCGTGTCGCGACCATTCCGTCAGCAGGAGGTGTCGAGGATGTCGTGATGCGGATTCTCGCGGCAGGCGAGCCTATTCCGCTCGAAAAGCTGGGGCTGACGGATCACAACAGGGAGCGTCTCGAGAAAACGGTCTCCAAGCCTTATGGCCTGTTTTATGTGTGCGGCCCGACAGGTTCCGGCAAAACGACCACGCTGCATTCCATCCTGAAATTCCTGAACACGCCAGACACCAAGATCTGGACGGCCGAGGACCCTGTCGAGATCACGCAAAAAGGTCTGCGTCAGGTCCAGATCAACAAAAAGGCAGGTATTGATTTTGCGCTGGTCATGCGCGCTTTTCTGCGTGCCGATCCCGACATCATCATGGTCGGCGAGTCACGCGACAAGGAAACAGTCTCGATGGGTGTGGAAGCTTCGTTGACGGGTCACATGGTGTTTTCGACACTGCATACCAACTCGGCACCAGAATCCATCACGCGCCTGCTCGACATGGGCATGGACCCATTCAACTTTGCCGATGCGCTGCTCGGCATCCTGGCGCAACGCCTGGCCAAAAAACTATGCGATTGCAAGCAGGCCTATCAGCCGGCTGCGCAGGAGGTCAAGGATTTTATCAAGGAGTATTCTGAGGAACTGCGAAGCACGGATGCCTGGAAGACAGATCCTGGTGGCGAGGCGCAGAAGCTGCTGGACGATTGGGTAGAACGGTACGGCAAGGATGGCCAACTGACCATGTATCGGGCGGTGGGTTGCGACAAGTGCAATCAGACAGGGTATAAGGGACGCATCGGTTTGCATGAATTGATGATCGCCGACGATGCGGCCAAAAAGCTGATCCAGGAGCGGGCGAGGGTCGCCGAGCTGTTTTCTTCGGCGGTTAACAGCGGCATGCATACGCTCAAGATGGATGGTATGGAAAAGGTTTTGATGGGACTGACCCACTTGAAGATGGTCCGGTCGGTATGCATCAAATGACAAAAATGTCGCAAATTTAAAAAATTTGCCAAGGAAAGTAAGTTTTTTTACAAAAATTAACCTAAAAGGCCTAATTTATCAGTCATTTTTAGCTGGCACGCGATCTGCTGAGAGTTGTTCGCTAATTTCTTAACCAAGGAGTATTTATGAAGCGTACTATTCAGAAGGGTTTTACCCTCATCGAGTTGATGATCGTTGTAGCGATCATTGGTATTCTGGCCGCAGTGGCTTTGCCTGCTTATCAGGACTACACGATTCGAGCCAAAGTGTCGGAACTTATTCTTGCCGGCTCATCTGCGAAGACGTCTGTTGCTGAGGCCGCTCAGGTTTACTCCGCCATGCCGCTGGCTGCGAGTGTGACTGTGGATACTCAAGCCTCCAAGTGGGTTTCATTGGTTGCATACCAGTATGTTAATCAGAGCCAGGGCCTGGTGGTGGCAGTTGGTTCAGCGGCAGAGCCGAAGATTCAGAACGCAGGCGTTCAGTTCACAGGCAATCTCCAAACCAATGGCCAAGTGGTGTGGACATGTGTTCAGGCCCCCACCACGACTTCAGGTGTTACAGTTTTGATGCCAACCAAATACCTGCCGGCGAGCTGCAAAGGTGCTTGATTAGATTTCATTGTGCTTACAAAAAAAGGCTTCCTCTGGAAGCCTTTTTTTTGTTACGGAGAGCTTGCAAAGATCAGTGTGGGCAAGTTCGTTTGACTTAAGGTGGTTTTGTAGTGATATCGAGAAGAGTACTGAGTCCCTTTTGGCTGCTTGTCTGGGCCCTCGTTTTGTCGCTAGGCTGGATATTGCCTAACCATTATCCTCCCTGGTCTTCCTTTCACATGGAGGCTTGGGTTGCCGCAGCGATGCTGGGAGTGGGTATGGCGGTTATTACCCGATCCCCCAAGATAACTACTTGGCACGGCATCGTTGTCGTTGTTGCGCTTGTTGCTCTAGCGCCAGCCCTCCAATACGCGGCCGGTATGTACGCCTTTGCGGGCCCTGCCTGGATGGCGACCATTTATCTGGTGGGTTTTTTGCTGGCGATGCTTGTGGGTGTCCGTTGGGAGTCTGCCAATGCGGGGCAACCGTCGGATGCTTTATTTCTTGCCATCGGCCTCGCTGCAACGGTCTCGGTTGGCTTACAGCTGCATCAATGGGTTTCCCTTGATCGGCTGTTTGTCTGGGATATGGGCAATCAAACGGGCCGCCCGTTTGCCAACTTTGGGCAGCCCAACCTATTGGCAACATTTCTGCTCTGGGCTGTGTTGGGTGTTGCCTGGGGGGTCCAGCGCAAAAGCCTGGGACTTTGCGGCGGTCTCGTATTGGCATTGTTTTTTCTTTTTGGCGTAGCCCTTACGGGTTCGCGGGCAGCATGGGTGGCTGTTGGGTTGCTTGTCGCTGCGGCTTGGTTCTGGCGTCGTCTATGGGCCAGCAAATGGGTGCCGTGGGCCGCGACCGGGCTGGGGCTGTATTTTTGGGGCTGCATCTTTATCAGGGGGGAGGTGCGTGATCGGCTGCTTTTGGGCGCTGTGGAGGATCTAACCCGCATGGCAGGCGAATCAAGGTTGCAGGTCTGGTCATTTTTCTGGGATGCTGCAATGGCGAGGCCGTTCTTCGGCTACGGTTGGAATCAAATCGGGATAGCTCAAACGGCGATCGCGGCTGAACAACCTTCGTTGCACGGGTTTTTCTCTCACTCGCATAACTTGTTTCTCGACCTGATACTGTGGTGCGGCATTCCCATTGGATTGCTGCTGGGCTTGACTCTGCTCTGGTGGCTATGGAGTAGATTCCGGGCCGTCAAACGGCCGGAAGAGGCTCTGCTTGTTATGGTGGTGCTTGTCATTGCCAATCATTCGCTGGTTGAGTTTCCTCTTTACCATGCTTACCTGTTATTGCCGCTTGGTCTCGTCGTTGGAGTTCTGGATGCGCGCCTGGCCACGCCTTTATTTGAATTCCGCAACCGCTGGCCCGTTCTTTTTCTTTGGGGGCTTTCCGCGCTGCTTCTGCTTGTGACTGTCCGTGATTATTTTCGGGTTGAGTCCAGCTATCTGGCGTTTAGATTCGAGCAGGCCAACATAAAAACCTCTGCCCCGAGGGATCCGCCGGACGTGTTGCTGCTGACCGATCTTCGGGAACTGATCCGATACGTCCGCTATGAGCCTCACAGAAATATGTCTGTCGAAGAGATCGCGTGGATGCTCAGTGTGGCAGAGTTGTACCCTAGTGCAGGAGTCATCCATAGACTCGCTGCGGCTCTGGCTTGGAACCAGCGGCCGGAAGAGGCAGCGCTTTGGCTGCAACGAATGTGCAAGATGATCCCCCCCGAGGAGTGTGAGGCCGTTGGCAGAGCATGGGCCGCTCAGGCGTTGAATGATCCTCAGGTGAGAGCCATACAGTGGCCCTAAACCTTTGGCGCGCTCGACGAGCATTTCACTTTGAGGCCTGCAATTTTTGGCGACAAAAAACCTGAACAGCGTGAAGAGGTCGAGTTGGTTTTTGGGGGCATTGATTGTGCTGCCTTGGCTCTTTCCTTTCACATCGGGTCCTTTGCCCAATGCGTGGCCTTGGCTGGTTTCCGCCGCTTGCTCGATTGCGCTATGGATGTTCCATCGAGAAATGAGCGCTGAACTAATCACCACGAGCTGGCTAGTCGCCGCCACTCTTAGCGCAATGATTGGCCTAGTCCAGTACACCGGGTGGACGGAAGTGTTTGGCCCACTCATAAATCATACGGGTCCAGGCGACGCCTTTGGCAATTTGCGTCAGCGAAATCAATTTGCCACGCTTACAAGTATTGGGTTCGGGGCGCTGATCTGGTTGTCTGCCCACAGGGCTCCAGATGACGGTGTTCTTGTTCGGACATGCCTTGTTATTGCTGCGTTGGCTCTTGCTGCGGGGAATGCTGCAAGCGGGTCTCGTACAGGTTTGCTGCAGTGGGGTTTGATATTCACATTCACCGTGTGGTCCGCGAGGCGGCCGGTGGTCGTGTTTGCTTTTCAGACCGTGCTTGCTTATCTGGGTGCGGTGGTGATGCTTCCCTGGATACTCATGGCCATAACTGGATCAGAGAGTGGCGGGCTTCTGGGGCGACTTGTGGAAACGTCGGCATGTGGTGATCGGAGCGATTTGTGGTCCAACGTGTTGACTTTGATTTTCCAAAAACCTCTACGAGGATGGGGGTGGGGGGAGCTGTCTTATGCACACTTCATGACCTTATATGAGGGACCGCGTTTTTGCGACATTCTCGATAATGCTCATAATCTGCCATTGCACTTGGCTGTGGAGCTGGGAATCCCCCTGGCACTAATTATTTGTGGCGGGCTGAGTTGGTTTTTTTGGCTTGGCAAGCCCTGGCGCGAAACGGATCCGGCGCGTCAGATGGCCTGGGGTGTGCTGGCCTTGATCCTGCTGCACAGCATGCTGGAGTACCCGCTTTGGTACGGGCCGTTCCAGATGGCCCTTGGCCTGTGTGTGTGGATGTTGTGGGTAAAGCCGCAAGAGCGCGTCGTGGGGCACCAGGAAAGATCGCTTACAGTCCCGCTGTTGCGGCTCGCCTTTGCCTTCGCGCTGTTGGTCGTCATTGCCTACGCTGCGTGGGACTATCGCCGCATCAGCCAGATTTACAAGGCACCGGAAGCGCGTGGCAGCGCGTACCGTGAGGACACTCTGAGCAAGATTCGAGGCTCCCGGCTTTTCCGTGAGCAAGTGCGTTTTGCCGAGTTGACTACCACGCGGCTGACACGCGACAACGCCCAATGGACGTTTGATATCGCGTCGGAGTTGCTGCACTACTCGCCCGAACCGCGCGTTATCGAAAAAGTGATTGAAAGTGCGGTGATGCTGGGGCGGGATGATGAAGCCTTGCAGTATCTGATTCGTTATCGCGCCGCTTTTCCGAAAGAACATGAAAAATGGCGCCGCGTTAATGCCATGACTGAAAGCCGGATGTAATGGCGGGATTGCGGGGACTCAATTTGCCGCGACAAAACTGCCCGATTTGCCCCCATGCTTTTCCAGCAATTTCACGCCGGTGATGACCATGCCCCGGTCGGCCGCCTTGGACATATCGTAAATTGTCAGCAAGGCGATTTGAACAGCGGTCAGGGCCTCCATCTCCACACCTGTAGGCCCGACCGTCTCCACCGTCGCCTGGCAGAAGATGCTTGTGCTGGCAAAGTCCGGGTTGAAGTCGATTGCAACGCGGGTCAGCGCCAGGGGATGGCACAAGGGAATCAATTCGCTGGTTCTTTTGGCGGCCATGATGCCGGCAATCCGGGCCACTCCCAGCACATCGCCCTTCTTGGCGGTGCCTTCCAGGATGATCGCCAATGTGGCAGGATTCATGCTGATGCGGCCGTGCGCCACCGCCACGCGGTGCGTGGCGGATTTGGCCGAGACATCCACCATGTGAGCCTGCCCCTGCCCATCAAAATGTGTCAGCGGTGAAGTTGTGGTCATGTTGTTACGAAACCTTTACAAGCAACCCTCATCATAAGAGCATGCCCGTGTTTTCTCCTTCCCTGAAAAGTCGCTTGTCGGCGGCTGGCATCCATCTGGCTCTCAGCCTGGTCGTCGCAGCCGTGGCGGCCTGGCTGGTTTTTGCCCTCTGGTATCCCTATCCCTACCGTGACATCTCCGGTGGCCGGGAGCTGTTTTTAATCGTGGTGGCGGTCGACGTGATCATGGGGCCGTTTCTGACCCTGTCGGTTTTCGACCGCAGCAAGCCGGCTGCCGTGTTGCGCCGCGATCTGACGGTGGTCGGTTTGCTGCAGGTCGCGGCGCTGGTTTATGGTTTGTGGACTGTGGCCATTGTGCGGCCGGTGTATCTGGCTTTTGAGATCGACCGGTACAGAGTCGTCCATGCTGTCGACATTCCCAAAGAGGAGATGAGCCAGGCGCCGCCGGAATTGCAGAACCTCCCATGGACGGGGCCCACGCTGCTTTCGATCAGGGCTTTCAAAAGCGAAGATGAAAAATTCAGTGCAACGCTGGCCGCGGTGGCGGGTCTTTCATTGAGTGCCAGACCTTTCCTGTGGCAAAGCTACGAAAAAGCCAAACCTCAAATTCTCGCGGCAGTCAAACCGCTCAGCAACCTGAAAACGCGCTTTCCGGCCGATGTGCCAGCCATTGATGCCGCCCTGAAGTCCGCAAAAGGCGGCAATGCGGGGCGATCCGTGGGCTATGTTCCCATGGCTGGCCGTGACAAGTTCTGGACGGCCCTGGTCGATCTTCAAACCACCGAGGTGATTGCATTTGTCCCCATTGACTCTTTCTGATTTTTTACGACAAAAAATGCCCTGGGCCGTCGCCGCTATTGCGTCAGCAGCTATTGTTTTTATAGCGACAACTAACATGGCGCTGGCGCAGGCGCCAGCGCGGCCCAGCGGGTCATTGCCAGCGCTGGGCGACACCTCGGAGCTGTCTGCTGGCGCGGAAAGGCGCCTCGGTGACCGGATTGCCAGCAGCATTTACCGCGACCCGGACTACCTGGACGACCCGGTGCTGGGCGACTACCTGCAGGGTATCTGGCAACCGCTGATGAAGGCGGCGCGTGCCCGGGGTGAACTGGGTCCCGAACTGGAGGAGCGGTTTGCCTGGGATGTCATGCAGATCCGGGATCGCAGCATCAACGCCTTTGCCTTGCCGGGCGGTTATCTCGGCGTGCACCTGGGGCTGATAGGCGCGGTGGCCACCCGCGACGAGCTGGCTTCCGTACTGGCCCACGAATTGACCCATGTGACGCAGCGGCATATTTCGCGCCTGATGAGCAAGCAAAGCCAGCAGATGCCCTGGTTGATCGGCGCCATGATCCTGGGTGCTCTTGCCGCCAGCAAAAACCCGGATGCCGCCAACGCCGCGATTGCCGGCGGGCAGGCGGTGGCGATGCAGAACCAGCTCAATTTTTCCCGCGACATGGAGCGCGAGGCCGATCGGGTTGGTTTTGGCGTGATGGCCGATGCCGGTTTCGACAAGCAGGGCTTCGCCAGCATGTTTGACAAACTGCAGCAGGCCTCGCGGCTTAATGACAACGGCTCCTTTCCCTACCTGCGCAGCCACCCGTTGACCACAGAGCGCATCGCCGAGGTCAAGGGCCGGCTGCAGCTGGACGGCGTAGCAGCCTCGCCGGCGGGCAACGCAGAAGCAGGCAACGCGCGTGTACTGCACGCCATGATGGCCGCGCGGGCACGTGTGCTGGCCGACCCGGGTGTGGATGGCCTGCGTCCTCTGGTCGCTGATGCGCAACGCGTGTCGCTGCCCCCTGCCGCGGCTGCATTGACGGTACGGGATGCCGGTGCCCTGTATGCCGGTGCCCTGGCGGCGAGCCGCTTGCGCGATCATGCGCTGGCGCGCAGCCTGGTGGGCAAGTTGAAATCGGCGCCGACGCCGTCGAGTGCAGTGGCCGAGCCGGTCGAATGGCTCGCCCTGGAGATCGAGCTGGCGGCCGGCAACACGGCCAGCCTGCCGAAGCTGGGAAACACCCGCAGCCGGGCCGCCCTGTGGTTGCAGGCCAGGGCCGATCTGGCCGCCGGCCGTGCGCAGGACGCTTCAGGCGCCCTGCAGGGCTGGGTCACCACGCATCCCAAAGATGCCGTCGCCTGGCAGTTGCTTGCAACGGCCTATGGCCAGCAAGGGCTGACGCTGAGGGCCATTCGTGCCGATGCGGAAAGCCGTGTGGCCCAACTGGACTATCCCGCGGCACGTGACCGCTTCAAGGCCGCGCAGGATGTGATTCGGAGTGGCCGCGAGGGGGGCGCCGGAACGAACAGTTATATTGACGCGTCCATCATCGATACGCGAGCCCGGGAAATCGACCAGCTACTTCGGGAGCAGGCGCTCCAGGAGAAACTCGATCGCTAGCTGCAGTACCGAATAGATCAGCGATCCGATCAGGGCGGCCACAAAACCCGTGACCTGCAAGCCACTGAGCAGGCTGGCGGCGGCCCAGAACATCAGGGCGTTGATGACAAACAGGAACAGCCCCATCGTCACCAGCGTCACCGGCAGGGTCAGCAGAACCAGCACTGGTCGCACCACCGTGTTGAGCGCGCCGAGGACGGCCGCCGCGAGCAACGCCGCAGGAAAGCTGGTCACGGTCACGCCAGAATAGAGATAAGCCACCGCCAGCAAGGCGGCAGCGCTGCAGAGCCATTTGACGATGAGTTTCATGCTCACAAGAATACCACCGCCCCGGCTGCCTTTTACGGCCTAATCTGCTGCGAACAGCAGGCCGGCGCCGGCCATCAATGTCGCGCAGCCCCAGACGCCTTGAGCATCTTTTCCAGGCCCGACCCGCAGACTGTGGTCCGGTCTGGGCCGGCGCGCGTCCAGTACATGCGCACCCACATGCCTGGCCCGCAGGGATGCCGTGAGCTCATCCAGCGAGCCGTTGGCCACCTGCGTGATGACGGTGGCGCCTGAAGCCTGCAGCACGGGGACAATCTGCGCAAAGGCTTTTTCGGCCCATTTGCCGCGCCAGCTTTCACGCGCGCTATGGGTCACCCACTTGCTGACGCGGTGGGTGATGCGCGGCGCGCACCCCACCACAATCCAGCGCGCCGGCCCGCGCGCCGGATCCGGCTGTAGCAAGGGTGTCAGCAGGTTCAGTGCGTAGCCAGCCTCATCGATATACACAATCGTGGTGTTCATCGGCTGCTTCAGCCTGTCAGTCAGCCATGGCTTTGGCGGCCTGCCTGCCGCGGCGGGTGACCCACCAGCCGGCGCCCAGCACGCCCGTGACAGCCAGGGCGTAGGTGGCCCATTGCGCGGTGGTATGCAGGGCGCCTGCTGTGGGCAGCGCCGCGGGGCCGCCGTAGATGGTGTCCAGCAAGGGCTCACTCACGATCATCTTGGCGGCGGTAAAGGCCAGAACCCCTGCCCCGATATTAATGATGAGCGGAAAACGCTCGACCAGTTTCAGCACCATGGTGCTGCCGAACACCACGATCGGGATGCTGACCAGCAAACCAATCACCACCAGGTCAAACGAGCCATGCGCCGCGCCCGCCACGCCGAGGACATTGTCCACCCCCATCAACGCGTCGGCCACCACTATCGTTTTCATTGCACCCCAGAAGGTGCTGGCCACCGGGCCGTCGTGCTCCTTGTCGCCCTGGTCGGCCAGCAGCTTGTAGGCGATCCAGAGCAGGCCCAGGCCGCCGACCAGCATCAGGCCGGGAATCTTCAGCAGCCAGACCACGCCGACGGTCATGACGGAGCGAACCGCAATGGCCCCGACCGTACCCCACGCAATGGCTTTTTTCTGCAGGTGAGGCGGCAGGTTGCGCGCGGCCAGCGCGATCACGATGGCGTTGTCTCCCGCCAGAACCAGGTCGATAAGGATGATCGCGAGCAGCGCGGACCACCAGGGGGCTGTAAATAATTCCATGAACACACTTTCACATCAGGTTTTGACATGGAAATCCGCAAGGCGGACTTCCGGCTTCGGTAAAACCGGACAGGTCAGGTGAGGGACGGAAATGATTTGCCCGTGACGCCTCGATCAAACCTGTTCAGGTTTCAATCGAAGGTCTGGCTCGACATGCAATGTTGCATGCCCAGCAAGCCGGAAGTGGGAACTTCGTAATGACGACTTGCTGAACGTCTGGCGCCGGGAAAGCTCCCGGTGAGCCAGACGAGGGAGTTACTCCCCTTCGGAACCGTGTATTTGACAACAAACCGCGCTTTTTTGCAAAGTCCGGCTGTGGTGCCCCTGAAAAGCCCGCCCCCGAAGAAGGCCGTGCGCTTGGCCTATCATTCACGGCCCAGCCGGAAATACCGGGGCGCCTCCTCGTGGCAACCCATTTTTAGCCTTCCACTTTCCCTTTTCCGATCTTCATGCCTGGCATCCACATCACCGACATCGAGGCCGCCATCAATTACTGGCGCGCGAAAAAACCGTCGCCCGATGGCGTCACCCTTGCGCCCGAGTTGCGGGCGTTGGCCGAGGTGTATGCGCTGCTGGTGTTCTACCGTGAGGATGAGGCCGGCGAAAGCGGCTTTCCGCCCGCGGCCATGGCGGCCTGGCGTGCCTGGTATGACACGACGGCAGACACACCCTGCATCGCCATCTGCTCGACCAGCCAGGGCGACGAGTTGTGCAAGGGCTGTGGCCGCACCTTCGAAGAGGTGCAGCGCTGGCCGGAAATGAGTCCGGTGGCCAAGCGGGGAACCTGGCGGCGCATCACGCAGGAAGCGACGGCCTGGCGTTTCGGCCGTTATGCCGACCGTGCGCTGGAAAACCGGGACGCACCGGCCGATGGTGCCCTCCATTCCTGAATTTTCAGGTCTTTTAGGCCTCCAGCCCTTATGCGACGGGCGCAAGCAGCTATACATTCAGGAGTAAACTTGGGCCTGTTCCCACTATTTTTACAAGATGCGTTGCGAGTCAAAAAGGCCATGCGCGAGGCGCAAAATGCAGCCGGGCTGGCGCCCGGCCAGGCTTTGCAACGCTGCGCATGGCCTTTTTGGCCGCAACCCGGAGGGAACGTGGTTAAAACGGCACCACTCGTCGTTGCACTCCTAGCCCAGCCGCCCAGGCTGAGCGTCGTCGCGCGCCTAGATTGGCG
>CAZIYA010000079.1:0-12874 GCA_964543355.1 uncultured Polaromonas sp.
GCAGGTGCAGCGCCCCTTTTCCCCGTGCAAGGGGCAGCGCACCGCCGAAGGCTCGCGAAGCGACAAGCGTGGGGGCCATATTCACCCACATCCAGCCGGCAATCGTGTCGATGGCGTTGTGGCGGCCCACGTCTTCGACAAAGAGCAGCATGTCACTCTCTTCATCTTCATACCCGGCACGAAAGAGCGCGCAGGCATGCACCGAGCCCGCCGACTTGTAAGTGGTCTCCTTGAGCCGGATGGTGTTAACCAGACCGTAGAGCTGGCGCTGCGTGATGTGGGCATCGAGCGGCAGCACGATCTGGTCGACCTCGTCCATCAAGCCGCCGAACACGCTGCCCTGCCCGCAGCCGGTGGTGACCACACGCTTGGCGGTTTTTTCTTCGATGTTTTCGATGCCGTGACGCGTCTTGACCGCCGCGGCACCCACGTCCCAGTCCACCGTGATGGACTCGATGTCCGTGACATGCCGGACCAGCCGCTGGTTGCGCAAATAACCCAGCACCAGCAGCTCGGGGTGAGCACCCAGCGTCATCAGGGTGACCAGCTCGCGCTTGTCCACATACACCGTGAGCGCGCGTTCAGCGGGAATGGAGACCTTCTGCTGTTCGCCATATTCGTTGACGGCATCGATCTCACAGGTCAATGGGGCCTGGGCGAGCGTCAGGCGGGGCAAAGGCAGGGAGGGTGGCGAAGACATGCAGGAAGGCTACAACAAAAAAGCCGGCTCCGAGGAGCCGGCTTGTTGAGAGGCACGCTCTCTCAGGGTTTCTTGGCAGGATTGACCACGGCGTCAGGCTGCCTGGTGCTGGGCGGGCTGGTTGCGGTAGCCGACGGCGAATGTGCACCCGCGGCCTCGATGGGCTTGGCCTCCGGCGGCTTGTACGCAAACGGCCCTGGCTCAGCGCAAGGAGGCGTTGCCGCGGCTGGTTTGACGTCCTTGCCTGCAGCCTTGGCGGTTTTGTAATAACTGGCTGCCACTTTGTCCTGGGACTTGCACAACTGGTACGCATCAACCTTGCCGGCCCAGGCGGCCTTGGCAGCGGCTTCAGCGGCTTTCGCCTTGGCCTCGTCGCTCAAGGCAGGAAGTTTGGCCAGCGCTACCGACGAAGCAGCGACCAGCAAGCCCGAAAACAAAAACTTATTCATATAACAGTCCTTCTTATGCCTGTACGGTCTGGCCGGGCGGCGCAGGTTCACTGCGCTGGGCAGGAATTTTTCCGGCTTTGACGTCGTCATACCAGTATTCGTGGTGTTCCTTCGCCCAGGTCTCGTCCACATAGCCGGTTTTCATGCCGTCATAGGCGCCTTGCATGCCTATGGTGCCAATATAAATATGTCCGATGAACAGCGCCATCATCAACACGGTTGCCACCATATGCACCATCTGCGCCACTTGCATGGTGTCACGCACATACAGCAGTCCGGGCACCAGTTTGTCGAGCACCAGACCCGACCCCACCACGATCAGGCCGAGGAAAAACACACCGCTCCAGAACAAGAGTTTTTCACCCGCGTTGAAACGATGCGACGGCACTTCCCTGCCGGACAGCAGGCCGCCGCCCTTGAGCAGCCAGCCGATGTCCCCGCGGGCGGGCAGGTTGTCGCGGACAAAAGTAAAAAACACGATCACCAGGGACACCGCAAACAGGGGTCCGGCGAAGTTGTGCATGGTCTTGAGCACATAAGTCAGCCAGCCAAACAGGGTGAGCCCCATCACCGGCAGGAGGAAGAACTTGCCAAAGGCCATCACGATGCCGGAGATGGCCAGAATGCAGAACGCAATCGCGTTGGACCAGTGCGCCGAACGCTCGAAAGGTGTGAAACGCTCGATCTTGCGGCCGGTTTCTGCACCGTGCAGATTGATGCGTCCCTTGCCGAGGTAAAACAGCGCAATGGCACCGATCACGATCAGCAGCAAGGACCCGCCGTATGGGATGAGCCAGTTGTTGCGCACCTGCCGCCAGGCTTCACCGGCGTTGGTCAGGCGGGAACCGGGGTATTGCACAAACGGCTGGATCAGGTTGCCGGCTTCGGGCGCCTCGCTTTTGGGCAGGCTGCTGTAACCCGTCACCCCAGTGCCGACCTGGCGCCACATGGGTGCGTTGTTGCCGGGCTGGACCTTGGCGCGTTCGGCATTGGTCTGGGTGGCGTAATTCGGGTCGGCAGGGGCGTCGGGCTTGACCTCAAAAATGTTCTGGCTCTGAATCCCGCCTGCGGCCGGGGCTGCGGCCGGCGCGGGGGCTGCAGCGGCCGGCGCAGCGGGTGCAGCCGCGGTTTGCGCAGAAACGGCGGCAGACCAGCCGAAGGCCACGAAAGCCAGGGCGGTCAGGACTCGTGAGGGGCCTTGCATGGGAACTCCCTTACTTCACACGGTTGTATTCGTTTTGGCCGTTCTGCAGCCGCGTCTTGAGCTGCTGCTCCCAGGCGTTCTTTTCGCCCGGCTTCCAGCCCGGCGCGTTGTAGACGTTGCCCGGACCGGTCACGCCCTGGAATGAGGCCGTATCGCTTTTGACGCCGGAGGAGGTGGTCTGCGGCTTGTCGCCGCATGCAGCAAGCACCAACGCCGAGGCGAGCATGAAAACAAGGCGCATCATGATTTTCCTCCATTGGGCTGGCCGGCCTGTTTCGAGCCGTAGGCCGTCCCCCAGCCCCAGACCTCGGCACCCTTGCCGCGCTGGACCACGCGGTTGCGGAAGATGTCCGCCACCACATCGCCGTCGCCGGCCAGCAAGGCCTTGGTCGAACACTGCTCGGCGCACGCAGGCAGCTTGCCCTCGGCCAGCCGGTTGCGGCCGTATTTCTCGAACTCGGCCTGGCTGCCATTCGCCTCGGGCCCACCGGCACAGAACGTGCACTTGTCCATCTTGCCGCGCACGCCAAACGTGCCCTGCGAAGGGAACTGCGGTGCGCCGAAAGGACAAGCATAAGAACAATAGCCGCAGCCGATGCAGACGTCCTTGTCATGCAGGACCACGCCCTCGTCAGTGCGGTAGAAACAATTGACGGGACAAACCGCCATGCAGGGCGCATCGCTGCAATGCATGCAGGCCACCGAGATCGATTTTTCGCCCGGCACCCCGTCATTGAGCGTGACCACACGGCGGCGGTTGACGCCCCACGGAACTTCGTTTTCGTTCTTGCAGGCCGTGACGCAGCCGTTGCACTCGATGCAACGCTCGGCGTCACAGACAAATTTCATGCGTGCCATGTCGTGTACCCCTTATGCCTTCTCGACGTTGCAGATCGTCGTCTTGGTTTCCTGCATCATCGTCACACTGTCATATCCGTAGGTCGTTGCCGTGTTGACGGCTTCACCGCGCACCACGGGCGCAGCGCCCTGGGGGTAGTAAGCCAGCATGTCGGCACCCTGCCAGCGTCCCGAGAAGTGGAATGGCATCCACACCGTGTCCGGCCCCACTCGCTCGGTCACCATGGCCTGAACATTCAGCCGCGCGCCCGTTGGCGTAGTCAGCCATACGCGCTCTCCGTTGCGAACACCACGATCGGAGGCGGTCTTGGGATTGATCTCCACGAAAGCCTCCTGCTGCAGTTCAGCCAGCCAGGGATTGGAGCGCGTTTCCTCTCCACCGCCCTCATATTCAACCAGCCGGCCCGAAGTCAGGATGAGCGAATATTTCTCGGCGACCTTGTCAGCAATGTTCTTTTGCTGCAAGGACTTGTAAAGCGTTGGCATGCGCCAGAACGCTTTTTTGTCGTCATGCGTTGGATACTTGGCGACCAGGTCCGGACGGGTGCTGTAGATGGGTTCACGGTGCTGGGGAATCCCGTCAGGGAAGTTCCAAACCACTGCACGAGCCTTGGCATTGCCGAAGGGATAACAGCCATGATTCTTCATGACGATGCGGATGATGCCGCCCGAAGAATCGGTTTTCCAGTTCTTGCCTTCGGCAGCCGCCTTCTCTGCATCCGTCAGCTCGTCCCACCAACCCAGCTTCTTGACCAGAAGATGGTCGAATTCCGGATAACCTGTGGTGATATCCGCCCCCTTCGAGTGCGAGCCGTCTTCCGCCAGAAGGTTGACGCCTGCCCGTTCCACGCCAAAGTTGGCGCGAAAGTTACCGCCACCGTCCATGACGTGTTTGGAAGTGTCATACAGGTTGGGTGATCCGGGATGTTTCATTTCCGGCGTTCCCCAGCAAGGCCATGGCAAGCCGAAATAGTCACCGGTCGTGTCGTAGCCGGTTTCCTTGTCCTTGCCGCCCTTGGACCTGAGCGTCTTGACATCGAACAGGTGCATGTTGCGCATGTGCGCCTTCAGGCGCTCCGGACTCTGGCCTGTATATCCAATGGTCCAGCAGGTCTTGTTGACTTCACGCAGGATGTCTTCCGGCATGGGCTCATCCATGCCTTTGACTTTCTGCATCTTGAAGTTTTTGGACAGCTCCTTGGCAAAACCGAGTTTTTCCGCCAGTTGATGCATGATCATGTGATCACTGCGGCTTTCCCACAGCGGCTCGATCACTTTCTCGCGCCACTGGATGGAGCGGTTGGAGGCGGTCACGGAGCCGCTGGTCTCGAACTGGGTTGCGGCCGGCAGCAGGTACACGGCACGGTTGGGGTTGAGGTCTTCGGCCTTGCCGGGCATCGCTGCCATCGCTGCCGTCGCGGAGGGATAGGGATCAACCACCACGAGCAGGTCCAGCATGTCCATGGCCCGCTTCATCTCCAGACCGCGGGTCTGGGAGTTTGGCGCATGGCCCCAAAAGAAAACGCCACGCAAGTTGGCGTCCTGGTCGATGAATTCGTTTTTCTCCATCACACCGTCTATCCAGCGGGACACCGTGATGCCGGGCTTGGCCATCATGGCCGGCGAGGCGTAACGGCCCTTGATCCAGTCGAAGTCAACGCCCCAGATCTTGGCGAAATGCTTCCAGGAACCTTCGGCCAGGCCGTAGTACCCCGGCAGCGAGTCAGGGTTGGGGCCGATGTCGGTAGCACCTTGCACGTTGTCATGGCCGCGGAAGATGTTGGCACCACCGCCCGAGACCCCGACATTGCCCAGCGCCAGCTGCACAATGCAGGATGCACGCACCATCGCGTTGCCGATCGAATGTTGCGTCTGGCCCATGCACCACACCAAAGTGGAGGGCCGGTTCATCGCCATCATCTGGGCGACCTTGAACATCTGGGCTTCGCCTACGCCGCAGGCCTCCTCGACCTTGTCCGGCGTCCACTTGGACAGCACGTCTTTTTTGACTTCTTCCATGCCGTAGACACGGTCGTTGATGTACTTCTTGTCTTCCCATCCATTCTGGAAAATGTGATACAGCAGGCCAAAAAGGAAAGGGATGTCGGACCCGGAACGGATGCGAACGTACTCGTCGGCCTTGGCCGCCGTGCGCGTGAAACGTGGATCGACCACGATCATCTTGCAGCCGGTCTCCTTGGAATGCAGCATATGCAACAGGCTGACCGGATGGGCTTCTGCGGCATTGGAACCGATGTACAACGCGCACTTGCTGTTCTGCATGTCGTTGTACGAATTCGTCATGGCGCCATAGCCCCATGTGTTGGCCACGCCAGCCACCGTCGTGGAGTGACAGATGCGCGCCTGGTGATCGCAGTTATTGCTACCCCAGAAACTGACCCATTTACGCAGAAGATACGACTGCTCGTTGTTGTGCTTGGAGGAGCCAACGACATACACCGAATCGGCGCCGCTGGCCTTGCGCAGCTCCAGCATCTTCGCGCTGATCTCGTTGAGTGCCGTATCCCAGCTGATGCGCTCGTACTTGCCGTTGACCAGCTTCATCGGATAACGCAGGCGGTATTCGCCGTGGCCGTGTTCGCGCAGTGCAGCCCCCTTGGCACAATGCGCGCCGAGGTTGATGGGAGAGTCGAACACCGGCTCCTGGCGTACCCAGACACCGTTTTCCACGACCGCATCGACCGCGCAGCCCACCGAGCAATGCGTACACACGGTGCGCTTGACCTCGATTTTTCCGCTGCCGTCGCCAGCGCCCGGCGTGGCGGCCCTGGCCTTTTTAACCAGCGTCAGTTGCGTGGCGGCCAGCCCGACGCCGACACCGAGACCCGAACGCCGCAAAAAGGCGCGGCGGTCCATGGTGGGCAGGGCATGCGACAGGCCGCGCGAAAGGCTTTGTACAAAACGTGCGGATCCCGCGCGCTGCGCCGGGTCGCCATGGATACCGTGGATTTTTTTCGTGAGCAGCATGGAGCTCTCCGTAAGAAGGGGAACGGGGGGAAATTCAGATGCGCGTGGTCTGGTAGTAACGCTTGACGTGATCCGAGAGGCTGTAGCCGCCGCCTTTTTCAGGCGCCGGCTTGGACTCCTGGACGGCTGCTTCGGGTACTTGCACCCCCGGCAGGGCGACTGCCACGGCGGCAACTGCGCCGGTGGCGGCAGCGCCGAAAAAGAAACCCCGGCGCGAGGGTTTTGGCTGGCTATCCTGCATGGTGACCTCCAAGGATGCTTGCTAGTTATGAAGTAATTTGCATACTTACTGACTGGGTGTACTTTACGTCAGACCCGCGTACCCGACAATGACCGTGCGACACCAAATACAACGCCTAGGGGAAAACGATAGGACATCTTAGTTTTGACCTTGATCCCACTAATCAGGCGGATACAGAAAAAAGTGTCGCATTTTGAGAAACGGTGCACAGCTCAGGCGAGCATGTCAAACCCCTGGGTTTCGACACTGAGGAAAGTGTGGGTGAAGCCGGCCACACAGCGGTAAAAATCCGCCTTCGGGTGAGCGCTGACTGCGTCGCACAGGGTGTTCGCCCAGGGCTGGAGATGGCGCGCAAAAAACTCGCGCTGGCGCGTCAGGTTGGCCACCTCCACGTCGTCACCTGCAATCAGGTAACGCATGACTTCGAACAGGTAGGCGATGTGGTCCTCGGTCTCTGGCATGGCTTCGTCGCGCGCCAGGCCCAGCGCATCCAGGTCCGTGCGCAGCGCCGCCAGCGGTTTTTCGTTGAGAAAACCGCTGAGGTAATGGGAGCCGAACAGGTAGACCTCCGGCTTGCCAATGCCGCCGAAGAGCGTTTCGTATTCCCCCGCGACCTCCTCGTCAGACAGCTTGCGGGCCGCACCGACAAGTTCGCTCCATGAAGCCTCCAGCAGGGCGCCTGCTGCCGGCGCCTCCGTCACGGCCACCCGCAGGTTGCCGATCAGGCCGGCAGACGGCGGCGCATAGAACAGTGCGGCCAGCAGGCCATACACCTCGGCGCGGGCGGTTTCTTCGTCCAGCGCGGACGTCACGAGAGGGGCTGGCTGGTTCATGGGCTTCAGTGAATATCGGTGATCTTGATTTCGTTGTCGGCGGAGTAGATGTCGATCACGCGGCAGTCGCTGCACATTTTCAGGCGCTCAGCAGCGGCGCCCTGGAACATCGCATGACCAGCCAGCTTGCCGAGCATGGACTCGATGGCCTTCAGGGTGCCAAACGGCTTGCTGCAGCGTATGCACTGGTAGGGCTGGCTTTCGTTGAGCACCCGGGCTTCCCGGCGTTGCGGCGTGAGGAGCAGGCGCGGCTGCAGGCTGATGGCATCCTCCGGGCAGGTGGTGGCGCACAGGCCGCACTGCACGCAGTTCTTTTCAATGAATTTGAGCTGGGGCCGTTCGGGGTTGTCCTGCAGCGCGCTGGCGGGACAGGCACTGACGCAACTCAGGCACAGGGTGCAGGCGTCCTTGTTGATGGCCAGCGTGCCCAGCGGCGAACCGGCCGCCGGCAGGGCGATCGCTTCGGGCTTCGCGGGGGCCTGTGTCATCAGGCTGTCGAGTGCCAGTTCCAGGGTGGCACGCTTGTCGGCCTGCACCGCAAAGCCTGCAGCCTGCGCCACGCCCTGGGCCGCGGGCGCCTGCAACCAGGCATCCAGCGCGGCCAGGTCACGCGCATCCTTCGCCTGGAGAATCCGGAAATGCTCGCCCTGGTAACCCAGGCCAGTGAGGATGGCCTGCGCCACGTCCATCTGCTCGCGCACGGCATCGCGGTACTGTGGCGCTTCCTCGTCCGTCATGAGCACCCAGACCTGGGAAGCACCGTAGGCAATGGCCGAAAGCCACAACTCCAGGCCCACGGAAACGGTATGCCACAAGGCCAGCGGCAAAACCCGCGCCGGTACACCGCGCGTGGCCGGATCGAGCCGCGCCAGGCGGCCCAGGTCACCCAGCAGGCGCGTGCCCGCTTCCTGGCTGTGCAGCAACAGGGCCGCCTGTTTGCCGCCGGCCCGGCTATAGGTGCCCAGCAGGGTCTTGATCTTCGCGCCCTGCTCCCCCGGACGCGGATAGGCATAGGTCAGCGCGCCGCTGGGGCAAACGGTGGTGCAGGCACCGCAACCCACACAGAGATTGGGGTTGACAACGATCTGCTGCCGATCGCGCTGGCTGCTGATCGCAGAGGCCGAACAGACGTCGATGCAGGCATTGCAGCCGGTTTTTTCATTGCGGCTGTGGGCGCAGAGTTTTTGCTTGTAGTTGAAGAATTTTGGTTTTTCAAACTCGCCAACGAGCGAGCGCAGGGTGATCAGGGTGCGGCTGTCCTGGCCATCCCACCGGAAGTAGCCCTGGGGCAAGGCGTGCTGTGTGAAGGCCGGAGTGGCCCGCAAGTCCAGCACCAGATCAAACTTCTCGCTCAGCGCTTCGGGCGCGCGGCTGAAATCAATGGCTCCGGCCACGCCGCAAGCCTTGACGCAGGACCGGTGCGATTTGCACAGGGCGTTGTCGATCTGGTAGTCGAAGCCGATTGCTCCTTCGGGGCAGGCCGCCAGACAGGCGTTGCAGCGCGTGCACAGGTCGAGGTCAATCGCGTTGTTGCGCTGCCAATGCAGATCGAACGCCCCCAGCCAGCCGGTCAGGCGCTGGATCTGGCCGGCCAGCACCGGGTAGCGCCGCTCCTGCAGACCGCCGTCGCGGCCCGTCCCCAGACTGAACAGCGTGACATCCAGCGCGTCTGACAGCAAGCCGGCGGCGCGTTCGGCCGCATCGAGTTCGCCGATGATGAGCAGACGGCCCGTGCTTTTGTAGGTCACGGTGGCCACGGGTTCGGCATCAGGAAGATGGGCCACCGCCAGCAAGGCAGCGATTTTTGGGCTGGCCTGGGCCGCGTCCCGGCTCCAGCCTCCGGTTTCGCGAATGTTGACAAACTTGATGACTGAAGTGGCCCCCTCGGTCTGCTGCGCCAGCTCCGCAAAAAGCCGGGTCTCCTGGGTGCAGGCGACCACGACGTCATCACCGGACTGAACCGCCTTCTGGAAGGCGCCCGCCTCGCGACGGCAGAGCGCCGAATGCAGGGTCAGTTTTTCATCAAGCGTCGCGCCCAGCGTCTGGGGCTGGAGGGGCATCGTCTGGTTGCAGTCGCAAATCAGTGTGGGCATGGTTTTCGTGGCTGGCACCGGAGTCGGTCGGCAACTCGGGTTGGCTGGAATGAGCAGGAGGAAGGGCCGGATCGGTTATGTGCGAATTTTCATAGGACTGTGCCATGGTTTCATCCGTGGGGTTATTCGCACTTTCCCGCGGCGAAGAAACCGGTGCAGCCTGTTTGTCCTTGTCTTCGTCATCAAAAAGATGGAGTAGCCTGGCGCCCACCATCTGCCGGAGCATGGACTCGGGAATGGGGTCGGGCTTCGAGTAGTCGTCAATATAGGTGTCCAGGCCGTCCATCACATTGAAGTGCGGATCGGCAAACAGCTTTTTCATGGCGGCGTTGCGCACTTCGGGCCCGACATCACCGGCCATGAAAGGCTTGAAGTCAGAGTCCTTGGTCAGCAATTTCACATCCTCCAGCGTCAGGAGCTTTTTCTCAGGCTGCGCTTCGGCATCGGCGGGGGCCGGTGCAGGCTCCGCCGGAGCCGCGCTGGGAGGCCGGGCCACGGTGCCCTCCACCGCTACTGGCGGAGTTGCCGGGGCAACAGGCTCGTCAAGCGGCTTGCCCTGCAGGGCGTCCGTCTTACGCCGCGCCCATCGGCCCAGGAATCCGCGGGCTTCTTCGTCAGCCATGGCCGCTTCCGCCTGACTTCTTGTCGGTGCTCACCCGCGCGGGATTGCCGAACCTGTCCTGCAGGGTCTTGAAGCTTTGCGGACGCTGCCGGCGCTTGGCCTCCAGCACGTAATGTGCATCCACAAAAGCCCGCATCCACTCCACGACGTCACCCGGCGCGGCCACCTGTTCCACGGTCTCCTGCGCGTCCAGCCAGCGCCCGGCGTCGTGATAACTCAGCGTCACGGTCTGCGGTATCGCGACCGGGTCATCAGCCAGCACCGCCTCTTCTTCCATGCGCCAGACCACCCAGAAGCAGGGCTGGGGGGTGGTGACATTGAGGTAGTAACCTTCGGCATCGTCGGTGAACAGCTCGACCTTGAAGCCCGGATGCAGCCAGCGCTCTTCCTGATCATCCTTGAGGAGAAGGCGTGGCTGTTTGCCGAAGCCTTCTTCATGCGGGACGATGTCGGCGAGCGACCAGCGCCACGGCTGCCAGCGGTTGTCTATGCGCTCGCGGCGCATGACAACAGCCACCGCCACGCAGGGCCGGTGAACGGCCTGGTCCGGCTCGGGTGACTGCAGCAGAAAGCCAGGGTGTGCCATCAATGGAGTCCGGTTCAGGTGTCTTTCGATATCTTGATGGTCGGAAATTTGGCGGAAAAGTCTTTCGCCTTGGCGGCAATCGTGATGGCCACCTGGCGCGCCACGGCCTTGTAGATGCCGGCAACTTCGCCGTCCGGGTCGGCCACCACGGTGGGCCGGCCGTTGTCTGCCTGCAGGCGGATCTGCATGTCCAGCGGCAGTGCGCCGAGGTAACTCATGCCGTAGTCGGCCGCCATCTTCTTGCCGCCGTCTTCGCCAAAGATGTGTTCGGTGTGGCCGCATTTGCTGCACACATGGACCGCCATGTTTTCGACAATGCCCAGAATCGGCACACCGACCTTCTCGAACATCTTGATGCCTTTTTTGGCGTCCAGCAAAGCGATGTCCTGCGGCGTGGTGACGATCACCGCACCGGTCATGGGCACACGCTGGGACAACGTGAGCTGGATGTCGCCGGTGCCGGGCGGCATGTCGACGATCAGGTAGTCCAGGTCTTTCCAGTTGGTCTGGCGCAGCAGCTGCTCCAGCGCCTGCGTAGCCATGGGTCCGCGCCAGATCATGGCTTCGTCCTGCGCGACCAGGAAACCGATGGACATGACCTGAATGCCGTAGTTTTCCATCGGCTCCATGTTCTTGCCGTCCACGCTTTCGGGCCGGCCCTCGATGCCCATCATCATGGGCTGGCTGGGGCCGTAGATGTCGGCATCGAGCAGGCCCACTTGCGCACCCTCGGCAGCCAACGCCAGCGCGAGGTTGACAGCGGTGGTGCTTTTACCGACGCCGCCCTTGCCGGAAGCCACGGCCACGATGTTCTTCACATTGGGCAGCAGTTGCACGCCGCGCTGCACGCTGTGGCTGGCGATCTTGAAACCGACATTGACCGACACGTTGGTCACGCCCGCCACGCCCTTGGCGGCGGCGATCAGCAGTTTGCGGATGCCGGCGAGCTGGCTTTTGGCCGGGTAACCCAGTTCCACATCAAAGGACACGTCGGTGCCCGCCACCTGCAGGTTTTTGAGCGCTTTGGTGCTGACAAAATCCTTGCCCGTGTTGGGGTCAAGCACGCCTTGCAGGGCGTTCAGGATTGCCTGTTGTTCTACAGCCATCTGGGGAATCTCCGATTGAATCTGGGGTAGCAAGCCGGCCGCGCCGGGGCGCGCCGCGCGGCAGCGGGTTGGGCTGAAGTCTAAGCCAATGCCGGGGCAAGTGCAGACAGGCCGGCGATGACCTGACAACCCGGCCATGCGTACGGGCTTTTGCCGCAACTCAGCATTGATCTGCCTCAATGCATGCCGTGGGCACAGGCAGAGAATGGTTTATTCGGAGGATGCGGGAAGGCATGCACCCTCCCGGCATCCACGCAGTGGCCGCATGTGCGGCCCGCACGTTTTGACACGTTGCTTCCTACTGGAGGATTTCATGTCCACGATCCCGCTCAATCTGGAAACCGACACGGTGGTCCTGCCGCCGCCGGCCCTGCCGCCCGCCGCAACGCTGGCGCAAGCGCTCGAGAAGCGCCACAGTTCGCGTGCCTTTTTGCCAGACACCCTGCCCCTGGAAACGCTGTCGGCGCTGTTGTGGGCCGGCTTTGGCATCAACCGTCGCGACAACGCCCAGCGCACCGCACCGTCGGCCCGAAACTGGCAGGAGATCGACATCTACGCGGTGTTGCCCGAAGGCGCTTACCGCTACGACGCCGTGTCCCACCAGTTGCTGCTGGTCAAGGCCGAGGACCTGCGCGGTGCCACCGGCACACAGGACTTCGTGGCCAGCGCGCCGCTGAACCTGGTCTATGTGGCGAACTTCAGCCGCATGCACGATGCCAGTGCCGAGGAGCGCCATTTTCTTGCCGGCGCCGATGCCGGTTGCATCGCCCAGAATGTCTACCTGTTTTGCGCTGCCACCGGTCTCGCGACCGTGGTTCGCGGCCTGATCGACCGGGGCCGGCTGGCGGCGGCCTTGGGCTTGTCCCCGACCCAGCGCATCGCCTTGGCACAAACTGTCGGTTCCCCGGCGGCGCCATGAAACCTGCCCGCCAGACCCGCCGCACTTGACCGGGAGCACACCATGAAACTGAGTTCAAGTGCTTTTGAGCCGCATGGCGAGATACCGCGGCGCCACACCTGCGAAGGCGACGACAGTGCCCCGGCGCTGCAATGGGACGGGGTCCCGCCGGCCGCGCGCAGCCTGGTGCTGATCGTGGACGATCCCGATGCGCCCGACCCGGCTGCACCGCGGCAGACCTGGGTGCACTGGGTGCTGGTCGACCTGCCGCCGGACAGCACCGGTCTGCCAGCAGG
>CAZIYA010000080.1:0-12824 GCA_964543355.1 uncultured Polaromonas sp.
AGATCTACAAACAGGAGCCCAACCTCAAGGGACTGGTGCTGGACCTGCGCAACGACCCGGGCGGCCTGCTGGACGCCGCAGTCGCCGTGTCGGCAGCCTTTTTGCCGGAGAACGTAACCGTGGTGTCCACGAACGGCCAGCTGGCGGAAAGCAAGTTCACCTACAAGGCCTCGCCCGAGTTCTACCAGCGCCGCAGTGCCGCCGACCCGCTCAAACGCCTGCCCGCAGCCGTCAAGAACGTGCCGCTGGTGGTGCTGGTCAACGAAGGCTCTGCCTCGGCCAGCGAAATTGTTGCCGGCGCGCTGCAGGACTACAAACGCGCGACCATCATGGGCAACCAGACTTTCGGCAAGGGCTCGGTGCAGACCGTCCGTCCTCTGGGTCCGGACACCGGCCTGAAGCTCACCACCGCGCGGTATTTCACGCCCAGCGGCAAGTCCATTCAGGCCAAAGGCATCCTGCCCGACGTCATGGTGGACGAAACGCTCGAGGGCAGCCCGTTTGCGGCCCTGCGCACACGCGAAGCCGATCTGGAAAAACACCTCGCCAGCGGCCAGGGCGCCGAGGTGAAAGACCCGGGCCGTGAAAAAGCCCGCGAGGAAGCGCTCAAGCGACTGGAAGAAGAGTCCAGAAAGAGCCCCGAGCAGCGCCGCCCGCCCGAGTTCGGCAGCGACAAGGACTTCCAGCTGGCGCAAGCCATCAACCAGCTCAAGGGCCGCCCCGTGATGGTCAGCAAGACCATGGTCGAGCGCAAGGAAGAGAAGAAGGAAAACTGACCGGGGCTGGCCTTCTGCAGCCTGACTGACCGCCCTGGCTGGACGGACAGGCTGCGCACAGCCTGGTCCGGCTCGCTCCCGCCCTCATGAACGACACCCAGCTGCTGCGCTATTCCCGTCACATCCTGCTCGATGAGCTGGGGGTTGAAGGACAAAACCGGCTGCTGGCCTCCAGAGTGCTGCTGGTTGGCGCCGGCGGGCTGGGTTCAGCTGCCGCCCTGTACCTGGGCAGTGCTGGTGTGGGCGAGATCACGGTGGTGGATCATGACCGTGTGGAAGCCACCAATCTCCAGCGCCAGATCGCCCACACGCTGGCCCGGCTTGGGCAGTTCAAGGCAGAGTCCATCGCGCAAGCCATCGCCGGGATCAACCCCGACGTGCAGGTGCACGCGATCACCCGGCGTGCTGATGATGCCCTGCTTGACGAGCTGGTCCGGCAGGCGGACGTGGTACTCGACTGCACCGACAACTTTGCCACCCGCCACGCCATCAATCGCGCAAGCGTCAAACATCACAAACCACTGGTTTCCGGCGCCGCCCTGCGTTTTGACGGGCAGGTGTCGGTCTTCGACACGCGGCAGCCGCAGGCGCCCTGCTATGCCTGTGTTTTCCCCGAGGATGCAGCACCTGAAGAGGCTGATTGCGCGACCATGGGCGTGTTTGCGCCGCTGGTCGGCATCATCGGGAGCATGCAGGCCGCCGAAGCACTCAAGCTGCTGTGCAGCGTGGGTGAGCCACTGGCCGGACGCCTGCTGATGCTGGACGGGCGGGCCATGGCCTGGAACGAGATTCGCGTGCAGCGCCACTTGGGCTGCCGGGTTTGCGGCGTTACACACACTTCGGCAGGCAGCGCTAGCTGAGCGTTATCTGGCGGCCGGCGGCGGCGCGCCGGGGCTGGTCACTTTGGATGCTGCTGTCGCGGCCTGCTTGAGCACCTGGCTGCAGTTGGCGTCCTGGCCGGGGCCGGTTTCAATGGTGGCTGCCAGTGCCAGCAAGGGGTTGATGGCAGCCAGTGCCAGGGCAATACCCGCACGGCCCGCCAGCGCCCCCTTGTCGGGCCCGGCTGTCGGTGCGCCAAACGTCCCGCCTATCTTCAAGGGGGAGCGAAAGCTCAGGATGCTGCCATCCTTGGGAGAAGGATAAAGCACCAGATCCAGCGTTTCATCGGCCAGGCTGACCTGGCCCCGGCCATTGACGACCGTGTCCACCGTGTCCAGCACAATCGCCCGGCTGGTCATCAGGCCTTGCCGCACCTCAAACGATGCCGCCGCGCAGCGCAGCCGGACATTGCGATCGCCGCGCACCAGAAACTTGATGACCTCGCCGCCATCCAGCCCCATGAACTCCAGCAGGATGTTGCTGATTTCACCGCTGCCCATCAGGAACGCAACGCTCCCCGAAGAAGAGGCCAGCATCTGCGCGGTGGAACCGCCCTGGCCTTTCAGGTCCACCTGACCGCTGATCCGGCCCAGGCTGCTTTTGGTGGTTTCGATGGTGGGAAACAGCTGGTTGAGCTGGATGGCGCGCGCATCCAGCCGGGTTTCGATGCTGGACGGCGAAGTGTTGCTGTCGATCGCCAGGCGCCCGGCCAGCTGGCCTCCTGCCACGCCGAGCTTCAGGGGTTCGAGCTCAAGCACACCCTTGCGCAGCAGGATGTGTGCAGTCATGCTGTCCAGCGGCAAGGCCTTGACATGCCGGATATCGGCGGCGCTGTACTGGACGTCCGCATCCATCGCTTTCAGGCGCGCAAAATCGAGCTTGCTATCGGGCAGCACCCTGCCGGCGCGGCGGCTGGTTTTCGGCGGAGCCGGCGCCGCAGTTTTTGTCATGTCTTTTGGAACGTTGCTGGAAGCCTGGCCCACCATGGGACCCAGGTCCTCGAAATCGAGCACGCGTGACTGTACTTTCCCGGTCAACAGCGGCACAGCCCTGGAGCGATCAAAGGCCAGATCCCCGCTCAGGTCGGACTTTCCGAGCACGCCCTTGATCTGTTTGACAGACCACAGCGAACCCTGTTTGCCCAGCTGGCCCTGGAGCTTGTAGGGTGGTGTTCCCGGCAGCACCACACCCACGAGCTTGTACAGGTCTTCAAGGCTTTGCCCTTCCAGCTGGAACCGGGCCTCCATGCTGCCAAGCTGCGCGAGATTGGTGATGGACCCGCTGGCCTTGAGCCGGGTGCGTCCGGCAGTGGCATTGATTTCAAGCGGAAAGCTTCCGGTGGTGTCGGCGCTGAGCTGCAAAACGCCGCCGGTGCGGCCCTGCGCGGTAAAAGGTTCACCCTTCCACTTGCCGCGCGCCTTGTAGCTCAGGGGCAACGCGGAGGCATCTTCCGCAAGCAACGCAAAATCGGCGCTGATGTCAGCGCCCCGCGCTGTCGCCAGATAGTTGAGTGTGCCCTGATCAACCAGCAGCTGGCCTATCAGGGGAACGCTGCTTTCGTCGGAGGTATCTTTGCCCAGCGCCCAAGTGCGGCGCCCATCAGCCTCCATTTGCAGTCCGAGCTCGGGCTTGCGCAGGCTGACCACGGGCAGCTCCACACGACCGAAAAGCAGGGGCCAGAGACGGACCTGGATTTCTGCGGCCTCGGCCTTGACGAGGTAAGGATCGCGCGCCCAGGAAGGGTTGGCAAACTCGATGCCGTCAGCCAGAACGCGGATGGTTCGCCCCAGTTTGACGTCCAACCGTCGGGTGATTTCGAATTGCCGTCCCGTCTGCTCACTGACGTAACGGTTCAGCGGCCCACGCATCGAGTCCCACGGAAAGAAAACCAGCGCAAGGGTGACGGCAACCAGCAACAGCATCACCCCTGCCACAAGCCGCCCGCCCCTGCCCAGGCGAAAGGTGAAAACGGCATGGGTGAAACGGGTCATACGGCCAGCATGTGATCAGGAATGAGAAGACCGGGAAAGGCCCGATGCCTGCGATGTTGACCGGGGGAAAATCAGGCACCGGATAGCCCGACCAACAATCAAGTATCAGCTGGCCATCGAAAATTGACCGTGGGCCACAGCCATCTGTAACTGTCAGTGCCAGCCTACAGTCAGGCTGTAGGTAACTTCCTACATGCAAGCTTCCGTGAGCCTGTCAAAATCGCCCATTGAGTTGATACATTAGTTAACAGATTAATTTTTCCGGCATTTCCGGCCCAACGTAACCATTTGTCAAGGCTACAGAACCCGTGACTGCAGACCTGGATTGAAGCTCAGTGGGACTAAAAACTTATATTGTCGAAGACAACGCAACGATCCGTGACAACCTGATGGCCACACTGGAAGAGCTGGCCGGTATTGATGCGGTTGGTACGGCGGAAACGGAAAATGAAGGCAAGGCATGGTTGCTCCAGGCCGGCCATGCATGGGACCTGGCAATCGTGGACTTGTTTCTCAAACAGGGCAGCGGTCTGGGAGTGCTGGAAGCCTGCCGCAACCGCCTGCAGCACCAGAAGGTCATTGTGCTGAGCAACTACGCGACGACGGACATCCGCAAGCGCTGCGCCCAGCTTGGCGTGGACGCGGTTTTTGACAAATCCAATGAAATAGATGCGCTGATCGAATACTGCATTGCGCAATCCGGATCGATCAGCGCGGGCCACGCCCTGAAATAAGGGCACCCCGCAGGCGGATCCTCAATCGATCAGCTTGTTTTTCAGGGCGTAATACGTCAGGTCGCTGTTGGATGCCAGACTCATTTTCTCCATCACCCGGGTCCGGTAGGTGCTCACGGTCTTGACGCTCAGGGACAAGGCCTTGGCAATGTCACCCGCAGTTTCGCCCTTGGCAAGCTTCAGGAACACCTGAAATTCGCGCTCGGAGAGCTGCTCATGCGGCGTTGCGTCATTTTTCCGGTTCAACTGCTGTGCCAGCAACTCGGCCACCGCCGGAGTGATGTAGCGTTTGCCCAGTGAAATGACACGGATCGCGTTGACGATCTCCATCGGATCGCATTCCTTGTTCAGGTAACCACTGGCGCCCTGGCGGATCAGGTTGACGGCGTAATGCTCCTCCGGATAACCACTGAGTATCAGGATGCCGACATCGGGCGCTTTCGCGCGAATCATGGCCAGCGCATCGATGCCGCTCTGGCCGGGCATGGAGAGGTCCATGACCAGGATATCCAGCTCCACGTTACGCACCAGGTCAATGGCTTCACGGCCACTGGCAGCTTCACCCACCACACGCAAATCGACTTGATCCGAGAAGAACTGCTTGAGCCCGGAGCGCACGATGGCATGGTCATCCACAATTCCGATTTTGATCATTTCAGGTCCTCTTTGTAAGGTCAGCATTCGCCAGACGGCACAATGCAGCAACATGGCCTCGCGCAATTACGGGCTTATATTTTCATTACCGATTATTCACGAATTATTGATCAATACCGACCGGAGATCAGGATGAGATGGTTTGCAATACCCAAAATGGCGATCAGCCTGCCCCTGGCGGTGCTGGCAGCGGTCATTTTGATTTCCATCAACGAGGCCGGTTTTCGCCTGTCCACCGAGGCGGTTGCCCGCATCGAAGAGTCGCAGGCGACGCGGGGGGCGGTCAACCTGCTGCTGCAGCACATGCTGGACGCCGAAACCGGGCAAAGGGGTTATCTGCTGACGGGGGATCCCAAGTACCTGGAACCCTATGATGCGGCCACCGCCGAGATCAACCAGACCCTGGATGCCCTGCGCCGGCACTACACCGCCTATCCGGAGGAGCTGGCCGAATTCGGTCTCCTGTCGCGCAGCGTGTCGCGCAAACTCGCGGAAATGGACCTGAGCGTGCGCATGCGCAAGCAGGGCAATGAAGAGGCGTGGAAGTTTGTGCTGACCACCGACGTGGGCATGGACCAGATGAACGCCATCCGCGGCCAGGTCAGCAAACTGGTTCTTGCCAGCAACAGCAAGATGGGAACGGCCCAGGCCCAGATCATCCGTTCGCTGCACCTGTCGCGCATCGGTATCGCACTGATGGCCCTGGCCGGCCTGCTGGCGTTTTACATGTATCTGCGGCAGACGAGGGCCCTGCTGGATGCGGGCAAGCGCGAACAGGAAGCCCTGCTGCGCGAACGAGACCAGCTCGACAGGGAGGTGCGGGACCGCACCGCCACCCTGGCCGAACTGGCAACCCATCTGCAACAGGTGCGGGAAGATGAACGCGGCCATCTGGCGCGCGAGCTGCACGACGAACTCGGCGCGCTGCTGACGGCCGCCAAGCTCGACGTCGCCCGCATCAAGTCGCGCCTGGGTGTTATTTCGCCGGAAGCGGCCGAACGCATGCAGCACCTGATTGAAACGCTGAACAGCGGCATCGCCCTGAAGCGGCGGATTGTGGAAGACCTGCGGCCATCTTCGCTGTCGCATCTCGGCCTGGTCGCATCGCTCGAAATCCTGGCACGCGAATTTGAAGACCGGTCGGGTCTGGACGTGACCACCGATCTCGAAACGGTAGAGCTCGGCGGCTCGGCGCAACTCACGGTTTATCGGCTGGTGCAGGAGTCGCTGACCAACATGGGCAAATACGCCGACGCCCGCCAGGCAGAAATCAGCCTGCACGGCTTTGAGGGCTATATCACCGTCGAGGTCAAAGACGATGGCGCCGGCTTCGATACCACGCAGATCAAGGGTTCCAGCCACGGCCTGGCCGGCATGAAACACCGTGTCGAAGCTGCAGGCGGGCGCTTGACCATCGCATCGCGCCCCGGCGAGGGCACGCGCATTTCTGCCGTGCTCCCCAAAACGCTCTAACCCTGCAGCGGCCACGCTGCGTCAGCAGCGTAAAAAAGCGGTCGGTGACGTCCTACACTGCGTGCCCATGCCGACCGACAAGGGCATCCGGCACTTACCGATGAACGCGGTCACTGCCTCCGCTTAACCTTGCTGCAGGTGTTTCGATTGCGAGCGCCGCAACCAGGGGCCATGCCCTGCAAGGAGATTCACATGCTGCACTATTCCGTTGTGTTCCTCGTTATCGCATTGATCGCAGCCGTGTTCGGCTTTGGCGGCATCGCCGCTGGTGCCGTCGAAATTGCCAAGATCCTTTTTTTCATCTTCGCCGTCATGGCTGTCGTCAGCTTTGTGGTCGGCCTGATGAAAAGAAACTGAATTTTTGCCACCTCCGGTCCATTCAGCCACGGCGCTGCCGACTTCACGCTTTCCCCTCTTTCAAAGGACCATGAAATGAAAAATCCACTTTCCAGCACTCACGAAGCCCTCTCCGGCGCCAGCCACCTGTCGGACCAGCTGTTGAATGGCGCCGAAAAGGCCATGGGCAACACCCGTGCCATGGCCAATGACACGCTGGACCGGGCCGAGGACAAGGTACGCAACCTGCGCGGCAACATCGACCCGCTGGTCGACAAGCTGGCCAGCCAGGCGCAAAAGCTTGCACGTCAGAGTCTGGACATGGCTTCCGAGGCCAGCGAGCGAGCGCAACGGTCCATGCATCGCTACGCAGATGCCACCACGCGTTATGTGGCCAACGAGCCGGTCAAGTCTGTTCTGATCGCTGCTGCGGTGGGTGCCGCCGTGGCGCTGCTGGTGGCTTCGCTCCGGCATCGCGACGGCCACTGAACCGGCGCCAGCTTCCCACGACCTGCTGACTACACCAAGGCCCCATGTTGCACCCGCTGTTTTCCGTTCTTGTCCGGCGGCCAGACCTTCTGGTCGACCATGTTTCCGGTTATGCGGCATTGATTCGGGAAGAGGCTTCGGAAGCTGGCGTGGAATTGCTGCAACGCAGCCTCGCCTGGGCGCTGGCCGCCATGCTGGGCCTTGCCTTTTTCATGCTCGCCGGTGTCGCCCTGATGCTTGGTGTGCTCTTGCAGCAATTCCACTGGGTGCTCGTGGTTGTACCGGCGCTCATGCTCGTGCTGGCGGTGGCCGCGGCCCTCAAGGCACGGGTACCCCTGCGCAGCAACAGTTTCGCCGATGTCAAAGCCCAGATTGATCGCGACGCGCAGGCTTTGCGCATGGTCGCCTGAGGCCTGCCGCGATGAACAACCTGCACCTCACCGCCCAGCAACGGCTGGCGAACAGCCGTCAGGCCATCATTCGCCAGATGGGCCTTGAAGCGCCGGAAGACGGCGGCTTCGCTACCGACGCCGGAGCTGCCGGCACGGATGGGCAAAACATCGATACATCGGCGGGAACCTGGACCCTGGCGAAGCAGGTGGCAGGTGCCTGGTGGCATGGCCATCCAGCGCGCCTGGCGGTCGATTTCGCCGAGCCCGTGCTCCAGACCTACGCCGAACAACGGCCGCTCAGGCTATTGGGAATTTCTGCCGGCATCGGAGCGGCGGCGGTGGTGCTGCGGCCCTGGCGCCTGATCTCGGTGACAGGTTTGCTGCTCGCTGCACTCAAGTCATCGGAAATAACCGGCGCCGTCCAGTCCATGCTGTCGCCGGGCAGAAAACGGAACCCCTAGCCATGAATCTCATACGCAAACCGACCGGCGTGGTGCCGTCAGTCGGCCAGCTTCCCAACTCTCAGCACCAAACCACAGTTACAAACTTCAAGGAAAAACCATGAAATACGCTCGCGCAATTGCATTTGCCGCCCTGGCCGGCATCACCATCATCAGCGCCGGCTGTTCCGTCGGACGCGGTCAACAATCGGCCGGCGCCTACGTGGATGATGCTGCCATCACCACTGCCGTGAAGGCCAAGTTTGCCGCGGACAAGACCGTGTCGGCAACGTCGTTGAATGTTGAAACGCTCAACGGCACGGTGCAACTCTCCGGCTTCGCCAAATCGGCGGCTGAGAAATCGCAGGCTGAAACCCTGGCCCGTGACACGAAAAACGTTCGCGCCGTACGCAACGACATCGTCGTTCGTCCTTGACCCTCTGACCTTCTTCGGTGTGAAGGCTGGCTCTGCCGGCCTGAACCCTCGTGGGGCCTCGCTTTCCAAAGCCGGGCGCCGTTTTCCTGGGGCCAGCATTCCGGTTCAGCAGCGAATGAGATCATCTCTGCCACCTTGTGGCAAAAGCCGCAAAAAAAAAGCCACTGCTGCAGCCCTTCAGGCGAGCAGCAGTGACGCGTTCAGTCGTCTGAACTGAACGGATCAGCCGGGTGTCACCATCAACTGGTTGTTGACCGAGGTCACCCCCTGCACTCCCTTGGCAATGGCCGTGGCCTTGTCTTTAGCCGCAGCGGTGGGTGCCGGGCCATTCAAGGTCACCACACCATCCTTGGTATCGACATTGATCTTGATGGCGCTGAGGTCGGGATCCTTGGCCAGGCTGCCCGACACCTTGGCGGTGATGGCAACGTCGTCGATCTTCTCGCCCACGCTCGTGCCGGCCTGACCGCCTGCAGCTTGAGCGTCCTTGGAGGCATCTTTCATCGCGTTGCCGGCGTCCTTGGCGGCCTGCTCGGTTTTGGCAATGCCGGAATCAATGGACTGGCCGACAGTTTTGCCGTCGTCCTGCTTGTTGCAGGCAGTCAGGGCCAGCAACACGGCAGCGGAGCAGGCCAGCGCCAGAAACGGCCGGCCGGCCTGGGATTGTGTGTTTTTCATGGAGGCTCTCCTTGCTTTGAGATGGGTGTCGGCAGCGCAACGCTCAGATCTTGTCGATCGCCTTCCTGGCGCTGTCCTTGAGGTTTTCCTTGGCGTCACCGTACCCCGCCTGGGTTTTGCCCTTGACCTGGTCGGCCAGGCCTTCGGTTTCCAGTTTTTCATTGCCCACCACACGGCCCGCAACTTCTTTTGCCTTGCCGGTGGCCTGGTCCATACGGCCTTCAACTTGATGTTTGTTCATGATGCTTTTCCTTTGGGATGTGATACGACTGGTCTTGATGCCAACCGCCATTCACTGTAGGCAGGGAGATTTGGGACGGCCCGTCGGCACCTTCGTATTTCCATGTAGGACGCCAGGCATTTCAGCCGGCGGGCTCAGGGATGGCAGGAGCCGTTGCGTTTGCGGAACAGGCGCGGTGGCAGCGCCTGCGGATCGGCAAACAGGCCCTGCCCCGCGGCCTGAGCTTTCCCCTGCAGCTTCAGGTACGGCCCGCCCTCACGGCCATAGTGGTAGGACCAGGCGTGGCCCTGGCCCACCATCCAGCCGCCAACATCTTCAGCACCGACCTGCACGTTCGCAACGGCGCGGCCGTAGTCGTCGTGGCGCCGGATGTCCAGGGTGACGGCGCGCCGCGCCACCCGACTCGCCAGGGCGCTGCGCGCGGCCCGGCCGCCGGCCTGGCAAATTTCGGGCGCATCGATACCGTCGATGCGGATTTTCACCGGCTTGCCGCCCCCGGCGAATCGGACCCAGAGCGTGTCGCCATCGGTGACACGTGTGACTTTTCCGCTCTCTGCCCATACCGGACAAGCGCTGACAGCTATTAAAAATATAGCAACCTGAACCCAGGCGATGGTGATCCGGCTAACTGTTTTTTTCATGCGCTGACGATCCAGCCCTCGAGCGGATCCAGGTCCTCGGGCAGGCCGTAGCAGCCGGCACCCCGCTCGTGCTGGGCGTGCGCCCACGCGGCCTGCATCAGGCAGAGCACTGCATCCAGGCTGTCCCCGCTGCCATCGTCGACCAGCGTGTCGCGCTGGGCATGGCTGAGCTTCAGGCGCAGGCCCAGGCGGGTCTGGCCCATTTCCAGCGCGGTGATCAGGTCCTTGCGGGCGATCAGCCGGTCCGTTGTCTGCTTGAGCCGGTAATCGCTTTTGTAGGGCCGCCGGCCGAGAATTTCGCGCGCCAGCAGGCCGGGGTAGCCCTCGAGCGCAATGCGCGACAGGTCGCCAGCGTGCAAGCCCGGCAGGTGCACACCGGCAGCCAGCAAGCGGGGCACGCCGGCATGAAGCATGTAAGCCACGGGCGGATTGATCCATTTCATCGACGGGCTGGAACCGGCCGGCTTGTCGGTGGCGCGATGGGCAAACTTCCCGCCGGTGGGGCGTGCATCGCAAAACGCGGCAAAAGCCTGCCGGATGTCGGCGCGGCTCAGCGCTGCGTAATGCGCCATCAGCGCGGGCCAGGCGGCGGGCCAGCCGAGATGCTCCACCAGCTCGCGCGGCAGGCCGAACGGAAAATCGAAAGCGCCCAGCCAGCCGGCAGGCTGGTGCAGCCAGGCCTCGAATGCGTCCAGCGATTCGAAACGCTCCAGCTTCGCCAGCTGGACGCGTCCGTTCCGGCTGGTGCCGCAGGCCAGGACGATGGGTTTCCTGCGCGTTGGGGCGCTGGAAAAATCGCATCCGATCAGTAAAAGCGTTTCAGGCGGCATGCGGGTATTTTGCTGTCAGCCCAGGGCCAGAGCCATCACGCCCGCGGCAATCAGGGCGGCGCCCAGCAGCCGCTGCAGGCGGTCGCCCTCGCCCAGCAGATGCCCGCCGATCAGCGCGGCAAACAGCATGGACACTTCACGCGCCGGCGCCACATGCGACAGCGGCGCCACCTGCATGGCGTACAGCACCAGCACATAGGAGATAGGGCTGATGGCGCCAACCATCAACGCATACTTCCACTGCTGGTGCCACAGCATCGCTGCGGCCGGCCTGTCGCGCAGGACAACAGGAGCGAGCAAAGCCACCCGCACAAAATTGCCCAGGTAGTCAACCAGGATGGGGGACATCAGCAGAAAGCGCACGCCGTAACCGTCCACCACGGTGTAGCTGGCGATAAAGGCGCCTGTGAGCAGGCCGTAAGCCATGCCCTTGTGCACGCGGCGGCGCTGCCCCGGGTCATGCGCCGCACGCAGCAGGCCAGGCCCGCCCGCAATCAGGAACACACCGCCCACCACACCGGCAATGCCCGCCACGCCCATGGCGGAAATCTGCTCGCCCAACAGGGTGATCGCCACCAGCGAGGAAAGCAGGGGCCCGGAGCCGCGCGCCAGCGGGTAAACCACGGTCAGGTCGGCTTTACGGTAGCCACGCAGCAGGACCACGTAATACAGCACATGCAGCACACCGCTGACCGTGACGACGGTCCATTCGGCCCAGCCCCAGCCGGGTAACACGCCCCAGCTGGCCCACAGACCGACCGGCGCCCAGACAACCATCATCACCACGCTGGTGAAAAAAGCAAAGCGGGCGTCGCCCCCCGCCTTCTTGGCAGCAATATTCCAGCTGGCGTGAATCAGGCCGGCAAGAATGATCAGGGCGAGAGCGGAAAGCGGCACCGGTCAATCCGACAAAAAGACACGTCTCTCGGGAAGGTCGCGTGTCTTTTCCAGCCAGGGCCGCGGTCCGGCTCCGCCGGCCGCAAGGCGCAGCGCCCCCGCGGGGCTGGCGCCTGCGGCTCCAAACCTACCTGCGCAGGTTTGGACAGGCGCCAGAAGCGAAGCCTCCGGCGAGCGGCGGCCTGCAAGGTGCAGCGACCCGTGAAACGGCGGAGCGTGGGGGCTCAAGTCCTTCCGCAGATGGCGGCAGTGGCCATCAGGTCTTCCAGCAGGGCCAGCGACACCTTGCCGGAAACGGCGTAGGGGTCGAGTTCGGCTTTTTCCGAGTACTTCAGCAGGATGGATGCGTTGACCTTGGCCACGTTGACCTGGCCCATGGTCCAGCCGCCAAAACGCCGCTCTGTGATTTCCTCGTAGTGCAGCAGCACCACGTCCTTGTGGCGCGGGTCTTTCTGGATGTGGCCATACAGGTCGCTGACCTGGTCGCGTCCGCCCTCGAGGGCCTGCAGGAAGATGCCGCCGCCGTAACACAGGATGCCGGTGATGCCGATGGCCGGGTTGTGGCTGCGCGACTGGGCCAGAATGGCCTCGGTGACTTCGCTGGAAGCGGGATTGGCCGAACGGCTGGCGTAAAGAAGGCGTACCAACATATCTATCCTTAGTTACTGCTCTTTTTGGGAATGAGGGACAAAAACTCACGGCGCAGGTTGGGGTCCTTTAGGAAGACGCCGCGCATGACGGAATTGATCATCTTGCTGTCCAGGTCTTTCACGCCGCGCCAGCCCATGCAGTAATGGCTGGCCTCCATGACGATCGCCAGGCCATCGGGCCGGGTTTTTTCCTGGATCAGGTCGGCCAGCTGCACCACGGCTTCTTCCTGGATCTGGGGGCGGCCCATGATCCATTCGGCCAGGCGCGCGTATTTGGACAGGCCGAT
>CAZIYA010000081.1:0-12800 GCA_964543355.1 uncultured Polaromonas sp.
TGCCTCGGCCGGCACCGACCTCAACGCGCGCGCTGCGCAGTACGCCGCGCGCAATGTGCGAGACAACCTGGCCCAGTTTGTGGCCGGCCTCGACGGCTGCGGCGCCGGCGCCGTGACATTTGCGGGCGGATTCATCAGCTCGCCCAAAACCAGCCGGCCCTTCCCGGAAGTGGTGCGCATGGCGTATGCGAACCGCATCCAGCTCTGGAGCGACGGCTTTTACCGCACACCGAAAATCCACTACGACAAGACCACGCTGACCGGCCGGCCGTTCTATTACTTTGCCTACGGCGCCGCCTGCAGCGAAGTCGCCATCGACACGCTCACCGGAGAAAGCCGCGTGCTCAAGGTCGACATCCTGCACGACGTCGGCACCAGCATCAACCCGGCCATTGACATCGGCCAGATTGAAGGCGGCTTTGTGCAGGGCATGGGCTGGCTGACCACCGAGCAGCTGGTATGGAACGACAAGGGCTACCTCAGCACCCACGCCCCCAGCACCTACAAGATTCCGGCGACCGGCGACATTCCCGAGCATTTCAAAATTGATCTCTGGCCCGAACCAAACCGCGAAGACAACGTGTTCGGCAGCAAGGCGGTTGGCGAACCGCCTTTCATGCTGGCGATCAGTGTGCTGGAAGCGCTGAAGGAGGCGGTAGCAGCGGCGCGTGATGGCACTGTCCGGCTGGATGCGCCGGCCACGGCGGAGAACGTGCTCGCGGCTTTACGCAACAGCTGAGCGGCAGCAGCCGGGGCGGAAAAGTCAGCGCGAGCGGGAAGACACAGGCTCTGCCAGCTGCGCCACAGGTTTGCGTCCCGTGGTGCTGCCACCTCCTATTTCCACACGCACCCGCCCGTTGGACGCCGCCGCGGCTGCGGTGTCGGCAGAAGGTTCCAGACCCGTATAGAGCTGCATGACGGTTTTGACATATTTCCGGGTTTCGGGGTAGTTGGGAATTTTGTTTCCGGCGCGCTGCACCGCACCTTCTCCCGCGTTGTAGGCAGCCAGCGCCAGTTCCAGCCGACCTGGAAACATCTTGATCAGGTCCGCCAGATACCTGGCACCGGCCTTGATGTTGACCTTGGGGTTGGTCAGTTTTTTTGCGACCGTGCTGTTCTTGCTCGCAGTCACGCCATAACGCGCCGCGGTAGGCGGCATCACCTGCATCAAGCCGACCGCGCCCTTGGGCGACACGGCATGAGCGTTGAAGCCTGACTCGGTGCTGATCAGGGCCTGCAGCAGCGAGTAGTCAATGCCATGGGTTTTCGATGCCTCGCGCAGCAAGGGGCTGACCGCCTTGTAGCTGCTGGACTGCTCAAAAAAATCCAGCAACCGGGGCGACACCGTGCGGACACTGCTGATGCTGGCAACCACCGGAACAACTTCGGGAGTTTCCGCCTCAGCCATCTTCGCGGCCTCTGTCTGCGCCGGGCCTGCGCCGGCCATGGGCCTGAACGGCTCTACAGCGTCGCTGTCTTTGAGAAGGAGTTCGTAGCGCTCGTCGAGGCGGCTGGTGGCGAAATGCGGCATCCGATCCGCGTCTACATAACCCCAGATGTCCGCCCTGGCGGGCGACACATGCAGACACAACAGGGCCGGCACGCCCAGGGTAAACAAGCATCGATAGAGGGACGTCACCACCCTCATGCCAGCGTTCGACTCACAGCCTCAGTCCGCAAGGGAGGCCTGCCATTGCTCGAAGGCTTCATAAGCCTCCCCTCCGGCGAGGTACCGCCTGCGCGACGCCTCGGGAATGACATCGAACCGCTCCTGGGCCACGTCAAGAGGCGAGTCATGCATGCGCTCCGGCCATAACTCGTAACCCTGGTCCATCAGGTCGCCGAGGTCGGCCTCTCCTTTGACCAGCGCGTAGTAGGCATGGGCAAAATCACTGGCCCATTTGCCATACTCTGCGCCGTCAAGCGCCCTGTCGTCATGTGTGCGGCTGAAGCCCGATCCCGTTTCGGCATAAGACATAAAAACAAATCCTTCTTCTGCTGATCGTTGCAACTCTAGGCAAGCAGGACAGCACACCCTGTAGGACAAGGCCGATGGCCACTGTGGAACGAGCTTTCATATGGCAGCGTCCAGTCCGGAAATAATCAAATTCGATAGCAACTTCTCCAGCATTCATGAGGGTATCCGGCTAATTTTATTTCAGAAAACAACTTTAAACACTCTCACCACGATGGTCACATTCCTCCTGTCCGTCGCCAAGGTGGCCCGTTGTCAGGCGTAATACCGCGCTCGCATGCGCTCGCAATAAGCCTGCAGCTGCGGATAGGTCTGCGCATGCAGTTTCAGCGCCGATTCCACGGGCGGCCAGAGCAGGTTGGCAAGAAACGCGTAGCCGGTCGCATCGAGCGAGCAAGGCTCTTCACCCATCAGGTAAGACTTGTCGCCCAGAAAATCAGCGAGCGCCGTGATGTCGCGCCGGCCGATGGCTGCTATCTCTTCCCCGGTGTGACGGCCCATGCCGTGACCACGCATCTGCCGGAGGATTCCACGGCGTGCGAGCGATGGCAGCACCCATCTCAGCGGCGCCGGCAGCGTGGCAAAAAAAGCGTCCCTGGTTTTCTCCCACCCCTGCGCTTCGACCCAGCGCGTGTGGACCACGGCCCAATAGAGGTTCTCCTCCATGAGGCGCTGGAACGCGCAAGCCACGGCCTTTTGTCCGGTACTTAGCCAGCCGTCGAGCCGGTCGCCGTAACTCGCCTGGAGGTAGTCGATGATGAAGGTGGTGTCTGCAAGCGTGCGGCCCCTGTCTTCGATATAGGGCATCTTGCCCTTGGGCGCGCGACCGAGTTCGCGTAAGGAAACTGGCGGAGCCTCGAAGGGCAACCCAGCCATGCGCAGATAGGTTTCCAGCTTCATGCAGAAGGGGCTGGCATTGGGCAGGCCGAACGCGGGCTGGTATTGGAAGAGCTTGATCATGCTGCCTCTTATAACAACAGGGCAGCCACGCCCGATGCCGCCGCGACCAGCAGACAAGCCACCCAGCCCGGGTTGCGCCCGCGAGAAATCAGGAAGTTAAGCGAGCCAATCAACACGAAGGCGGCGCCGTTGATCGACAGGATCGCCAACTGAAGTTCCCGCGGCGGCAGGCTCAGGCACAACAGCATGGCAGCCGTCGCAAACCAGCTGATGGTTCCGACGTGCCAGCAGGCACGCAGGAAGCGCCGTTGCACCCGGGACAATAGCTTGCCATCCGTGATGGCCAGCATGGCGCTGATCACCTTGCGCTCTCCAAGCCAGGAGTGCCCGATGCCCGTCAACACCATCAATGCTGCGGTCAAAACGATTAAGCCGTTGTTCATGTGAGATTCTCCATACCGTTGAGTATGGAGAGTATTGCCACACCGCTTGCACTTGTCAATACCTTGCGGTATGGTCGAAAGAATGAACGATAAATTGAACCAGGATCGCTGGCTGGGCGCGGGCCTTCAGGTGCTCGCGGAGGAAGGCCCGGAAGGACTGCGCATCATGCCGATTGCGCAGCAACTGGGCGTGACCAAGGGCAGCTTTTACTGGCATTACCGCAATCTGGAGGACTACCAGTCCGCCCTGCTGGAAGAATGGGAGCAGCGCCATACCCGGCAGGTCATTCACCATGTGGAAGACAAGGGCGGGGATGCGCTGGCCAAATTGCGCAACCTGGTGAGCATCAGTTTCAGCGCAGACGCCCGGCTGGCGCAGGCCATACGCCGGTGGGCCATCACAAACCCGCAGGCCCGCGAAGCCCAGGCGCGTGTAGATCGCGACCGCCTGACCTACCTGGTCAGCCTGCTACGTCCGCTGGGGTGGCCACAGGTCAAAGCCGAGTTTCTGGCACGTTGGTTATATGGTGCGCTGATCGGGTACTTCAGTTTGCAGGGACCGGCAGTGGGTGCCATGCAGCTTGACCTGATCATGAACATGTTGACCCCGCAGCCCAAGCCTGCCGGAGCAAGCCGCCGCAAGGCCTGAGCGAGCTGTTATTCCGTTTCTAAATCATTCGTGAACGCGAAGGCGAAGCGACGACAGTACAAACGTATGGCTAGCGAAGCCGACAAAGTGCACGGATGATTTAGAAATGGAATTACTCGCTCATCACCACCACCACCTGACCGTCGCTGCGCCCCAGAGAAAGGTAGATGTGGCCCACGCCGCTGTCGAAATAGGCTGTTTCGTGGCGACCCAGCTCAATTGTTTCGCCGGTTTCGAAATGGATGGCCACACGGCCTGCAAGCACCATGACAAACTCCTGCCCCTGGTGCCGTATGAAGTCGGGAAACTGGTCCCGCTTGCGCGCCACGATGCGGCCGTACAGCGGCGTCATGCGTTTGCCCGGGAAGCCGGTGGCCAGCATGCGGTAGTCGTAGTTGCCCGAGCTGTAGGCCGGTGCCGTGTCGGCCGAGGACCAAACCACAGCCGGCGCTGGCGCGCCAAGCGGTGCCGCAGCGCGCGCATCAAACAATTGCCCCACGTCCAGCGCCAGCGCCCGGGCCACCGCAGCCAGCTTTTCGTAACTGACGGAAATCTGCCCCAGCTCCATTTTGGACAGGGTGGACAGCGCCACGCCGGAACGGCCGGACAAGTCCTTCAAGGTCAGCCGCCGCGCCTTGCGGTGTTCGCGCAACTGCAGGCCAAGCTGCGCCCGGTCGGCCTCGGGGGCAGCGGCGGGGGTGCGGGCAGAGCGTGCAGGCATGGTGTTTTCCCTTGTTTGAACCGAAAGCAGACAGACGGCACTGGACAGGCATGATTCTCGCATGTGAGAATTCTCAAATGCGAGAATATGACCTGATCATTGTGGGCGCCGGCATGGCCGGTGCGTCCCTGGCCTGGCGCGCGGCCGGCCAGCAAAGCGTGCTGCTGCTGGAGCGCGAGGCCCAGCCCGGCTACCACTCGACCGGCCGCTCGGCCGCCATGTTCATGGAAAGCTACGGCCCGCCGGCCGTGCGGGCGCTGACCTGCGCCAGCCGCGCCTTTTATGAACAGCCGCCCGAGGGATTTGCCACCGCGCCCCTCATGCATCCCCGCGGGGCACTGTACGTTGCCACGCCCGGGCAGGAAGCGCTGATGGCACAAACCCGCACCGAACTGGCAACGAGCTGCCCCGGCCTGGAAGTGCTGGATGCCCACACCACCCTGGCGCGCGTGCCCTGCCTGCGGCCCGAAATGGTGCATGGCGGCCTGTACGACCCGGGCGCCCAGGACATCGACGTGCACGCGCTGCACCAGGGCTTCCTGCGCGGCTTTCGCCGGCAGGGCGGCGAGTTGCGCGCTGGTGCCATCTTGAGGCAGGCCACACACGACGGGCAGTGCTGGACCTTGCAGTTCGCCGATGGCCAGGCCGTACGCACCCGCATGGTCGTCAACGCCGCCGGCGCCTGGGCCGACGAGTTGGCGGGCCTGTTCGGCGCCGCCCCCATCGGGCTGGTGCCGCACCGGCGCAGCGCCTTCACCTTCAAGGCACCCGACGGTGTGGACGCCTCCGGCTGGCCGGCCGTGGTCGGCATGGATGAAAGTTATTACTTCAAACCCGACGCCGGCCAGTTGCTGGGCTCGCCCGCCAATGCCGACCCCACCGTGCCACACGACGTGGTGCCCGAGGAACTGGACATCGCCATGGGCATCCACCAGATCGAGTCGGTCACCACCTTGAGCATCCGCCGTCCCACCAGCACCTGGGCCGGGCTGCGCTCGTTTGTGCCCGACGGTGAAATGGTGATCGGCCCGGATGCCGCCTGTCCCGGTTTCTTCTGGCTCGCAGCGCAGGGCGGTTACGGCATCCAGAGCGCAGCCGGCGCCAGTGCACTGGCCGACGCCCTGCTGCGCGGTGTGGCCTTGCCCGACGAATTGCTTCAACATGGCGTCAACGCGGCCGCGGTGTCACCGGCCCGCTTGCGTTGATCAACAGAGACTTATCGTATGAGCAGCCCTTCCATTCCCGCCACTGCACTTGATGTCGCCCTGGCCGAGGCCACCGCCCGCTACCGGGCGAACAACCCCACCAGCGAGCGGCTTCTGCTTGAGGCCTCCGACGTGCTGCCCGCGGGCAACACCCGCAGCGTGCTGTTCTATACACCTTTTCCGCTCTACATGGCCCGGGGTGAAGGCTGCCACTTGTGGGATGCCGACGGCCATCGTTATCTGGACGCACTGGGTGAGTTCACGGCAGGCATTTACGGCCACTCGAATGCGGAGATCCAGCAAGCCATCGTGGCAGCGCTTCAGGGCGGCCTGAGTCTGTCTTCGCACACTGCGCATGAGGCCGCGCTGGCGCATGAAATCCAGCGCCGCTTCCCCGGCATGGCGCTGCTGCGCTTTACCAACTCGGGCACCGAAGCCAACCTGATGGCACTGGCTGCGGCCACCGCACACACCGGCCGGCGCAAGGTGCTGGTGTTCAATGGCGCCTACCACGGCGGTGTGCTGTCGTTTGGCGGTGGCGGCTCGCCCGTGAACGTGCCGCACGATTTTGTGGTCGCGCCTTACAACGACATCGACGCGGTGCGCGCGCTGGTACACGCCCACGGTCCGCAACTGGCAGCCATCCTGGTCGAGCCCATGCTGGGCGCGGGTGGCTGCATTCCCGCCGAACCCGCCTTCCTGCATGGCTTGCGCACGCTGGCCAGTGAATGCGGCGCCTTGCTGATCCTCGATGAAGTCATGACCTCGCGCCTGTCCGGTGGCGGGCGGCAGGCGCTGCTGGGCTTGAGCCCGGACCTCACCACACTGGGCAAATACTTCGGCGGCGGCCTGTCCTTCGGTGCCTTCGGCGGCCGGGCCGATGTCATGGAACAGTTCGATCCGCGCCGGGCCGATGCGCTGGGCCATGCCGGCACTTTCAACAACAATGCGCTGACCATGGCCGCCGGCCTGGCTGGGCTGACCCAGGTACTCACGCCCACCGCACTTGATGTACTGAACCAGCGCGGCGAACGCCTGCGAGAACAGCTCAACGAGGTGTTCCGGCGACACGCCGTGGGCCTGCAGTTCACCGGCCTGGGCTCGGTCATGCAACTGCATGCCACCGACCGGCCGCTGCGCAGCGCGGCCGACCTGGCCGGCACCGACGATCGCGTCAAGGCCCTGCTGTTTTTCGATCTACTGGAGCGCGGCATCTTCCTGGCGCGGCGCGGGCTGGTCGCACTCTCCCTGCCCTTCGGCGATGCGCAGGCCGAAGAATTTGTTGCGGCGCTGGAGGCAGTGGTCGCAGCGCGCAGCTCCCTGTTGCCGGCCGCCGGATCCGGCACTCACATCACCCGTTGACATTTTTTCCATCCTTTTTTAAACGAGGTTCACCATGCAACACACCGCCAATACCCTTCGTCGTGCACTCCTTGCCAGCAGCCTGCTTTTCGCCGGGCTCGCCTGCGCGGCCGGCTACCCCGAGCGGCCAGTCACCCTGGTGGCACCCTACCCCGCTGGCGGCGCGGCCGACGTGCTGGCCCGCATCCTTGGCAAAAAACTGGAAGAGCAACTGGGCCAGCCCGTCGTGGTGGAAAACAAGCCGGGTGCCGGCACCGCCATTGGTGCAGCAGCTGTGGCCAATGCCAAGCCCGACGGCTACACCCTGCTCATCAGCTCCAACTCCACCTTCACGCTGAACCCGGCCCTGCAGGCCAAGCTCCCCTATGACCCGGTCAAAGGTTTCGACGCTATCGGCATGGTCGGCTCGGTGGCGCTGGCCGTGCTGGTGCATCCATCGGTGACGGCGGCAAACGTGCCGCAGCTGGTAGCCGCCGCCAAGGCCACCCCGGACAAGTTTGTTTATGGCAGCTTCGGCAACGGCACCAGCTCCAACTTTGCCGGCGCGATGTTCAACAACGCCACCGGCCTGAAGATGACGCACATCCCTTACAAGGGCAGTGCGCCGCTGATGACCGACCTGATTGGCGGGCAGATCCCGGTGAGCTTCGACACCGTGGTGGCCGCCGCCCCCCAGCTCAAAAGCGGAAAGATCAAGGTGCTGGCGGTCGCCTCAGCCAAACGCTCCAGCGTGATGCCGGATGTGCCCACCGTGGCCGAGGCCGGCTACCCTGGTTTTGACATGACCGCCTGGCTCGCGCTGGTGGCACCGCGCGGCTTGCCGGCCGACGTCAAGGCCCGGCTCGAGAAAGCCCTGGCCGCATTGATGGCCAGCCCCGACACCCAGGACAAAATGAAGGCTGCCGGTTTCGAGCCCGCCTACAGCGCCGTTCCCGACTGGGCCGGAATGGTCACCGCCGACATTGCCCGCATGAAAGCCATCGCCAAACGCTCACAGATCAAAATAGACTGAAGATGAATACCGCCCTCGTCGAAACATCGGCCGTTGAACTGCGCCGCCTGATCGGCAGCCGCCAGCTCTCGCCGGTCGAGCTGCTGGATGCCTGCATCGCGCGCATCGAAAGCCTGAACCCGGCCATCAACGCCATCTGCGCCACCGACTTCAGCCGCGCCCGCGAGGCCGCGCGCCAGGCCGAGGCACAGGTGATGCGCGGCGCACCGCTGGGCCCGTTGCACGGCCTGCCCCTGGGCATCAAGGACCTGCAGGACACAGAGGGCCTGCTCACCACCTATGGCAACGTGCGGCTTCGCGGCAACGTGCCAGCGGCCGACAATGCGCTGGTGGCACGGTTGCGCGCGGCCGGCGCCATCGTCACTGCCAAGACCAACGTGCCCGACATGGGCGCCGGCGCCAACACGCGCAACCCGGTCTGGGGCGCCACCGGCAACCCTTTCAACCCGATGCTGAACGCCGGCGGCTCCTCGGGCGGCTCGGCCGCAGCACTGGCTGCCGACATGTTGCCGCTGTGCACCGGCTCGGACACCGGCGGCTCGCTGCGCATTCCGGCCGCGCTGTGCGGCGTGGTGGGCCTGCGCCCCTCGCCCGGGCTGGTGGCCAATGACGCCCGGCCGCTGGGCTGGTCCGTCATATCCGTGCTGGGGCCGATGGGCCGCAACGTGGCCGATACCGCGCTGATGTTTGCCGCCAGCGTGGGCCACGATGCGCGGGACCCGCTGTCTTACCCGGTCGATGCCGCATCGCTGTGGCCACTGAAGGGCGTGGACCTTTCGACCCTGCGCGTGGGCACGACGGAAGACTTCGGCCTGTGCATCGTCGATCCGGAAATCCGCCGCGTGTTCCGTCAGCGCGTGGAAGCCATCCGCCCGCTGGTGGCCAGCTGTGAGCCCGTGGACTTGAAGCTGGGTGATGCCGACCGCGCCTTCGACATCCTGCGTGCCGAAAGTTTTGTGGCCGCCTTTGCCGATACCTTTCGCAACGCACCCGAAACCCTGGGCCCGAATGTGCGCGCCAATGTGGAGATGGCCGCCGCCATCACCCTGGCCGACCGGGCCTGGGCGCACCTGGAACAAACCCGCATTTCACGTTGCTTTGCCAAGGCCTTTGAGCACTACGACCTGATCCTCGCGCCAACCACACCGGTCACGCCCTTCCCCTGGACCGAGCTTTACGCCGGCAACATCGACGGCCAGGCCATGCGCAACTACTACCACTGGCTGGGCCTGACCTATGTCGTCACGCTGGCCACCAATCCGGCGCTGTCATTGCCCTGCGGCAGCGATGAACACGGCATGCCTTTTGGCCTGCAGGTCATCGGCCGCCTGCGCGGCGACGCAAAGCTGATGGCCGCGGCCCACGCGCTGGAACAGGTCTTTGAAACCATGCCGGCACTGCGCCGGCCCAAGCCGGCCGTGGATACCCTGCGCACGGCACGGCCCGAGCTCAGGTCCATCGTGACGCATCCTCCTGAAATTGGCGAGTCTGGGGAATCTTCTGGTGGCATGACGGCCGTTTAGCCAACCTGCCAGCCGTCAAATGTGATAGCACCTTGCGCCCGTCGTATAAGGGCCTGGAACTTGTTTTCCTTGAAGATTAACTCCCGAGCATCAACACGCGCCGGCACTGCCTTCACCCGGCAGGCACTTGCTGGTGCGGCGGCGCAAACGTCATGAACACCGAAGTACCCTCGCCCGGCGCCGACTCCACCCAGATCCGCCCGTGGTGCCGGGCGATGATGCGCTGGCAGGTTGTCAGCCCGATGCCGGTGCCGCTGAACTCGCTCAGGGTGTGAAAACGCTGAAAGGGCTGGAAGAGCTTTTCTGCATGACTGGCGTCGAAGCCGACACCATTGTCCTGAATGCGGACAACCATTTCGGGGGCCTGTGTGTCCACCATCAGCCGAACATGCGCATCGTCGCGCTTGCCGGTGAACTTCCAGGCGTTGCCCAGCAGGTTGGCCAGCAGCGGTCGCACCAGGCCGGCGTCTGCATACACATGCAATGAGGCCGGTGCTTCGAAGCGCAGCTTGCGGTGGGGCTCCTGGTCCTGCAGTTCTTCCATGATCTCCAGTGCGATCGGAACGAGATCCACCTCTTCGATCTTCAACACGGTAGTGGAGACGCGCGACAGGGACAGAAGGTCATTGACCAGGCTGGCCATCTGCCTGGCGGCGCGTTCGATGCGCGAAGTCAGCCGGGCGCCGTCTTCGGTCAACACATCGGCATACCTTGCGTGGAGAAGCTGGGTGAACCCGACCACGGAGACCAGCGGCGACTTCAGGTCGTGCGCAATGGTTCTCGCAAAAGCGTCGAGCTCGGCATTCACGCGCACCAGCTCCGCGGTTCGCTCTGCCACCAGCCGCTCCAGCTCGTGCTGATTCGCCGCACGCTGGGCCTCGTGCTCCTTGGCCACCGTGATGTCCTTGAGAATGCCGCCCATCAGGGTCACCAGCCCTTCGTCATCCAGCACAAGCCGCTTCCGGTCGGACACCCATTTGATCTCGCCGGAAAGGGTGCGGACGCGATACTCGCAGCTTGCTTCGCCAACAGCCTGCAGGGTAGCGTGCGAAGCTTGCGCAATCCCGAGGTCGTCCGGATGGACAAGCTCGAGCCAGAGCGCGGGGTTCGCCATCATCTGCTCCGGGGCGTACCCATAGATCTGCTGGATGGCCGGGCTGATGTAGAGAACCGTCTGGCCATCGGCCGAAGCTATCCACAAGGCATCGGAAAGGCTCTGGTGGAGCTGCCGGAACTGCGCCTCCTGGCGCTCCAGGGCACGTTTGGACAACACATCCGCCGTCACGTCGATGGCCATGACCATGGCAGCCTTGCGTTGCAGGAACTCGACGGTATGCAAGGTGAGATGGGCAAAGATGATCTCACCGGATTTTTTGCGGTGCCGCACCACGCCGACATCGCGATGCCCTTCATCCTGCCTGTTTGCAAGCAGGAGCGGCGCATCTTCTGCCGGCCGTATGTCCCGCAGGCTCATTTGCAGGAACTCCTCTCGTGAATAGCCGTAGTGATGGGTCGCGGCGTCGTTCACGGCCAGGAAAACCAGCGTTTCCTGGTCGTACACCCACATCGGCTTGGGATGCTGCAAAAACAGGTCACGGACCTGCAGCTCGATCGCCTCGGCCCGTTGGAGTGCGGCGAAGAGCCGCCTGTAACCTGCACTGACCAGGAAAAACAGGACCAGCGAGGTGCTTAAAACATAGAAAACGCCCTTGTAGCGCTGGGCCGCGGCCAGCCAGTCAGGGTCGCTGGAGATCGAGCTGACAAACGTGTCCGAAACGAAAATCCAGAGCACCCCCAGCGTTGCGTAGAGGACGGCGATCCCCAGGGCAAGCCGGGAGATATTCGGCCTCAGGGCTGCTTTCAGTCTGGTTCTCATGGCAGGCTCACTGGGTTCTCCTGGCAGCGAAGCGGCAGGAAACCACGATAGCACGGGAAGAAGAGCGCGAGCGGCTCCGCAGCTTCCGGAAAACGAGGGTTTTCCATCTCTTATCGGGGCTTCAGGTGGGCCGGATTCCGGCTACACATATGCAAGCTCAGGCCCCGGCGACGCTCCGTGAGTGACGTGCCCGCTACTCCCTGAACAAGGCTTCAATCACCCCGCGCAACCAACGGTTTCCCGGGTCCGCCTCAAAGCGCTTGCTCCAGTGCAGGGACACCGTGAAGTCGCGCAGGGGAAACGGCGGCTCGATGATGGCGTAGCCGCCGTCTGCAGCAAAAATTTTCGCAATATTGCGCGGCATCACCACCGCCAGGTCGGTGGCCTTGACGATGGACGGCAGCACCATGAAATGTTCCGTCGTCAGCCGCAGCCGGTCTTCGAGCTGCAGCATCTGCAGGATGCGCAAGGTGTCGGAGTGCGTGCGCACCGCCACAAACTCAAGCTGGCGCAGCGCGGCAAGCAGCGCCTGCCCGCTGCGCCGCCGCCCGGTAAACGGGTGGCCTTCACGCAGCAGCACGATGTAGCGGTCTTTCAGGAGCTGCACACGTTGCGTGTCTTTCACCGTGGGCAAAAAACCGAAGGCAAAGTCGACACGCCCGCTGTCCAGTGCAGGGGCAATGTCGGCGCTTGCCAGCGGTGAGGTTTCGATGCGCAAACCGGGAGCCAGCTTGCGCAGCGCCGCCATCAGCTCGGGCAGGAAACGGGCCTCGCCGATGTCGCTCATGTGGATGCGAAACACCTTGCGCGAGAGCAGCGGCTCAAACAATGCCGACTCATTGAGCGCCTGCTCCAGCGTGGCCAGCGCGCTGCGCACCGCGTCGGCCAGGCGGTCGGCCTTGGGTGTGGGCTGCACACCGCCGCCGGCGCGCACAAACAACGGGTCCTTGATCAAGAGGCGCAAGCGCGTCAGCCCCTGGCTGGCGGCGGGCTGCGTCAGGTCCATCAACTCGGCCGCGCGGCTCACGTTGCGGGTGCGGTACACCGCGTCAAACAGCCGCAGCAGATTCAGGTCGATGTCTTTTATATGCATTGAATGAATACCAGATAGTCTCGTTATTTTATTGATGGATA
>CAZIYA010000082.1:0-12639 GCA_964543355.1 uncultured Polaromonas sp.
CTTAGGTTTCTTTGGCGAAGCAAAGAAAAGTAAGTCGCCCGCCAGGGCGAGACCCGGCTTGCAGGCGAGCCACCGCAGCCAAATCAAGGCAGCCAGACAGCCAGCATGGCTCCCGGATCAAGTCCGGGATGACAGGTTGAAAATTTTGCTATGAATTCAGTAGCTGTTGGCGCCCGAATCCATTGGATAAAACGCCAACTTGATCATCAAGCGACCGGCTTGTAAGCCACCACATCAATCTCCACCCGCGCATCCACCATCAACCGCGCCTCAGTGGTAGACCGCGCCGGCTTCCCCTCACCGAAGTAGCTCATATAGACGCGGTTGAAGCTGCCGAAGTCGCGCGCGTCCTGCAGCCAGACCGTGGTCTTGCAGACATCGGCGAGGGTGCAGCCAGCCAGGGCGAGGGCGGTGGACAGGTTTTTCATGACCTGGCGGGTCTGCACCTCGATGCCTCCCACCACGATTTCGCCTTTTTCATCAGCCGGGACCTGGCCAGAGACATAAACAAAGTCGCCCGCCCTCACTGCCGGTGAAAAAGGCCGGGGTTGCTGGTCCGAAGCGACGGGAGGGTTGCCGAGAAACTGCAGTGCCATGTCACAAACTCCTTGTTGGCTGATGGTTAATCGCGGCGACACCAGGCTGGTGCAGCCTTCTTGCTGCCTGCCCCAAGAGAGGGCCGGTGATGCATGATTATGAAATATATTTTCACTGATGCACGTAAATATCAGGGTATTACCCAATATTTGGCCTTTTTGAATGGCCTATTCTTTGCATTCTGAAAAATACTTTCATATTCAGGAGATTGAACATGCTTGATTCCTTGTCTCTGAGCCGCCGCAAAGCTGCGCTCGCACTGGTACTTGGCGCGGCGGCATGCCTGCCGCTGACGGCGCAATCCCAGGCGCCGAAGTCGGCCCTGAACCTGGCCATGGTGGCGGAGCCGCCGACCCTGGACATCCAGTCCACGCCAGCCGACCTGGTCTGCATCATCATGCAGCACGTTTACGAACCGCTGTTCACCTTCGACGCCAAGGCTGCGCTGGTGCCCATGCTGGCCGAATCCATGCCGAAGATCTCTGCCGACGGGAAGCTGTACAGCATCACCCTGCGCAAGGGCGTGAAGCTGCACAACGGACGCGAGCTCAACGCCGATGACGTGGTGGCCAGCCTCAAGCGCTGGATGGAAGTCTCGCCACGCGGCAAGTCGGTGGCGGGGCAGGTGGCCGACCTTTCGGCCAAGGGCCCGCTGGCGGTGGAGATCAGCCTGAAGAACGCCTACGCGCCTTTGCTGTCGCAGCTGGCCATGGCCTCGGGCATGGCGGCCATCATGGCCAAGGAGTCGCTGGCCCAGCCGCTACGCGAATACGTCGGCACCGGCCCCTACAGGTTCAAGGAGCGCCGGCCCGACCAGTACGTGTTGCTTACGCGCTTCGACGGCTACTCGGCCCGCACGGAAGCGGCCAGCGGCTACGGTGGCAAGCGCGTGGCTGTGGTGGAAGAGCTGCGCTTCGTGCCTGTGCCCAACGCCAACACGCGCGTCGAAGGCGCTCTGGCCGGTCAGTTCCATTACGCCGACCTGTTGCCCATCGAAGCGCTGGCCCGCCTGGAAAAGGCGCCGGGCAAAGTGGTACCCATCATGACGCCCTCGTTCGGCTTCCCCTATCTGGTGTTCAACACCAAGGAAGGCTCGATGGCGCAGCAAGCCACCCGCAAGGCCGTGCAGACTGCACTGGGTGAGGGCGAAATGCTGGCTGCCGGCTTCGGCGACACGCGCTTTTTTATCGCCGAGGGCAACCATTTTCCCAAGGGCACGCCGTTCTATTCGGAGGCCGGCACCGGCAACTACAACGAACGCGATGCCAGGAAAGCCAAGGCCCAGGCCGAGCAGGCCGGCTACAAGGGCGAGCCGATCCGCATTCTCACCAGCCGCCAGTACGATTTCCACTACAACATGGCGCTCATCATGGCCGAGCAGCTCAAGAAGGCGGGCTTCAAGGCCGACCTGAACGTGGTGGAGTGGGCCACGCTGCTGCAGCGCCGCGCCGACCCCAAGCTCTGGGACATCTACATCACGCATTCGGGCCAGTTTCCCGAGCCCATGCTCTCGCCGCCGCAACTGGGCGACGGCGCGCCGGGCTGGTGGACGTCCACTGCCAAGCAGCAGGCGCTGGCCGCGCTGAACCAGGAACCCAACCCCGCCAAGCGCGGCGCGTTGTGGGGCAAGGTGCAGCAGGTGGTTTATGACGAGGTGCCCTACATCAATGTCGGCAAGTTCGCCAGTCTCTCGGCACGCGCACCGGCGCTGCAGGGCTACACGCCTTTCACCTACCCCTTCTTCTGGAACACCAGCCTAAAGAATTGAGCCCTCACGCTTTTCGCTTCGCGTCATACGCTGCCCCCGGCCCGGCGAAGCCGGTTCCGCGACTTGACTGAAATTAGAGGCGCTTTTGAATGGACAAAGAGATCTCATCTCTTCTGGATAGAACAAGGGAATGACCCGCTATTTGTTATCACGCCTGGGCGGCATGCTGGTGGTCATGGCCATCGTGGCCGTGCTGGTGTTCATCCTCACGCGCGCGGCCTCGGGCGACCCCATTGCCGTGCTGCTGGGTGATCAGGCCACAGCAGAGGACATCGCGCGGGTGCAAAAGGTCTACGGCTTGGACCGCCCGCTGCCGGTGCAGTTCGGCCTGTGGGTCAAGGAGCTGGCGCAGGGCAACCTGGGCGAATCCATCTTCCTGCAGCGGCCGGTGACGCAGGCGCTGTGGGAGCGCGCAGAGCCTACCGCACTGCTTTCGCTGATGGCCATCGCCATTGCGGCGCTGATCGGCGTGCCCTGCGGCATCGTCTCGGCCGTGTTCCGCGGCAAGGCCATCGATCAGATCTTTACCGGCTTTGCCATGCTGGGCGCGAGTGTGCCCAGTTTCTGGTTTGGCCTGGTGCTGATGCAGATCTTCGCCGTGTCGCTGGGCTGGTTTCCCGTGTCGGGTTATGGCGAGCCGGGCGCCTCTCTGGCCGAGCGCATCTATTGCCTGGTGTTGCCGGCCACGGTGCTGGGCGTGCTGAACTCGGCGCTCATCATCCGCTTCACGCGCGCTTCCATGCTCGACGTGCTGGGCGAAGACTATGTGCGCACCGCGCGCGCCAAAGGGCTTTCCGAAAACACGGTCGTGCTCAAGCACGCACTGCGCAACGCGCTGGTGCCCATCGTGACGGTGATCGGCCTGACGGTGGCGCTGATGATAGGCGGCGCGGTGGTGACCGAAACCGTGTTCGGCCTGCCCGGCGTCGGCAACCTGGTGGTCAGCGCCGTCATCCGGCGCGACTACCCCGTCATCCAGGGCGCGCTGCTGGTGGTGGCCGCGATTTACGTGGTCATCAACTTCCTGATCGACCTGCTCTACACCGTGGTTGATCCACGGGTGAAATACTGACATGCAGATGCCGCTGATCCTTCGCAAGCTGTTCCGCCGCCGCATCGTGCTGGCTGCGGCGATCACCCTGGTCGTGGTCGTTCTGGTGTCGGTGTTCGCCGGTCCGCTGAGCGGCCTGGATCCGAACGAAACCGCGGTGTCCCAGCGTCTCTCGCAGCCTTCAACGGCCCACTTGCTGGGCACCGACGAACTGGGCCGTGACCTGTTCGCCCGCATCGCTTTCGGCGGCCGTTACTCGCTGACGATCGCCTTGCTCACGGCGGTGGGTTCCATCGCGGCGGGCACGCTGATCGGCCTGATCGCGGGCTTCTTCCGCCGCCTGGATGCGCCGGTGAGCCGGGTGGTGGACGCGATGATGTCTTTCCCCGACATCCTGCTGGCGATCGCGCTGGTCGGCATCCTGGGGCCGTCGATGCTCAACGTGGTGCTGGCGCTGGTGTTGGTGTACACGCCGCGCGTGGCGCGCGTGGTGCGGGCGTCCACGCTGGTGGTGCGCGAGCTGTTGTTCGTTGAAGCGGCGCGGGCGGTTGGCGTTTCGACCATCCGCATTCTCTGGCGCCACATCCTGCCCAACCTGATGTCGCCCATCCTGGTGCAGGCTTCGTTCATCTTCGCCTACGCCATCCTGGCGGAAGCCGCGCTGTCTTTCCTGGGCGTGGGCGTTCCGCCCGAAATCCCGACCTGGGGCACCATGGTCGCCGGCAGCCAGCAGTACGCCCACCAGGCGCTGTGGATCGTGCTGTTCCCGGGGTTGGCGATCATCCTGACCGCGCTGTCGCTGCAACTGCTGGGAGACGGCATCCGCGACCTGCTGGACCCGCGCCTGAGGAAGTCAATGTGAACCGCCTTGAAGTGCGCAACCTGAGCACCTTCTTCGACACCGACGAAGGGCTGATCCGCTCCGTCGCCGATGTGAGCTTCAACATCCGCGCCGGCAAGACCACGGCCATCGTCGGGGAATCGGGCTCAGGCAAGTCGGTGACCAGCCTGACCCTGATGCGGCTGCTGCCGCGTACCGCCAGCACGCAAGTCAGCGGCCAGGCCCTGTTCGTCAACCGCGCGGGCCAGACCCTGGACCTTCTCACCTTGCCGGAGCCGCAGATGCGCGCCATTCGCGGCAACGAGGTGGCCATGATCTTCCAGGAGCCCATGACCAGCCTGAACCCGGTGTTCACCATCGGCGAGCAAATTGCGGAGTCCTTGCGCCTGCACAAGGGCATGGACCGGACGGCAGCGATGGCGCAGGCCTTGCGCATGCTGGAGCTGGTTGAAATCCCCGCCGCTGCGCAGCGCGTGCGCGAGTACCCGCACCAACTCTCCGGCGGCATGCGCCAGCGCGTGATGATCGCTCTGGCCATGGCGTGCGACCCCACGCTGCTGATCGCCGACGAGCCCACCACCGCGCTGGACGTGACGATCCAGGCACAGATCCTGGCGCTGATGCGCCGGCTGCAGGCCGAGACTGGCATGAGCATCCTGTTCATCACCCATAACCTCGGTGTGGTGGCGCACCACGCCGACGATGTGGCCGTGATGTACGCGGGCCGCATCGTGGAAGCCGCGCCGGTGAACGATCTGTTCGCGCGGCCGCAGCACCCCTACACCCAGGGCCTGCTGGCCTGCCTGCCGGGCCAGCAGCGCAAGCGCGCGCAAACGGTGGACGGCAAGCGCCGCCTGTACGCGATCCGCGGCCAGGTTTCCAGCCCGCTGGCCCCGCCGCCCGGTTGCGCCTTCGAACCGCGCTGCGACAAGGCCATCGCTGCCTGCCGCGAAGCGATGCCGGCCCTGCGCGCCGACGACGCCGGCGGCAGTGCGCGCTGCATTCTTGTTCCGGAGGCGTCATGAGCAGCGTGGCACCGTTGATCGAAGTGAAGAACCTGCAGAAGTTCTTCGGCTCCTCCTCAAAGCCTGTGCGTGCGGTGGACGACGTGTCCTTCACCATCCAGCCGGGGGAAACACTGGGCCTGGTCGGCGAATCGGGCTCGGGCAAAAGCACCATAGGCCGGGCCCTGCTGCGGCTGATCGACAGCACTTCCGGCAGCATCACTTACCGGGGGGAAGACCTGGGCACGGCATCAGGCAGCCGGATGCGCACCTTGCGCAGCAAGCTGCAGATGATTTTCCAGGACCCCTACGCCAGCCTGAACCCCAAGATGCGCGTGCGCGACATCCTGGGTGAGGCCCTGCAGGTTCACGGTTTGGCCAAAGGCAAGGAGGCGACTGCGCAGCGTATCGCCGAGCTGCTGCAACTGGTCGGTCTGCCGCCCGAACATGCCGCCCGTTACCCGCACGAGTTCTCCGGCGGGCAACGCCAGCGCATCGGCGTGGCCCGCGCATTGTCGGTACAGCCGGAATTTATCGTGGCCGACGAGCCACTGTCGGCGCTGGACGTGTCCATCCAGTCGCAGGTGGTCAACCTGCTGTGCGACCTGCGCGATCAGTTGTCGCTGACCATGCTGTTCATTTCGCATGATCTGGACGTGGTGGAGTACCTGTGCGACCGCGTGGTGGTGCTGTACCTGGGCCGGGTGATGGAAGTCGCGCCCACTGAAGCACTCTTTTCCCGCCCGCTGCACCCGTACACTCAGGCACTGCTGGCCGCCTCGCCCAAGCCCGACCCTTTGCTCAAGACCACACACATTCCGCTCAAAGGCGACATCCCGAGCCCGATGAACCCGCCTTCGGGTTGCGTGTTCCGCACGCGTTGCCCTTACGCCATTGACGCCTGCGCGCAGACCCGGCCCGAGCCGCGCGACATGGGCGGCGGCCGGCTGAAGGCCTGCATCCGCGACGACATAGACACAATGACCACGCCATGACACTGCAAGACCTGCTCGACCCCATGCTGGACGCTTCTCAAAAAGGTTTCCCCCACCACAGCGGCCCGCTGCGCCGATCCGCCATCGGCAGCCAGGGTTGGAACGTGTTGCGCGGCGACCTGCCGCTTCCGCTGGCGGTGATCCGTCGCGACGCGCTGGCCGGCAACTTGACATGGATGCAGGGTTTTGCCGGTGGCCACGGCGTGGGCCTCGCGCCGCACGGCAAGACGACGATGTCGCCCCAGCTGTTCCAGCGCCAGCTGGAGGCGGGCGCATGGGGGCTGACCTTTGCGACCGTCGGGCAGCTGCGTGCCGGCGTGGCCGCAGGCGCCACGCGCTGCATCATCGCCAACCAGGTGTTCCGTGCGATCGACCTGCAAGGCATCGATGACTTGAAACGAGCCCACCCAGGATTGCGCGTGGTCTTCCTCGTCGATTCGCTGGACCAGCTGGCGTTGATCGAGGCATGGAAGGCAACGGGTAAAGGCACGCAGCCGCACGAGGTGCTGCTGGAGATCGGCGTGGACGGTGGCCGCACCGGTTGCCGCACGCACGAGCAAGCGCTGGCCCTCGCCCAGCGCTTGCGGTCCAGTGCGGCGACCCGCCTCGTGGGCATTGAGTGTTACGAAGGCCTGGGTGCCACCGGCCAGTCGGAGGCCGATACGGCCTATGCCCAGGCGTTGATGAAGCGCGTACGCGACATCGCCTTGGCTTGCGACGCGCAGCAGCTTTTCGAAGCCGACGAGGTCCTGCTCACCGCCGGCGGCTCGGCCATCTTCGACCTGGTGGCCGACCATCTCAAACTCAAACTTTCACGGCCGGTTCAGGGCCTGCTGCGCTCCGGTTGTTATGTCACGCACGACCACGGCACCTACCACCGGATGATGAATTCGGTGGCGGCGCGCATGGGTTGCGGTCATGGCTTGCACGCCGCGATGGAAGTGTGGGCCGCTGTCCAGTCCTGCCCCGAGCCGGGCCTGGCGATCCTCTCGGTGGGCAAGCGCGACATCTCGTACGACCTGGAGCTGCCCATTCCCGCTGGCTACCGCACCCAGGGGCAGGATGCCATAGCGGCCGCGCCGGGTGACTGGGAAATCAGCGCCATGAACGACCAGCACGCCTACCTGCGTGGCACCGGCGAGGAGCACCAGGCGCTGCGCGTGGGCGACCTGGTGGTGTTGGGCATCTCACACCCCTGTACCACTTTCGACAAATGGCGCTGGATGCCGGTGGTGGACGCCGACTACAACGTTTGTGACGCCATCGTCACCTGTTTCTGAAATTCCAGGAAGATTCAATGACCCCCCGCTTCCTAGAAAAAATCGCAGAGATCATGGACCGTGCGCCGACCGCGCGGCGTGCCGTGCTGGCCCTGATCCTGGAAGACCCGCAGCGTGTGCTGGACGAGACCTTCGAGACGCTGGCCCAGCGGGCCAACAGCTCGGTGCCCACGATCATGCGCACTTGCCGCGACCTGGGTTATCCCGGTCTGCGCGAATTCAAGCTCGCGCTGGCGCAGGAACTGGCGGTGGGCGGCTCGCCCTTGAACCGGCGCGTGCGCATCGACGACGACATCCAGCAGGTGATCGCCAAGGTCACGCGCGGCGCGGCCGCGGTGATCAACAGCGTACAGGCGCAGCTCGACGCACAAGCCGTGCAGGCCGCGGCGGATGCGATGGTGCAGGGCTCGCGCGTGGACTGCTACGGCGTCGGCGTCACCTCCAACTTCATGGCCTCGGACCTGCAGGCCCGCCTGTACCGGCTGGGCCTGGCCTCCAACGCTTACCTGGACCCGCACCTGCAACTGATCTCGGCCGCCACCATCGGACCGCGTGGCGTGGTGATGGCCATCACCTACGTGGGCGGCATGCCCTCCCTGCTGGAAGCGGTGGACGTGGCCCGCTCGCAGGGCGCGACCATCATCGCGCTCACCCAGCCCGGCTCGCAACTGGCGGCGATGTCCGACATCGTGCTCAGCGTCGAGGTGGCCCCCGACCCCGTGATGCCCGTGGGGCCCGAGGCCTATCTCGCCCACCTCACGGTCATCGAAATCCTCACGGTGCTCGTGGCCCAGCGCCTGGGCGACAAGGCGGTGCACCGTCTGTCCAACATCCAGCACACGCTGGAAACGCGCGGCGTGGACATGCACCAGCATCCCCGGCTGGACTGGGGCAAGTCGCCCAAAGGCGCTGATGGGAAAGCCCCATGACGCGCGCGATCCTGCTGGAGAACGGACTCATCGTCGACGGTACCGGCGCACCCGCCTGGACCGGCGACGTGCTGCTGCAGGGCGAGCGCATCCTGGCTGTGGGAGCGGAGCTGCGCGGGAACCTGCCGGCCGGCCTGTCGCTGAAGGACGTCGATGTGCGCGACTGCACCGGCCTGGCCATCGCGCCCGGCTTCATCGACGTGCACACCCACGACGACGCCATCATCCTCAACGCGCCGGGCATGTTCCCCAAGCTGTCGCAGGGCATCACCACGGTGGTCACCGGTAATTGCGGCCTGTCCGTGGCGCCTTTCGTGGTCGGCGAGCCGAAAGGTGCGCTCACGCTGCTGGGCAACTCGTTCAAGTACCCCTCGGTCGCCACCTACGCGCAGGCCGTGGCCGAGGCGGCGCCGGCCGTCAACGTCGCGCCGCTGATCGGTCACACGACGCTGCGATTCGCCTGCATGGGCGACCTCACCCGCCCCGCGACGCCGCTGGAAACCGAAGCCATGTGCCGGCTGCTGGACCAGTGCATGGCCGAAGGCGCTATCGGCATGTCTTCGGGCCTGTTCTATGCCGAGGCCATGCCGGCGCCGGCCGAAGAAGTCACCGCGCTGGCGCGCGTCGTGGCCCGCCACAGCGGCGTGTACGCCACCCACATGCGCTCGGAGATGGCCGACATCCTGGACGCCATGCACGAAGCCAGCGACTGCGCCTTCGACGCCGGCGTGCCGCTGATCATCTCCCACCACAAGTGCGCGGGGCCGGCGAACTGGGGCCGCACACATGAAACCTTGCCGCTGATCGACGAACTGGCGAAGCGGCAGGATATCTCGATGGACGTCTACCCCTACGTGGCCGGCTCCACCGTGCTGCGGGAAGACCTGGTGGACGGCATCATCGACGTGCTGGTGAGCTGGTCCACCCCGCATCCGGAAATGATGGGGCGCACCCTGGCGTCGATTGCCGCCGAATGGGGCGTCGACCAGAAAACGGCTTGCCGCCGCCTGCAGCCCGGCGGGGCCTGCTACTTCCAGATGCATGAAGACGATGTGCGGCGTGTCATTGGGCATCCGCTGAGCATGATTGGCTCGGACGGCCTGCCGCACGACAAGCATCCGCATCCGCGCCTGTGGGGAGCGTTTCCACGGGTGCTGGCGCGTTACTGGCGCGAGCAGCAGCTGTTTTCGCTGGAGACTGCGGTCCACAAGATGACAGGCCTGTCGGCCCGCAACTTCCGCCTGCACCAGCGCGGACAGCTCCAGCCCGGCTGGTATGCCGATGTGGTGGTGTTCGATCCGGCAAAAATCAGGGACGCCGCCACCTACGAACACCCCATTGCGCGCTCGGAAGGCATTCGCCGCGTGTACGTCAACGGCCAGCTTGCCTGCGACCAGGACAGCGCGCAGGGGTTGGCGCGTGCCGGCCGCATGCTGCTGCGGCAGGCGGCACCCGCCTGAGGCCCTAGTCGATGTCGTCCACGGTGTCGGGGTCCGGCACGTCGCCGATGGCCTTGCGGGTCAGTGCGCTCTGAACCAGCAGCCAGTCGCAAAAAGCCTTCACCTCCTGCCGGCCGGCGCTGCGTGCGCCTACAACCAGCCAATAGGACATGGGTGAATCCAGTCTTGTTTTCGGCAGCGGTTCGACCAGGTCACCCGAGGCCAGGCTTTCGGCAATCAGCGGCAGGCGTGCCAGCACGATGCCCTGGCCGGTCAGTGCTGCCTGCACCATCTGGTAGGCATAGTTGAAGTAAAGCCAGCGCTTGCCCTCCAGCTTGGGAGTGCCGTGCACTTCCAGCCAGCGCCGCCAGGTCAGCCACTCCATGTGGGTGGAGTGCGAGTCGCCGGCCTCAATCAATGCAAAGTGCGCAAGGTCTTCGGGCTTTTTCAGGCGAGGCCCGCTTTTGAGCAGCCAGGGGCTGGCCACCGGTGTCATCTGTTCGCCAAACAGGCGCACCGCGCCAGCCGGCATCCGGCTTGTCGGACCGTAACGCAGCGCCAGGTCCAGGTCCGAGGTCTCCAGGTCAATGGAGACGTCCGACGCATCAATGCGGATGTCCATGTCGGGGTTGTCGCGCTGGAAAGCTTCGAGCCGCGGGATCAGCCACATCGATGCAAATGATGCAAAAGTGGTGAGCGAGACACTTTTCCGGCCGGCGCTCTGGCGGATTTGCCGCACCGCCCCGTCTATGCGTTCGAGCGACGGTGTCACGGCGCGCAGCAGGACGCCTCCGGCGCCGGTCAGCTCCACAGAGCGCGTGTGGCGGTGAAACAGGCTCAGGCCGACTTCTTCCTCCAGTGCCTGGATCTGCCGGCTCACGGCCGACTGGGTCAGCGCCAGTTCTTCCGAGGCGGCGCGGAAATTCAGGTGCCGGGCAACGGCTTCGAAGGCGCGCAGCTGGCCGGCCGAGATGGGACGGGTGCGCAGATGGGTCTGGGAATACTGCATGGCGGTAATTTCTGATTGATGCGTTTCAGGAATGAATAGAGTAGCGCGATTTCATTGGACTGCCAAGGGCCGCGGCGCGATCATTCATTCCCATCAACGACTTTTGTCTTCAGGAGAACAGCATGAACCACCTTCACCACCCAGAGCTGCAATCATTCGCCGGCACGGAAAAGGTGTCGGGCTGCTGGAAGCTCGGCGACAGTCGTGCACTGACGTTGCGGCCCAGCCAGCCCGGCGTGTTGCGTATCGCGCACGGACGGGTGTGGATTACTTTCGACAATGCGCAAGGCGATGATGCCGTGCGTGGCGGCGACCATTTCCTGGGCGCAGGCGACACACTGAATCTCCTGCCGGGGCAGGTGTTGGTGATGGAGTCCTGGAACGCCCCGCAGCAGTCGGCAGCCTATTTCAGCTGGGATCCGCTGCCGGCCGCGGCAGGGGTGGCCATCAGCAGCAGGCAGTCGCCGGTACTGGCGCTCGGCCCGCAATGGCGCGGTGGCGTGGCTCAGCCGCTGCGTGACTTGCGGCTGGCTTTTGGTTTGGTGGGCACCGCGTCGGCGCGCCTTGTTGCCGGGCTGGTTGGCGGAGTGGGTGTGGCCTTGCTGGCGGCGCTTCCGCGTTTTGCTACTGATTTGGTAGCTGGCCGCGCCCGTGGCGCCTTGGCTGCACGTGCTTTCAAGGCACAGTCCAGTGCCAGCCGGGCCCACTGCGCCATGAGCTGAGGCGACTCCATCGCGTCTGCGGGCGCGCTGTAGTAGTTCAGCTTCATGGCCTTGCCTTTGGCCTCATAGACGAAAGGCGCACAGCCCGCGGCTTCGAACAGGCCGCGGGTTTCTTCGTCCGCCTTGAGCCACAAGGTGTCGCCTCCGCCCAGGTTGGCCACCAGCGCGATATTGAGCCCGCCGGTGCTGATGCCAAAGCCGCCAAACATGCGGCGCGCCGAGCAGGGCCCGACGCTGCCGAGCAACTCACAGCAGTAATTGGCAAAGGAAAGGTCAGCGGCCATTCAGCAACTTTAACGGGTTTGCAGACACCGGCCCGCGCGCCAGTGTGCTTCACAATAGCGCATGGCCCGTCCCAAATCCGCCACCCACGAGCTCCAGCGCGAAGCCATCCTCGATGTGGCCGCCCAGTGTTTTGCGCAGCGCAGCTATGTGGCCGCGAGCATGAACGACATTGCCGCGGCCTGCGGCACGTCCAAGGCCAGGCTGTACCACTACTACGGGAGCAAGGAAGCCATCCTGTTCGACCTGCTGGACCGCTATACCCAGCACCTGCTGGCCATCATCGGCCAGACAGACGCCAGTGCCCAGCGCAAGAACCTGGACGACCGCGCCGCACTGCATGAACTGATCCGCAACTTCCTGGACCAGTACGAAAGCTCGGCCACGCGGCACAGCGCACTGCTGGGCGACACCAAGTTCCTCGGGGAGGTCCAGCGCGAGCTGATCCTGGACCGGCAACGCGACGTGGTGTCGGCCATGACGCGGTTTCTCACCCGGGCCTACCCGCAGCGCATCACCCCGGGCAACCAGACCGCGGTGACCATGATGCTGTTCGGCATGATCAACTGGACCTTCACCTGGATGCGCCCCGACGGTCCCATGAGTTACCGCGACTATGCCGAAGAGGTGATCGCCATGCTCGAGCACGGACTGGCTTGAACGCCACCCGGCAGGGAGTGCGGGTGTTTTACTATTCGTAATAAGTTACGTATAGTAAAATC
>CAZIYA010000083.1:0-12577 GCA_964543355.1 uncultured Polaromonas sp.
GATCTCGCGCTCGCTGGAGCCGCTGATCAGGATCATCGGGAAGCAGTTGGTGGTGGCGTTGGCCAGCGCGGTCAAGCCGTTCAGGAAGCCGGGGGCGGACACCGTCAGGCAGATGCCGGGCTTGCCGGTCATGAAGCCGGCGGCGGCGGCGGCATTGCCAGCGTTTTGCTCATGGCGGAACGAAATCACGCGCATGCCTTCAGCCTGCATCTTGCGGGTCAGGTCCGTGACCGGAATGCCCGGCAGGCCGTAGATGGTGGTGATGCCGTTCAGTTTCAGCGCATCGATGACAAGATGAAACCCGTCGGTCTGTTCTAGTGATTGAGTGTCGTTTGTCATGTTGAATGTCTCTTCGTTTGACTTCGCTAAAAGGTTGAGAAACGCGGTGCCGCCTCTCTGGCGAGCTAGGCCCGCTGCACCGTCCGGTTATCATAGGAATCGCTTTGGATTTCACCCTTGACCGCGGTCAATTTTCGCGGTATTTAGGCCGCTTGAACCATTGCGATTTGCCTCCCGCCCAACCCTGACCCATTCATGTCATCCATACCAGACCATCCCGAGAAAAACATCATTCGCGTGCAGTTGGCGCAGAACATCGTTCTGAAAGGAATGACGGGGGAGCAGAGCGCCGAACTCGAGTCCCACCTGGTCATTGTTGATGGGCAGAAGGGTGATTTCCTGCTGCAGCAGGGGGTTCATGAAATGGAGCAGTATTTCATCCTGGAGGGCATCCTCAAACGTGTGGTAACCAATGAGCAGGGCAAGGAGATGATTCTTCGCTTTGCCGACGAGCGCGACATGGAAACCAGCTACGCGGCCTGGCGCCTGGGCACGCCCACGCCGTACAGCACGGTTTGCGTGACCAAAGTCCGGGTGGCCAAACTGCCGCTGCCGGAATGGGTGGCTTTCCTGGAACGGCACCGCGCGCTCAAGGAGTCTTTCGAGTACAGCGTCATGCGCCTGATGAGCGAAATCATGGCGCATACCATCACGCTGCACCTGCTGGATGCACCGGGGCGCGTCAAGCGTTTTCTGCGCAAGCATCCCGAGCTGTTTGACCGGATTCCGAAAAAGGAACTGGCGTCTTACCTGAACCTCTCGGCAGAAACCCTGAGCCGGCTCAAGCAGCGCGGCAAGATCTGAGCGCCGCAGTTTCCGCTGCAGGCGCGTCGCCCCCATGTCAGGTTTTGGCTGACGCGAATCGGCGGCTCGAGGCCATCAGGCGGAGTTGATTGTCCACGTTGATGGTGCCGGCCACGGTACTGGCAACACGGGCTGCTTCAGCACTTTCGTGTGAGTTGATCACAATTCCGCTGAGCACGGCCTTGCCGTTTCTGGATTCGATGTTGATGTTGATATCGCGTGTCGATTCGTGGTCCTTGAGCGCCGCACGAATGCGTGCATTCAGTGCCAGGTCGGCCAGCATGGCGCGGGACTCCGCGGTTTCCTGAAACTCCGGCCGGCTGGCCAGATGCCGGATCTGCTCCACACAGCTTTCGACCGAGACGCGATCGGTGTTCAGCACCAGGTCGTACAGCAGCGGGTCACCCCAGGTCACGCCGAACTGGTCGTGCATGCGGGACGCATGGGCGCTGTCGCTGCGCCGCACCTCGGCTTCGGCAAATGCCTCGTCGTCGGTTCCGAGATGGTCCATCAACCACGCCACGCGCTGCCTGAAGGGGCGGGTGACCCGTACCCGCAGCACGTGCCGCACCGGCCGCAACAGGCAGGTCGCGCCCCAGCCGCGCAGCACAATGTTGCCCTTGTCGGCCAGGGCGAACACTTCCTGAGCGGTGTACACGGCGACACGCTCCTTGTCCGTGGTCAGGCGCTCGACGAGGCCCGCCTTGCCTTCGCGCAGCCTGCTGATCAGGCTTCCGGGAACGTGCATCCTGCCCGCCACGTTCTCCAGAACCTCATGGCGCATGATGGCCAATTGGGCCGTCTGGGCAAGTTGCAGGGATACATCTTTGGCAAGAGATCCCATCTCCTGGGTCATGGCAATGACGGGCATGGCGCTCTCCTGAATTTAATCGACGGGCTGTTCTGCTGCGAATTCCGCCCGCTTGGGCGGGCGGATCTTGGCCATAAGGCGCGCCACCAGCGGCCAGAACAGCAGGACGAGTGCCAGTGTGCTGATGCCGCCAACCAGCGGGTTGGACCACAGAATGGACATTTCGCCCTGGGAAACCAGCATGGCCTGGCGGAAGGAGTCTTCTGCCTTGTCGCCCAGCACCAGGGCCAGCACCAGCGGCGCCAGCGGGTAGTCCAGTTTCTTGAACAGGTAGCCAACTACTCCGAACAGCATCATGAACCAGATGTCCAGCATGGCATTGTGGACAGTGTAGGCACCGATGGCGCAGATCACCACGATCACCGGGGCGATGATGGAAAACGGAATGCGCAGGATGGAGGCGAACAGCGGCACCGTGGTCAGCACGACGATCAGGCCGACCAGGTTGCCCAGGTACATGCTGGCGATCAGGCCCCAGACGAAGTCTTTTTGTTCGACGAACAGCAGCGGTCCGGGCTGCAGGCCCCAGATCAGCAGGCCACCCAGCAGCACTGCAGCTGTTGGCGATCCGGGAATGCCCAGGGCCAGCATGGGCAGCAGGGCGCTGGTTCCGGCGGCGTGGGCCGCAGTTTCGGGCGCGACCACGCCTTCAAGCTGGCCCGTTCCGAACTGGGCGCCGTTCTTGGACATTTTCTTGGCCACGCCGTAGCTCATGAACGAAGCCGGAGTTGCGCCGCCGGGGGTGATGCCCATCCAGATGCCGATCAGCGAGCTCCTGATGGAAGTTGCCCAGTACTGCGGCAGCTTTTTCCAGGTTTCAAACACCACCTTGGGATTTATTTTGGCGCTCTTGCCGGAGAAGGCCAGTCCTTCCTCCATGGACAGCAGGATTTCACCGATACCGAACAGCCCGATCACGCCGATCAGGAAGTCGAAGCCGCGCATCAGGTCGGGAATGCCGAAGGTCAGGCGCAACTGCCCGGTGACGGTATCCATGCCCACGGCTGCCAGCGCGAAACCGATGGTCATGGAAGCCAGGATCTTGAAGGGGGAGCCTTTACCCATGCCTACGAAGCTGCAGAAGGTCAGCAGGTAAACGGCAAAGAATTCGGGTGGGCCGAACTTGAGTGCGAACTTGGCAACCAGGGGTGCCATGAAGGTGATCATCACCACAGCCACGAAAGCGCCTATGAACGATGACGTGAATGCTGCCGTCAGCGCCTGGCCTGCGTGGCCTTGCTGCGCCAGGGGGTAACCGTCAAAGGTGGTTGCAACCGACCAGGGTTCACCCGGTATGTTGAACAACACCGAAGTAATGGCACCGCCAAAAAGGGCGCCCCAATAAATACACGACAGCATGATGATGGCCGAGGTTGGCGTCATCGTGAAGGTCAGGGGTAGCAGGATGGCCACGCCGTTGGCACCACCCAGTCCTGGCAGCACGCCGATCAGCACGCCAAGGATGATGCCTACGAACATCAGCAGGATATTCATTGGCGTCAGGATGACGCTGAATCCGTGAAAAAGCGAGTTTAGTTCGTCCATGGAAATATCCGGTCAGTAAAGTTCAATAGTCTGGTGTTGGATCGGAAGGGCTCAATAACCCAGGAAGCTCAAAAGGTCGAATTGCCCCTTGAACAGGGGTACCTTGAACCAGACCTCGAACATGAAGAAAAACAGCACATTCACGGCCAGCGCTGTGATAACGCTTTTGACCCGGGAGTACTTGCCCAGGATGATCATGAACAGGGCGATGTAGAGAGCCGAAGCCACATACAGGCCCAGGAACTGCACCGCCAGGACGTAGACAAGGGCGGGCAGCAGCACGGACAGGACGCGCTTGAGCTGCTCGCTGTCGACAAAAATTTCGGTGTTCCTGTTTTTTCCGAACAAGGCCGGGATCATGATGCCGGCGCCGGAAACGCAGAGGATGATGCCGATGTAAAACGGAAAATAGCCGGCACCGGGGCCATCGCTGGTCCAGCCCGAGCCCAGCGACCAGCTGCCCTGGATGACCACCACCCCCAGGACAATGATGAGAAAGGCAACGATGGCTTCGATGACGTTGGTGGCGACGCCCGAGCGTTGCCCGGTGCCGGATAGATCGTTAGGCTCCATCGGGAACTCCTGCTGAATGATTGACTAGCCCTGGATCGGGCGAACGGTGATTGGGTGGCAGGGCCAGCCGGAAGCAGCCGGCCCTGCAGTGAAAAGGCCCTCGCGCGGGGGCCTTCCCTTTTTATTTCGCGAGGAAGCCGGCTTCCTTCATCAGTTCGCGATGCCGCTGCTCGGCGCTACCGAGCCATTTGCCGAACTCGTCACCGGACATGGTTGTCTGGTTGAAAGCACCTTTTTCCATGTAGTCTTTCCACTCCGGAGTGTCGCGAACCTTCTTGAGCAGGGTCAGGTAGAACTCAAGCTGGTCTTTGGACACGTCCGGCGCCATGAAGATACCGCGCAGCATGGTGTAGTCGGTGGGAACGCCGGCTTCCTTGCAGGTGGGAATGTCGCTCCATGACTGGGTGGTCGTCACCTTGGTCGTGTAGGTCATGCGTTTGTCGTCAAACACGCAGAGCGCACGCAGCTGGCCGGCGCGCCACTGGGCAACAGCCTCGATCGGGTTGTTCACCGACGAGTCTATGTGTTTGCCGACAAGCTGCACTGCCACCTCACCGCCGCCCTTGAACGGGACGTAAATGAATTTGGTTCCTGTGGCCTGCTCAATGCCGACGGTGATGATCTGGTCTTCCTGCTTGGAGCCGGTACCACCCATCTTGGTTTTGCTCGGTCCACCGGCTTTGACGGCGGCCAGGTAGTCCTTGGCTGTCTTGTGCGGGCTCTCGGCATTGACCCAGAGTACGAACTGGTCCAGCGCCATCATGGAGACCGGTGTCATGTCGCGCCAGTTAAAAGGAACGCCCGTCGCCAGCGGTGTGGTGAACAGGTTGGACAGCGTGATGATGATTTTGTGCGGATTGCCTTTTGCGCCCTTGACCTCGAGGAAACCTTCGGCGCCGGCACCGCCGGATTTGTTGACAACAATCAGCGGCTCTTTCATCAGCTTGTGCTTGATGACGATGCCCTGAATCAGGCGAGCCATCTGGTCGGCACCACCGCCGGTGCCGGCGGGAACAACAAACTCCACAGGTTTGGTCGGCTCCCAGGCTGCGTGGGCCGGCGCAGCCATCAGTGCAAGCGCTGAGACGGCTGTTGCCGCGGCTGCTGCCAACTCATTCCTGACCTTTGTGAATCTGACTTTCATCTCGTTGTCTCCTGTTGTTGAGTAACTCTGTCCTGGGCTGGAAGTCTTTCCAGTTTCCACTTCGAAAAGTATCACAGGGGCATGGTCTTACCAAGTGGGGCAAAAAGCTCTTGACAGTGGTCAAGTTTGCCGATTTTTAAAGCTGGCCTAGGGTTTCTCCCGAGGGGAATCTCCGGGCTCGCGCGGGCCGCTTGTGGGATAGCGTAACTCCCTAGGGGAAATTGTTACGCCCGCAGTAGTATGAATTTACTCAGTTGGGCCCGGCATGTTAATGAGGTGCTCCACGGGGGTTCAATGAAAAGGTGGACGAGCATGAAGCATCAGGTGTTGTTGGCCGGTTTGTTGTCTTGTGTTTTCGCCGCTCAGGCCCAAACGTGCGAGGGCGGCCTTTACCTCAATCCGCAGGTGATTCGGGGCGAGGGGTCGTCTCAAACTGAAAGCGCACTGAGGGAACTGATCGAGTTTGTGCGCCCCACCGGTCTGTCCGTGGCACCGGTTCTCAATATCCGGGAAACCCAGGACGTCCTGACCGCCATCAAAAAGCCCGTGCCCCCCTGCTGGGTCTACGGCAATCCGGTGGTTGGCCTGGCTTCAGGCTACCGGCCGGTAGCCATCAACATGGACCCTATCCAGTCAGCGGTATTGATTCTCGCGGACGTAGGTTCGGAGAAAGACGCCAAGCCGGTCGAACTGAAAAAACTGCCTCCCGACCAGCAGGCCAAGGTCCTCGCCAAACTCAAGGCCACCAGCTGCTTTGGCATGAAAAGCGGTGTGACCACCTCGCTGGTGAAAGCGGAAAACCTCTGTGGCACGGTGATCGAAGTGATGCCCCAGCAAGGCCTGGGGCAGAGCTATCTGCCTACCAAGGCGGCTTTTCAGTGGCAGGCGGACAAGTGGGTGGGTTTGATTACCCGGCTTCAAACCGCGCAAGCCTCCACGATGAAAAATCACCATGGCACCGACGAACGCATCCACATGGCCCAACTGTTCATCGTCCCCGCCACCCATCCCAGCTGGGGTTATGGAATCTATGTCCACGGCAGTGTTCCAGCAGATACGGTGAAAAAGGCCGGGAATCAGTTCATCGCCCTGAAGGCGGGCAACCCGCTGTTGCTGAAGGCACTCGACCTCGGCAAGACTTACGAATTTGCCGTCCCTCCTGACGCAGCTGTCGAAGGAATGAAGAAGGCGCTGGCACCTTGAGGGTGCGCCCTTTGCGCGTCCTGCACTCAGACTCGCGCCAGCGGTGAACTGGTCCCTGAGGTTCAGGCGAGGCGGCGCTCAGGCAAGGGGTTGAAGGCGTACCTGGCCGCGCTCTTCTTCCAGGGTCCTGGCGAGCAGCTTGACCAGCGCGTAGACCGTATCAATATGTGGCGTCGGCGTTTGCGTGAGGCGCCCTAGTTCCACGACCGACCCCACCAGCGCGTCGATTTCCGGCGCACGCCCGGCTTCGATGTCCTGGAGCATGGATGTTTTGTGTTTGCCGACTTTCTCTGCGCCAGCGATGCGTTTGTCCAGCGTCACGCGGAACTGAATGCCAAGCTTGTGCGCCACTTCCTGCGCTTCTCCCATCATGCTGGCGGCCAGCTCGCGTGACAGCGGGTACTGGCAGATGTCCACCAGCGTGGAGTGGGCCAGTGCGCTGATGGGGTTGAAAGTGAGGTTGCCCCAGAGCTTGAGCCAGATTTCGGAGCGGATGTTGTCCAGAACCGGGGCCTTGAAACCGGCCTTGCCAAAACACTCCGAGATGCGCGTGACGCGTTCGCTGATGGACCCGTCGAGTTCGCCGATCGGAAAGCGGTCGCCTTCGATATGCCTGACCACGCCCGGAGCCACCAGCTCCGAAGCCGGGTAGACGACACAACCGATCACGCGTCGGGGTGGAATCATCTCCGACAGCATGCCCCCCGGATCCACGCTTTCCACCCTGCTGCCTTCGAGCGGACCGCCGTGTTTGTGAAAGTACCAGTAGGGGATGCCGTTTTGCATGGTGACCACGGCAGTCTCGGGGCCGAGCAACCTGGGCAGGTCGTTGGCCACTGCCTCCACCTGGTGCGCTTTCATCGCCAGGATCACCAGATCCTGCGGGCCGGCTTCGGCATAGTCGTTGGTGGCCTTGACGCCGGCTGCAACATGCTCGGTGCCGTCATGCATGATGAGTTTCATGCCCTTTTTCCGGATGACTTCCAGATTGGCGCCCCGCACGATGAACGTGACATCTTCGCCGGCCAGGGCCAGTTTCACGCCTACGTAACCGCCGATGGCCCCGGCTCCAATAATCGCAATCTTCACACCCATTCTCCCGACAAAATGTTATTGGAACCGGTTGCAGAGTTTGCCGATGCCGGCAATTTCCACCTCGATGGTGCTTCCCGGTTTCATGGACCCCACGCCGACCGACGTACCGCAAAGAATGATATCGCCCGCGTACAAAGTCATGTCCTGCGAAATCAGGCTGACCAGCTGCGCTACGGAAAAACGCATGTCGCTGATGGGATAGTCCTGGCGCACTTCGCCATTCAGGAGGGTTCTGACCACCAGCTGTGCCGGGTCAAGGCCGGTGGCCACCGCTGGCCCGAAAGGGCAGAAGGTATCGAAACCCTTGGCGCGCACCCATTGCGCAAACGACGCATCGCGATTCAGGATATCGGCCACCGTCACATCGTTGGCGCAGGTGTAGCCGAACACGTGATCCAGCGCATGGTCCTCGCCAATTTCCTTGCAGGTCTGGCCAATGACGATACCGAGCTCGCCCTCGAAGACAACCTTGCCCTCACAGCCGGGTTGGCGGATCGTCTTGCCTGGATCCAGGTAAGAGTTGGGAGATTTGATCAGGTACAGCGGCTCGGCCGGGACGGGGAGCTTGAGCTTCTCGCCGAGCGCATGAAAATTGTTCCAGAGAGCGATGATTTTTGTCGGCAGGACCGGCATCAGCAGTTCGACGTCGGCCAGTGGTATGACCCGGTCCGTGGGAACTGCGCCGTTGAACATGTTCCCTTCGAAAATCCTCACTTGTTCACCCTGCAGGGTGCCAAAGTGAGTGGTATTGCCTTCCTTGAAGCGTACCCAGCGATTGGACATTCCGGCCTTCAAGTCTGAAGGGCTGTTGGCGCGTAGCGCTGGGCAGACCCGTTGTTTTGCGTATTCCGGCCGCCGGCCGGCGCCGGCGAATTGCCGGACCAGCTGGTGCAGGGCGCCATACCAGCCCGGTTGCTGGCCATGCCTGCATGGCAGCGGGCCCTGGCGGCTTCGATGGCTTCGACCAGGAAGTCCGCTTCATAGGCGCGCAGCAGATGCGACTGCTCGGTTTCCAGGTAAGTGCGTACAGCGTCGCCGCCGTCGGCGTGCAACCGGGCGTAAGTGGCGGAATCCCAATGCCAGCTCAGGCCGAGTTCTTCAAACGCGGCGTTGTAGGCATGGCGAGCCTGGTCGGCCCGGTCGGTGGCGGTGGTGTCAAGCAGGGCTTTGAGCATGGGGTTCTCCTCGAATGGGTTGACGCTCTGGCGGCAGTTCCGGCGTGTAGGTGTTGCACCGGGCTTGAGGCAACTGTAGAGAGAAAGAATGATTAATGATAGTTAAAGTATTTGATGCTAATGATTACTCATAGCTAATGGATTGAAGGGGATCTTTCAGAGGCTGGATTGACCGCTGATGGTTTCGTGAAAGACCGGGCTGCGTCCGTAGCCTGGCGGCACCATGCCGTGATCGACGGCTTGAAACTGCCGGGATTCGGGCACGGTCCCGCGAACGGGGTCTTGATGGGTGATGGGCGCTGGCCGGTAAGGTGATGTTGAGTCTCACCAGCGGCGCAAGCAGCCGCGCAGGGCGGAATCACGGGGCCGGGAGGGGCCGCGCAGACACCCATGCCGGTTGCCTGCTGTACGCGGAAAGAAGCAATCCGCGCCTATCGCGTGGATTCCTGGGGGAAGGTCACGCGGGCTGCTGGCCGATCTCGAAGTTGGCCAGTTTCTCCAGCGCGCGCACCATGGCCGAGTGGTCCCAGGCCTTGCCGCCGTGTGCGGCACAGGAGTTGAACAGCTCTTGCGCGGTGGCCGTGTTGGGTAGCGAGATGCCGAGCAGGCGCGCGGTGGAGAGCGCCAGATTCAGGTCTTTCTGGTGCAGCTCGATGCGAAAACCCGGGTCAAACGTGCGCTTGACCATGCGTTCGCCGTGCACCCCCAGAATTTTTGACGACGCGAAGCCGCCCATCAAGGCCTGACGCACACGCGCCGGATCGGCGCCGGCGCGGGCCGCGAACAGCAGCGCCTCGGCCACCGCTTCGATGGTGAGTGCAACGATGATCTGGTTGGACACCTTGGCTGTCTGGCCGTCACCATTGCCGCCGACCAGCGTGATGTTCTTGCCCATCAGCTCGAACAGCGGCTTGATGCGTTCGAACACGGCTTCCGGGCCGCCAACCATGATGGACAGCGTTGCATTTTTTGCACCGACTTCGCCGCCTGAAACCGGCGCGTCAAGATAGTCGCAACCCAGGGCATTGATTTTCTGCGCAAAGGTCTTGGTGGCAATCGGCGAGATCGAGCTCATGTCAACGACCACCTTGCGGGCGCTAGTGGCCTCTGTGCCGGATGGTCGCTTGAGTCCGGTGGCCACGCCCGTTTCACCGAACAGTGCTGCGTCGACGTCGGGCGTATCGGGCACCATGATGAAGATGATGTCCGCACGTTCGGCGACGCCGCGGGCATTCAGGCATTGGGTGGCACTGCCGCTGGAAATGGCCTCAGGCACCTTGCCCAGGGTGTAGACAAACAGCTGATGCCCGGCATTGATCAGGTGGCCGGCCATGGGTGCACCCATGATGCCGAGGCCAATGAAGCCGATTTTCAAGGCGTTTGAAGTCATTGTGAAAGTGATCCTTGTTGAAATGAAATGGGTCAGAGAGCCAGGCGCTGGCGCCAGCCCAGTCCGGCTTCAGTGGTGCCCGCCGGTTTGTATTCGCAACCGATCCAGCCGCCATATCCCGTGCGGTCAATGTGCGCGAACAAAAATCCGTAGTTGATCTCGCCGGTGCCCGGCTCGTTTCGGCCAGGGTTGTCGGCCAGCTGGATGTGAGCTATGCGTGCCAGGTGTTTTTGTATCGTCGCCGCCAGTTCGCCTTCCATGCGCTGTGCGTGGTAAATGTCCCACTGCACGAAAGCGTTACTGGCACCGACCTCGTCCAGAATGTCCAGTGCCTGAGCCGTGCGGTTCAAGTAGAAGCCCGGGATATCAAAGGTGTTGATCGGTTCGATCAGCAATTTGAGGTCGGCCTTTTTGAGTTCACTGGCTGCATACCGCAGGTTGTCGACAAAAGTTTTGCGCAGCACGATGTCACTGGAGCCCGCGGGTGTTTTGCCGGCCAGGCAGTTGAGTTGACCCACGCCGAGCGCTTGTGCATAAGTGATGGCCTGGGCTACGCCGGCGCGAAATTCTTCCACACGGTCCGGGTGGCAGGCGATACCGCGCTCGCCGGCTTCCCAGTCACCGGCAGGCAGGTTGTGCAACACCAGCTGCAGGCCATGGCTGTCCAGCCTGGCTTTGATGTCGGCAGCGCTGAAGGCATAGGGAAAGAGGAATTCAACGGCCTTGAAGCCGGCATTCGCAGCCGGCTCAAAGCGATCGAGGAAAGCATGCTCGGTAAAAAGCATGCTGAGGTTGGCGGAGAATTTGGGCATGGCTTGTCTGCTGAAGAATGGTGGGTCGTCAATCCTGCTTACTCAAGCAGGCCGGCCAGCTCCAGGCCTTCACGGCCCTTGGGGTGGCGGCAGTCGATGTCTTCAAACTCGTTGATCTTGTCGATCTCCGTGCCCATCGCGATGTTGGTGATCTTTTCGAGGATCACTTCCACCACCACAGGGACCCGGTATTTGCGCGCCATCACCTGTGCTTCGATCATGGCGTCATTGATCTTTTCAGGATCGGTCACACGCAGCGACTTGCAGCCCAGGCCTTGCACCACGGCCTGGTGGTCCACGCCGTAGCTGCGCAAGTCCCCTTCGCCTGCCGGGACGTTCTGATTCTCGAAAGCCAGCTGCACGCAGTAGTCCATCTCGAAACCGCGCTGCGCCTGGCGAATCAGGCCCAGGTAGCTGTTGTTGACCAGCACCTGCACATAAGGCAGGTTGAACTGCGCGCCCACAGCCAGTTCTTCCATCAGGAACTGGAAGTCATAGTCGCCGGACAGCCCGACAACGGTACGTGTCGGGTCGGCTGCCACCACGCCGAGGGCCGCCGGAATGGTCCAGCCCAGCGGTCCAGCCTGGCCGCAGTTGATCCACTGGCGCGGCCCGTACACATTGAGGAACTGCGCGCCGGCAATCTGGCTCAGGCCGATCGTTGTCACGTAGATGGTGTCGCGCGGGAACACCTTGTTCATTTCCTCGTACACGCGCATCGGCTTGATGGGTGTCTCGGTGAAGTGGGACTTGCGGTGCATGAGCTTCTTGCGCTCGGCACAGCGGGCGGCCCATTCGCCATAGTCAGGCAGGTTTTTGGCCGCCCTGCGTTCGCGGGCGACCTGCACCAGCAGTTCCAGCGCGGCCCTGGCGTCGCTGACAATGCCAAAGTCCGGGTTGAAGACCCGGCCGATCTGCGTCGGCTCGATGTCGACGTGCACAAAGGTGCGGCCCTTGCAGTACACCTCGGGCGAACCGGTGTGGCGGTTGGCCCAGCGGTTGCCGATGCCGATGACGAAGTCACTGGCCAGCATGGTGGCGTTGCCGTAGCGGTGGCTGGTTTGCAGTCCACACATGCCGGCCATCAGCGGGTGATCGTCGGGAATGGTGCCCCAGCCCATCAGCGTGGGGATCACCGGCACGCCAGTCAACTCGGCAAACTCGACCAGCAAGCCGGAAGCGTCAGCATTGATGATGCCGCCGCCCGCGACGATCAGGGGCTTGCTGGAAGCGACAAGCATGTCGAGCGCTTTTTCGATCTGCTTGCGGCTGGCCGCCGGCTTGTAGACCGGCAGCGGCTCATAGGTGTCAATGTCGAATTCAATTTCGGCCATCTGCACATCAAAAGGCAGGTCGATCAATACGGGGCCGGGGCGTCCCGAGCGCATCAGGTGAAAGGCTTGCTGGAAGGAACGCGGCACCAGCGCCGGCTCGCGCACAGTCACACTCCACTTGGTGACTGGCTTGGAGATGGATTCAATGTCCACCGCCTGGAAATCTTCCTTGTACAGGCGCGCGCGGGGCGCCTGGCCGGTGATGCACAAAATGGGGATGCTGTCGGCAATCGCCGAGTACAGCCCGGTGATCATGTCGGTGCCGGCCGGGCCCGAGGTTCCGATGCAGACG
>CAZIYA010000084.1:0-12517 GCA_964543355.1 uncultured Polaromonas sp.
CGACTACTACGGCTACAGCCTGGCACTGGGCAGCAGCGAGGTTTCACTGCTCTCGCTGGCCAATGCCTACCGCACGCTGGCCAATGGCGGGCGTTACAGCGCAACCTCATTCACCAGCAATACAAAACCGGTTTTCACGCCGGCTGTGGACCGCGGCGCTGCCTTCATCGTTACCGACATCCTGTCGGACCCCCTGGCGCGCGCCCGCACCTTCGGCACCGACAGCATCCTCTCCACACGCTTCTGGACAGCCGTGAAAACCGGCACCAGCAAAGACATGCGCGACAACTGGGCCCTGGGCTACTCACAGCGCTACACCGTGGGCGTCTGGGTGGGCAACGCCAGCGGCGCGCCCATGTGGGACGTCAGCGGCACCAGCGGTGCTGCGCCGGTGTGGGCCGCGCTGATGAATTACCTGCACAAAACCGAACCCAGCCGCGCACCGATGCCACCTGCGGGTGTGGTGCAAAAACAGGTACGTCTTGCCGATGCCGCGGGCAGGCCGATCGAGGCGGCGCGCAGCGAATGGTTTATCCGCGGCACCGAGCAAACCCTGTTTGCTATTGATTCAGGAGCTGTTGGCGCATATGGGACAAGGGCAGGAGGCCAAAAACGCTTGAAGGATTCAGCCCGCGGGACGGACAGCGCAGCGGCGCGTATCACCGCGCCCGCCAACGGCACCATCGTGGCCCTGGACCCCGACATTCCGCCGAACCGCCAGCGCCTGAACTTTGCGGCCGAGGGCCGGCAGCTGCGCTGGCGCATGGACGGCAAGGAGTTTGCGCGCGGGGCCCAGGCCCAGTGGCTGCCCTGGCCGGGCCGGCACACGGTGCAGCTGGTCAGCGAACGCGGCGAGGTGCTGGACGAGATCCGCATCGAAGTGCGTGGTGCGGGCGTGAAAGCCGGCCGGAGCTAGGAGCCTGGGCCAGCGTTCAGCGCAGCGGCCAGCAGCGCACACAACTCGGGCAGTTCCTCCTCGTCCACCGCTGTCAGCTCCAGCCCTACGCTGCCCTGCGCTACCCGGTGCGGCGCCGCCGCCACCACCGGATCGCCCGCGCGCAGCAGCCCGATCACGCCCGCTGCGCTGATGCCGGTGACAGCCGCGTCCACCTGCAGCCACAGGCGTGCAAAACCATTGCCTTGCGGATCGGGTGTACGCGCCACCGTCACACCCGGCCAGCCGGCTGCCGCTGCTGCCACGGCATCGAGCTTGCGCTGCTGGGCCGCGCACCATGCATCGCGCGGCATGTCGGCACGCAGGCGGAGGGCGGCCAGCACCCCGGCCAGCGCCTCCTTGGTCGGCTTCATGGCCCTGCCGATGCCGCCATGTTGCGCGTCAAGCGCCGCGACCAGGTCGGCACGCCCCAGCACCAGGCCTGCCGTCGGGCTGCGCAGGTATTTCTGGCCACTGAGCAGCACCAGGTCTGCGCCTCCGGCCACCAGCTCGCTTGCGCGCCAGTCCTGCGCAGCCGCATCCAGCACCAGGGGCACGCCGGCCGCATGGGCCAGCGCGGCCATCTCGCCGGTGGCAGCCGGCTCCGAGCCCGCCACCAGATGCGAGTCGACGGCCAGCACACAGGCAACGCGCCCGCGTGCCAGTTCAGCGGCCACGTCGGCCGGCGCCGGGCATGGCACAGGCTGCGCGCCCGCCAGTCGCACGGCTTGCGTGATCGCCTGGCCGTAATGCACCTGGTGGGCCGCGAGCAGCAGCACGCGGTTCGGCATGCCCGTGCTGTCCGGCAGTTGCGCCACGCGCGCCGCATCGGTGCCGGCCATGCAGGCAGCCACCGCCAGCGTGATGGCCGCCGCGCTGCAGTGCGTAACGCAGGCCGACTCGGCGCCACTCCAGGCCGCCAGCTCGCGCCCTGCCAGGGCCTGCAGGTCCGCCATCACCACGTGGCGCTGCAGCATCAGTGCCACCGCCTCGGCCACGGCCGGGTCGCTGCGCGAGACGCCATAAGGGGTGGGCGTGCCCCAGGCATTGATGACCCGTTTCAGGTCCGGAAGAGGAGGAGTTGTGAAGCCTGGCATGAAGAAAATTCCGGAATTGTGCGCCCGCATGCAAATTTCTTCAAACCGGGCGCTCCGCAAACCGCTAGCATCAAGGGCTTCCAAGGAGACCCCATGCCCGTGATCACCACCATCGAAGACCTGCGCGTTCTGGCCAAAAAACGCGTGCCCCGCATGTTCTACGACTACGCCGACTCCGGCTCATGGACCGAGAGCACCTACCGCGCCAACGAAGCTGATTTCCAGAAGATCAAGCTGCGTCAGCGAGTGGCGGTCAACATGGAAAACCGCAGCACGGCCGCCCAGATGGTCGGCACAAGCGTCAAGATGCCGGTAGCCATTGCACCGGTGGGCCTCACGGGCATGCAACATGCCGACGGCGAGATCAAGGCCGCAAGGGCCGCGGAAAAGTTCGGCATCCCCTTCATCCTCTCGACCATGAGCATCTGCTCGATCGAGGACATTGCCGAACATACGAAGGCGCCCTTCTGGTTCCAGCTGTACATGATGCGCGACCGCGAAGCCATGGCCACCATGATCGAGCGCGCCCGCAAGGCCGGTTGCAGCGCCCTGGTGCTCACGCTGGACCTGCAGGTGATTGGCCAGCGCCACAAGGACCTCAAGAACGGACTGACTGCTCCGCCCCGGCCAACGGTGGCCAACATTCTCAACCTCATGACCAAACCACACTGGTGCCTCGGTATGGCCGGAACGCGCCGGCACACCTTCCGCAACCTGGTGGGCCACGTCAAAGGCGTGAGCGACATGCGCTCGCTGGCAGCCTGGACCAACGAACAGTTCGACCCACGCCTGTCCTGGGCCGATGTGGCCTGGGTCAAGGAGCGCTGGGGTGGAAAACTCATCCTCAAGGGCATTCAGGATGTCGAGGACGCCAAGCTGGCGGTGCAGAGCGGCGCGGATGCACTCGTTGTCAGCAACCACGGCGGGCGCCAGCTTGACGGTGCGCAGTCCAGCATCGAGGCCCTGCCGGCCATCGTGGAGGCCGTGGGTTCCGACATTGAAGTCTGGATGGACGGCGGTATCCGTTCTGGCCAGGATGTGCTCAAGGCCTGGGCCCTGGGCGCACGCGGCACGCTGATCGGCCGGGCCATGGTGTACGGCCTGGGTGCCATGGGCGAAGCGGGCGTGACCAAAGCGCTGGAGATCATCCACAAGGAGCTGGACATCACCATGGCGTTTTGTGGCCGGACCGATATCCAGACCGTGGACAAAAGCATCCTGCTGCCGGGGACTTACTGAAAAACAAGGCCCACCGCGGCGAGCCGCTCTTGTTCAATCCTGCGTTGAAATCTCGTAGTCCATCGCATACGAGTGCTTGCCATCAGCAATCTGGATGCTGAGCGAGCCGCTGATACCCGTGAGTTCGCCGGTGCCGGAGTCGGGCACGACGCTGACCGTCAATTGCGGCGTGCCGCGGTTCATGATGCCGCTGTGCTGCAGCACAAAGCTGCCGCTTCGCCCCTGCAGCGTGCCCGTCACACACTCCATGGCCACGTAACCGGCTGAGCCTTTCACGGCGGTGCCCGCGCTCAGCATCTCACCCTGGCTGGTGGCCTGCAGTTCGCCGCTGAACGTCTTGTTGATCGACAGCCGCCCCATCAGTGGCCCAGCCTCGGTGCTGGACAGTGGCTGGGGCAGGAGTTTGACTTCGAAGCTTCCGGTTGCGTGGGAGGGCATGGCATGGGCTTTCAGGGAAATGGCAATGCCGCCGATGATGCCAGAGTGCTGCAGGTCTATCGTTGCGCCAACACCGTGTTACCGCTGCCCGAACGGTTTGGCCGGCACAGTCTTCAGGTACACATACAGTGCCTGGGCATCCACGTCGTTGATCTCGCGCAGCGACTCAAAAGGCATCACGGTGACGGGTGTGCCGTCAGGGCGCTTGCCACTGCGCAGCATGGCCACAAACGCGCCGGCGTCCTTGTAACGCGTCATCGCATTGCCGTCGCCCGGCGTCAGGTTGGCGGCGGGCGCCCAGTCGGGCGGCGTGCCGGGAATCTTGCCGCCGGAAAGCCCCGGGCCATGGCAGCTGATGCACATGTTGGCCACGTAAGCACCATGCGCGACCGTCACGCCTTCCGCCACCGCCGTGGCCGGTTGCAGGAAATGATCGATCTTCTCCGCAGCGTCTTCAATGGCGCCAAAGCCATACATCAGCTTGACCGGCAATGACAGTTCCAGCACGGCAGCTCCGCCCGGCTGCGGCGGTAGGCTGCGCACATAGGCGACCAGCGCACCAAGATCAGCGTCGGTGAAGCGGTTGTAGTCTTCGCTGGGCATGACGAACAGCGGCCGGCCATCAGGCTTGACGCCGTGGCGCAGGGTGCGCACCCAGTCTTCAGGCGTGTAGCGCGCCACCACCTTGCCTTCGCCCGGTGTGATGTTCGGGCCGGCCAGGCGCAGACCCTGGCCGTCGTTGATGAACTCGCGGCCACCGCCACTGGCACCATGGCAATCCACGCAGCCGCGCGAACTGAACAGGTATTTGCCACGTTCCAGCGACTGCGCATCGGCCGGGAAAGCCACCGGCCGCACATTGACCGTGACCAGGCGCTGGCCCTTTTTTTCAGCCAGCGTCGTACCCACCACCGCCGTACCAACGACCAGCAGCACCAGGGCGACGCCTCCACCCACCATCCATTTGATCCATCGTTTCATCGTGTTTCCTTGTTTTTTTGAAAATGCCGTCCCGGTGGCGTGCGGCCTGGCCGCACGGTTTTCCGGACAAAGGCGAAATTCTAAAAAGGCGGAGAGGCTTTGTCAGCGCATGGGCCGGGCAAATAAGTCACACCAGGCCTTCCTGGAGGGGTGAATATTTACCTTGCTGCGTTCTGGCCGGAGAAAAAGCGAAAAAACGGCCGTTGCCATCGGCGACGCCCCTGCCTGCAGTTCAACGCTATGCTTGCCAGGTGAGTGATTTTTCCCCTTCCAGCCAACCCTGCATCCGCCGCATCGCCCACCTCGACATGGACGCCTTTTTTGCGTCCATCGAGCTCCTGCGTTATCCCCAGCTCAAGGGCCTGCCGGTGGTGATAGGCGGCGGACGGCGCAAGGTGGACGAGGCCATTCGTGCCAACCCGGACCGCGCGCTGCGCTTTATCCCCGTCGCTGAATTTCCGCTGCTCAAGGACTATGTGGGCCGCGGCGTCATCACCACCGCCACCTACGCTGCGCGGCAGTTCGGCGTCGGGTCGGCCATGGGCATGATGAAGGCCGCCAGGCTGTGCCCGCAGGCCATCGTGCTGCCGGTCGATTTCGAGGAGGTGCGCAAATACTCGCGGCTCTTCAAAAGCACCATCACCGAGATTGCGCCGCTTATGCAGGACCGTGGCGTGGACGAGGTTTACATCGACTTCACCGACGTGCCCGGCGGCCAGCGCGAAGGCGGCCGTGTGCTGGCGCGACTGATCCAGAAAGCGATTTTCGAGAAAACCGGCCTGACCTGCTCGGTTGGCGTGGCGCCCAACAAGCTGCTCGCCAAGATGGCCAGCGAGTTCAACAAGCCAAATGGCATCTCCATTGTTTACGAAACCGACCTGCAGGAAAAAATCTGGCCGCTCCATGTGCGCAAGATCAATGGCATCGGCCCCAAGGCAGGCGAGAAGCTGGCGAAGCTGGGTATCCAGACCATCGGCGAGCTGGCCGCACAGGAGCCGTCTTTCCTGGTCGGCCATTTCGGCAAGGCCACCGGCGCGTGGATGCACGAAGCCGCCTGGGGCCGCGACGACCGCCCGGTGGTGACGGAAAGCGAGCCGGTCAGCATGAGCCGCGAAACCACTTTTGACCGGGACCTGCATGCGGTGCGGGACAAACAGACGCTGGGCGCCATCTTCACCGAGCTCTGCGACAAGCTCGCCGAAGACCTGCAGCACAAGGGTTATGTGGCCAGGACCATAGGCATCAAGCTGCGTTATGACGATTTCAGAATTGCGACTCGCGATCAGACCGCCGAGTCCTACACGGCCGATGGCGCCACCATTCGCAAAATAGCCGGGCAGTGCCTGAAGCGGGTGCCGCTGGACAAACGGCTGCGCCTGCTGGGGGTGCGGGCCGCCACGCTCGCCCGGCTCGGGGAAGAACCACCTATAGATAAAAAAAGCCCTTCAGCCCAATCAGGGCGGGCGCAAGCAGCTACTGAATCAATAGCAACTGATCAGCTTTTCTAGGAGCCTGTCACCAGGACAATTTCATCCTGATGGTTGGCGATATGGAAAGTGTGGGCCAGCGAAAAATCGGCCTTGCTGAGTGCACCGTAGGCAAAGTGCGGCTTCAACGGGCCCTGATGCCCGGCAAAGCGCGCAATGGCTGCGCGCAGCCGCACGGCACCTGGGCGCCAGTCAGCACCTGCCCCCAGCGCAGGCGCACCGGGAATGGGCTCGCTCAGGCCGTGGCTCATCTGCCCGCGCCACTTGAAAAATGCAAAAGCCGCAGCGCCTGCCGTAGCCTGGAAGGCCGCGCTTCTGGGCTGCGGAAAACCGTCCATGCTCATCTCGATGCTCTGGGCAAGGTGCTCCAGCACGGCATTCATCGGCCAGGCGCCGGTGACGCGCACACTGCCCGCGCGATCGAGCTTGTCGAGCCAGCGCAAGGCGTCGTCCAGGGACTGGACTTTGGGCTGGTCGGCCATGGTGTATCCCCCGGCAAGCGTGGCAGTGGCGAGAATAGAAAAGTCGCGGCGATTCATGGCCGCATGGTAGCAGCCACTTTGCGGTCGCCGCGCCGGCACCGCCTTCCTTGCCTTCTTCAACGCTGGCTGTCGCCACCTGCAGAATCATCACCCAGCGGCGCAAGGTCAGACGCATAAACGCGGTCGCGCAGTCGCAACTCCTGGCCTTTCTGCCAGAAGGACTCAAAGGCAGCCAGCTCCTCGGCCCCTGCACGTCCTTGCCCGCGGCGCGGCGGCGGCGTGTCCTGCGCCGTGGCATCGGCACCGGGCTCTGCGCCGGGTCGGCTGGGCTCGAACCCCTGTATCTGGTCGTTGACCCGCCAGTACACGCCGCTCACCAGGATGCCGTAGCGCGCGGCCGCATTCTGGCCGATCGCTGTGCCCAGGGCGACCAGTGGCCCAGGGCGGCCTTCGCGGTTGTGCATGAAGTCGGTGGACAGATCCATCAGCACGGAGTACATGTGGCCCCGTCTGTCATTGCGTACCACGCGAAAGCGGTAGCTTGCCGACAGGATGCCATGGGCCTGCATGGTGACCTTGATGGCTTCATACAACATCTCGCGCCGGAACTCCATGCGCTCCTCAAGGTTCATCTTGACGGGCGCAGTCTCCGGCCCGGCGGGTGCGGACTTTGAACGCTTCCCCGGGGTGAATAGATTTCTGAGTGCAGACATGCCGGGTATCAGGGGAAAGTGGCAGTAAAGAAAACATAGTCCGCGGTATAGCCTTCCTTGATACGCTTGCCCGCGTCAGCCGGGGCTGCGCAGCCGCGCGCTGGTGCATTGCCGCCTTCGGTGTTGAGGCGCTGTACGCTGGTGACGCCGGCCATCCTGCCGTTGCCGCCGGCTGATCTGGCGGACAGCAGCAACAGCGGAATATCCGCCGCACGCTCGCCGTTGGCGCGAGCCTTGACGGTGCCCAGGGTTTTGCTGCCGTCCAGCGCCGTCCAGTTCGGGCCCGCACCGTGCGTACCGACCTTCTCGTCCTTCTGGTTGAAAAGATCGGCTTCAGGCGCCACAAACACCCAGGCCCATCCGCCCTTCCCGTCGGCACGGCATTCGTAAATCTGCGAGCCCACGGCGTGCCAGGTAAAGGCGGCGCGTTCGTTGCCGGCCGGTTTGAGCGCGGCGGGCGCGGGCTTGCCTGCATCTGCAGGCCCGGCCGGTGAAGAAGCGCAGGCGCCGAGCAGGCCCGCACAAAGCAGGGCCAGGACCATGCCGGAACCGGAAAGCGGTGTTGCGAAAACAGATGTCATGACGATCTCCTGAAGAAAGTGAATTTGCAGATGAGCCAGCCTGGCGGCCGGTGATGTGGCCCGGCGCCACGACATGCGGCCGCCCTGCCTACCCGTGACAAACGCTGCGTTTGGCCAACCGGATGCAGGAATCCGGCCTTTTTTTTTGCGCGAGGCCGGGCGCTTGCCGCCAGGGCAGAACTCCCTATACTCAGCCGGATGAAACCAGACACCCCCAGCCTGGAGGCGTTGATCACCAGTGCGGCGCAGGGCGACCATGCCTGCTTCGCCGAAGTTTATGAACGGACGCATCTGCATCTGTTTGGCGTTGCCGTCCGTATATTGGGTCAAGGACAGGCGGCCGAAGATGTGCTGCAAGAGGCGTATGTGAGTATCTGGAAAAGTGCCGGCGGCTACCGCAGCGAGGTAGGCGGGCAAACCATTCAACCCATGACATGGCTCATCGCCATCGTCCGCAACAAGGCGCTGGACGCCCTGCGCGCCCGCACACGCCGGCGCGAAAGCGAGCTGCCCGAGTCGGGCGACGTCGATGAAGACGAGGTCCAGTCCACCGGCAACCCGGCGCCCAGCGCCATGCACCTGCTCGAACAGGCCAGCCAGGCCCTGCACATCGAAGGCTGCATGAATGCGCTCGACGGCAGCTACCGGCAGAGCCTGGCCCTGGCGTATTACCAGGGCTTGAGCCATACCGAAGTGGCCGCGCAAATGGGCGCGCCGCTGGGCTCGGTGAAAGCCTGGATACGGCGTGGGCTGGAAAAGCTCAAGGGCTGCCTGGCCGCGCAGGGGGTGGTGGCATGAGATACACCCATCCTGAATTGCTCGAACACCTGGCCTCCTCCTATGTGCTGGGCACCCTGGGCGGTGGCGCGCGCCGCCGTTTTGAACGCCTGCAGCGCGACCGCGCCGATGTGCGCGTTCTGGTCACGCAGTGGGAGGCGCGGCTGGGCCAGCTCGCTGTGTCGGTGCCGGTGCACAAACCGTCACCCCGGGTGTGGGCCGCGATTGCCGCGCGCACGCAACCGGCCAGGCCGCAACACGCATCGGCCAAAGCCGGCTGGCTGAGCTGGCTGAAGCCCGCGGGCTTTGGCTTCGGTGGCCTCGCCGCCGGTGTGATTGCTGCCAGCGTCCTGTTTGTGACGGCACCGGGCATTTTCATGTCCAGCGACCAGATCGCCATGCGCACCGGCGAAAAACTGCCGCAGAGTTATGTGGGCCTGCTCACCGACGCCCAGGGCAACGGCAAGCTGCTGGTCAGCTCGCTGCGCCACGGCAAGACCATGACGGTCAAGGTCATAGGCCCGATCACCCCGCCGGCCAGCGGCACGCTGGTGCTGTGGGCCGTGCCCGCCAGCGGCCCGGCCTTTGCACTGGGGCCCGTGCCGACCAGCGGCTCGGGGGTGTCCATGCTTCCCGACACCTCAGAGAAACTGCTGTTCAAGGTCACCAAGCTGATGGTGACGCTGGAAACGAATGCTGCAGCTGCCGCCCCGAGTGGGCCGGTGGTGTTCAGCGGCAATTGCGCCAAGTTGTGGTGAACCGGGCTGGACGCCGGTTTTTCCGCAAGCCTTCGAGCCGATGGTGCGAGTGATCACCATCCTCGCAGCGCTGGTGGTATTGGGCTACCTGGCACTTTGCGCTGCGCTGTTTGCGTTTCAACGTTCGCTGATCTATTTCCCCCAACCGCGCTCCACGGGTAGCAACACCACAACCCTCCATCTCCCGGTTGCCGGCGCAGAGCTGGTGATTTCCGCGCGGCAAACGGCAGGCCGCAAGGCCATCATCTACTTCGGGGGCAATGCCGAAGATGTTTCGTCCAGCCTGCCGTCCTTGTCGGAGGCGTTTCCCACCCATGCCATCTACATGCTTCACTACAGGGGCTATGGCGGGAGCACCGGAAGCCCCACGGAGGAGGCGATACAGGGCGACGCCCTGGCCCTGTTTGAGCTTGTCCGTCGCCAACACCCCGACATCGCTGTGGTGGGACGGAGCCTGGGTTCGGGCGTGGCTGTGCGGCTGGCGAGCCAGAGACCGGTGTCCCGCCTGGTGCTCGTGACACCTTATGACAGCCTGCAGGATCTGGCCGCGAAGCAGTTTCCCTATTTCCCGGTCAGGTGGCTGCTCATCGACAAGTTCGAGTCCTGGAGGTACGCGCCCGAGGTCACGGCCCCCACCCTGCTCATCGCCGCCGAACACGACGAGGTCATTCCCAAGTGGAGTTCAGACCGGCTGTACACGCGCTTCAAAGACGGCGCAGCGAAGCTTGAAGTTCTTCCCGGAACATCCCACAACACCGTTTCGCTGAGCCCGCGATACCTCAAGCTCCTGCAGTCCGCGCTGTAACCCCGGCCACCGTTCAAAGATTGGCACAGGCAGCATCGGCCCCGATTACAAATAATTTACAACTCACCCTGCATCCGTTCTCCGGTTTCGCTCGTTTGTCCAAGGTGCTGACTGACAGCGCATCTCAATCAACCGACCATCAAGGAGCCCGACATGAACACACTGACCCTTCGCCAATTCATCGCCCTGCCCATCCTGGGCTTCGCCCTGGCCGGCGCTGCACTGGCCGCCGACATCCAGACCACCCCTGTTGAAAACGCGCGCCTTGACGATTTTGCTGCCGGCAAAAAAGCCATGGAAGCCAAAAAGTGGGCCGAGGCTGTCAATAGCTTCAGCAAGGTGGTCGCACAGAACCCGAAAAATGCCGACGCCTACAACTACCTCGGTTATTCGAACCGCTGGATGGGCAAATACGACGAGGCTTTTGCGGCCTATGGCAAAGCGCTGGCTCTGGACCCGAAACACCGCGGCGCGCTGGAATACTCGGGCATTGCCTACCTGAAGACCGGCCAGAAGGCCCAGGCCGAAGCCCAGCTTGCCAAGCTGCAGGCCATCTGCAGCAGCTGTGAAGAAACCACCGATCTGGCCAAGGCGATTGCAGCGGCGAAATAAGCGCGAGTTGCTCCCCCTCCCGGCTGGGCCGGGAGGGTTTCCCATTTTCCTCACCCTGGCTGGAAGATCCATGACCCGCTTCAAACCCCTGCCCCTGCTGCAATCTGCTCTGCTTTTTATAGCTGCCTGCGCCCTGTCCATGGGGGCCAGAGCCGGAAATCTTGCAGTGCTGGTACTCGACAAGGAAGGCAAGCCGGCGCCTGACGCCGTGGTGGTGGTCATGCCGGCAAACAAAACCGCCACGCCAAAAAATCAGCTGCCCGGTCAGGTCACGATTCACCAGGAAAAAATGCGTTTTGTTCCGGCCGTCAGCCTGGTGGCCGTGGGGGCCAAAGCCCAATTCGTCAACAACGACCCCTGGGAACACCATGTGCGCGCCTCGGCGGCCGGTGCGGCCCAGTTCAATGCGGCGGCCGGCGACGGCTTCGAATTGCGCCTGGACGGCAGGCCCGAAGGCAAACCCGCCAAAACCGCAGAAGCCACTTTCATCAGACCCGGCGCCGTGCTGCTGGGCTGCCACATTCACGGGTCCATGCGCGGCCATGTGTATGTGAGCGACTCCCCCTGGGCGGCACTGACCGGCGCCGACGGCGTGGCGCAACTGGAGCAGGTGCCCGAAGGTGCGGCACAAATCAGGGTCTGGCACGCCGACCAGCTGATCGACATTGCCCCGCAGGCCCACAACGTGACGGCCTCGCCCGGCAAGCTGACCCTGCAATTGAGCGTGGTACCACGCCGGCGGCGAATCTAGGGCGATATGGATTGATACCGGAGGGCGTTGACAGCCCCTTACTCAAAACTTACATTGAAAGCCTCTGCACGGAGGCTTCATGGCGCACCCTTCAACTTCCCCGGCAAGCTGGCACCTCACCCTGGCGGGGCTGCAGCGCATCAAGCAGTGGCACCTGGACCATCAAGGCAGCCATCCGCTGGAACACCAGCTCTGGGACGCCGTGCTGACGCTGTGGATCATGGGCTGGGTCGGCTGGTTGCCGGCCTTTGTGCTGGAAGTCCCGCTGGCTTACCCCTTGTGCCTGCTCGGCATGCTTGTGCCGCAGCTGTATGTGCGCTGGCGGGTACATGCCCATACCCGTGGCCGTCTCAGGTGCGACTGGCTGGAGCTGGCGCACTGAATTACATTGGCAGGCATGAACCCTCTGACCTGCTTTTCCCTGTCCACCACCGACCACATCGCCCACCTGGTGCTCAACCGCCCCGAGGCGATGAACACCATGCATCCGGTCTTCTGGCGCGAGCTCGATGAAGTGCTCACCCACATCCACAAGGCCGGCGATGCGCGCGTGCTGGTGATTTCCAGCACCGGCAAACATTTCAGCGCCGGCATGGCACTGGAAACCTTTTCGGGCGCCATCGCCATGGACGACCAGAGTCCCGAAGGGCGCGCCGCCATCTTCGACATGCTGGGCGACATGCAGGCCACCTTCACCAAGCTGGAGACCCTGCGCATTCCGGTGATCGCGGCCATCCAGGGCGGCTGCATTGGCGGCGCAGTCGACATGGTGACGGCCTGCTGCCTGCGCTACGCGACGAGCGATGCTTTTTTCTGCATCCAGGAAATCAACATCGGCATGGTGGCCGACGTTGGCACCCTG
>CAZIYA010000085.1:0-12440 GCA_964543355.1 uncultured Polaromonas sp.
CACCAGGAGCTCTTTGCCGCGCCCAACCGCGCGGCCGTCATTGCAGGCAGCCGGGCGCGCGCCCTGCCGGTCGCCAGCCATGACGACACCGAAGTCGAACATGTGGAGCAGGCCAGCGAAGAGGGTATTGCCATCTCGGAATTCCCGACCACCGTGGCGGCTGCCCGCGCGGCACGGGAGGCCGGCATGGGCATCGTCATGGGCGGGCCGAACCTGGTCAAGGGCGGTTCGCATTCGGGCAATGTTTCGGCGGCTGAACTGGCGCAGCTTGATCTGCTCGATATTTTTTCCTCGGACTACGTGCCGGCCAGCCTGCTCCAGTCGGCTTTTTTGCTGCGCGATACCGCAGGCTGGAGCTTGCCCAAGGCGGTCAATACCGTCACACGCAATCCGGCGCACGCCATTGGCCTCCCGGACCGCGGTGAGCTGGCGCCCGGCCTGCGCGCGGACCTGATCCGGGTCAGGATGAGCGGCGGCATGCCTATTGTCCGGGCTGCCTGGCACAAGGGTGAACGTGCGTTCTGAGTGCCTTGACAGCGAAGCGTGGCGGCCTCGGCAGACGCGTGTCAGCCGGACGCCTACACCGGGTCACGCTGCCCGCTGACTTTCCGGATTTTTCAGCTTCTCCTACAGTGCAGCCATCTGTTTGACGTTTGTGCCCCATTTGTATCCAGGAGCTGCTGCCATGCATATCGACACACCCAGCGCCAACCCTTTCGCCTTGATGATGGCGCCCCGGCAGGTGCTCGAAGCCATGGAAAAGTCCGACGCGCTGCGGCGCCTGCAGCACCAGGTGTTTCACCCGCTGGACAGCCGTGCCGTCTTGCAGGGTGACGCGGACATCGCCGCGTTTGATGCAGCCATCGAGCGCGCCGACCTGGTGTTGTCTCCCGACGAGGAAGTGCCCCGCCCCTGACCCCGGAAGACGGACTCCAGCCCGGCGATTGACCTGGTGCTTTGACCGCTGGCGTTGTTCGCCAGCGGGCTCACCGGCTTGTGTTGGCATGCCTGCCATTCGTGTGGCAGGCAGCGGTCCGGCAGCGTTGAGCCGGTGCAGAAAAAGGGTGTCATTGGGCTCCCCTAGAATGCCCTGATGAAGCACTACAAGAAAATCAGGGGCCGGCGATTCATGACGGCTTTCGTCCTGGGCATGCTGTGTATTCATTTCGCCCACGCGCAAACCGCGGCACCTGGCGGCACTCAGGTGCCGGCCCAGGTTTCCCGCGACGCGCAACGTGCCTATGAAACCACGCGGGACAAACTGGTGCAGATCCGCACCCTGTTGCGCAACTCCAATACCCAGGCCAGCCTGGGATCGGGCTTTTTTGTGTCCGGCGACGGACTCATCATCACCAACTTCCACGTGGCCAGTCAGCTGGCCCTCGAGCCGGAACGTTACCGCGGTGTGTACGTGCCGGTGGATGGCAAGGAAGCCGAGGTGGAGTTGCTGGCTTTTGATGTGCGAAACGACCTGGCGTTATTGCGGGTGAAAGCCCCGTCTGCCAACATGCCCTTGCTGGCTTTTCGCGACCCAGCCAAGCCGCTGGCGCGCGGCGAACGCATTTATTCGCTTGGCAATCCACTCGATATCGGCTTTGCCGTGACGGAAGGCACCTTCAACGGCCTGGTGCAACGCAGTTTTTATCCCCGCATATTTTTTGGTGGTGCCCTCAATCCCGGCATGAGCGGGGGCCCAGCACTGGATGATGCCGGCCAGGTGGTCGGTGTCAATGTGTCCAAGCGGCAGGGGGGCGAGTTACTGAGTTTTCTCATTCCCGCCGAATTCGCGCAGGCCCTGCTGGCCAAAGCGGCTTCGGCCCGGCCCATCACCCGGCCGGCCCACGCCGAAGTGGCCCGGCAGCTTGGCGAGCACCAGGCCCTGCTGACCCAGAAATTCATCGCAGCACCGCTGAGACCGCAAAAACACGGAGGCTACATCGTCCCCGTTCCCGAAGATTCGCTGGCGCGTTGCTGGGGCCGTGGACGCGATCCCGACTTCAAGGCGTTCGACCTGGAACGCACCGACTGCCAGATTGACAGCCATGTGTTTGCCGGCGATTTCAACACCGGCTTCATCCGCCTGCGGTACGAGGCCTATGACGCGCCCCGGCTCGGTGCCTTGCGCTTTGCCGCCATGTATTCGCAGAGTTTTGCCAACGAACACTTTGCCACCCGCGGTTCCCGAAAATCCACGCCGGCCGAATGCTCGGAACGGTTCATTGAGGCTGACGGCATGGCCATGCGCGCGGTGCTGTGCATGAGTGCTTACCGCAAGTTGCCTGGCCTTTACGATGTGTCGGTGCTGACCATGTCCGTCAACCAGCCTGCCGGCGGTGTGCAGGGGCGTATGGACGCGCAGGGGGTCAGCTTTGAAAATGGGCTGGCGCTGGTGGCCCATTACCTCGATGGCTTCAAGTGGAAAGCTGCACCGTGAGCGCCGCATTGCTGGGTGTGCTGCGTGCCACGGACCGCAGCGGCGCTTTGGTGGCCCGGCTGGAGGTGACCCGATGGCCCGTCACCGCGGGCCGCGCGCTGACGGCCGATCTTGTGCTCGATGACAGCCACGTGGCGGGTGAACATTTGCGCATCGAAAGCACGCCTGAAGGTGAGGTTGTCGTGCAGGTGCTCGACAGTGCCAATGGTGTGGTTCTCGACGACAAGCGGTACGGGCAGGGCACCCGCTTCATCTGGCCGTCCGGCAGGGCCCTGACGCTCGGGCGGCTCAGGCTGGGCCTGCGGATGGCGCATGAGCCGCTGCCCGCCGAGGAGCCGCTGCCGCGCCTTCCCTGGCGCATGGTGGCCTGGACGGTACTGTCACTGGCAGGCATGCTGGCCCTGGTGCTGGGCCAGTCCTGGCTCACCTTGAGCGAGCCTTCCCAACTGGCCCGACGCCTGCCGGGCCTGTTGATGGTTGTCGCCACCGCTGTGGCTGCATGGTCCGGCCTGTGGGCGCTCGCGACCAAACTCTTCATGGGCCGCCTGCACTTCTGGCGCCATGTGCGCATTGCCTGTGTCAGTTCGCTGGCCGTGCAGGCGGGCGTCACATTCGCCAGCATGCTGGCGTTCATGTTCTCCCTGGAAAGTCTGGCGCGGTTTGAGACCCAGCTGGAGCTGCTGGGCGTTGCCGCTGCCGTGTACGTGCATCTGACGGTGATCGTCACGCAGCGCCGCCGCAGCCTGGCCGGCCTCGTGACAGGCATTGCGCTGGTGGGGGTTGCCATGATGCTGGGCAACAACTGGCTGCAGAACAAACGATTGTCCAATCGCCTTTACATGTCTGCCATGTTCCCGCCATCCTGGCGGGTGGCGCCCGCCGTTCCCGTCAAGCAGTTTCTTGAAGAAGCCGGTGATATCCGGCGGCGTCTGGATGAGCGGCTCAAAGACCGGGAGCCCGACGGCGGCGAGAACGAGGACACGGACACCGAATAGTGCCCTTTCCGCCAATAGAGGCAGTATGAAACCGCCCATCCAGCCGCCGTGCGGCGTTGCCCGTTGTTGCCATGGCTGTAGCTATGTCGCCTCAGCGCGCCTTGCCTGGAAACTGGCTGGATAAATCGATTTCATCGTCTTGTTTGCGTGGCGGGGCAACAGTGCCCCCTGCGCGGACAGGGCTCAGCCCTTGACCGGCTCGCGCATCGTGACAAACTCTTCTGCCGCCGTCGGGTGAATGCCGATGGTGCTGTCGAAAATGGCTTTGGTCGCACCGGCCTTCATGGCCACGGCAAAACCCTGGACCACCTCACCTGCGTCGGCCCCCACCATGTGCAGGCCGACCACGCGGTCCGAGGCGTCGTCCACCACCAGCTTCATCAGCGTGCGCTCGGTGCTGCCGCTCAGGGTGTGCTTGAGGGCCTTGAATTCGCTGCGGTAAATGGTGACCTTGCCGAATTCCTTGCGAGCGTCGGCTTCCGAATAACCCACGGTGCCGATGTTCGGGTGGGTGAACACCGCAGTTGGAACGAAGTCGTAACTCATGCGGCGCGGCTTCTTGCCGGCCGCTGCGCCGAACAGGTGGTCCACCACCACCATCGCTTCGCCCAGGGCCACCGGCGTGAGCTGCAGGCGGGCTGTCACGTCGCCCAGGGCGTAAATGGACGGCACCGAGGTCTGGTAGTGGGCGTTGACCTGGATGGCGCCCTGGTGGTTAACGGCCACCCCTGCGGTTTCCAGGCCCAGCCCGGCCACGTTGGGCAGGCGCCCGGTGGCATACAGCACGGCATCGACGGTGGTGCTGCCGCCGTCCTGCATCTGCACATGCAGCCCGTCAGCCGCGCGGCTGATGGCGGCAACATCGGCATGCAGCTGCAGGTTCACGCCGGTCTTGATCATTTCCGCGGCAACAAAGGCGCGCACTTCCGCGTCGAAGCCGCGCAGCACCTGGGCGCCGCGGTACAGCTGTGTGACCTTGGCACCCAGGCCGTTGAAGATGGAGGCGAACTCGCAGGCGATGTAGCCGCCGCCCACCACCAGCAGGCGCGCGGGGAAGGGGTGGAGGTCGAAAATCTGGTCCGAGCTGATGACCAGCTCACGGCCCTGGATGTCGGGCAGGCTGGGCCTGCCGCCGGTGGCGACCAGGATGTTTTTGGCGGTGTAGCGGCTGCCTTCGACTTCCACCGTGTGGGCGTCCACCAGCGTGGCCCAGCCTTCGATGATTCGCACGCCTGCGCCTTGCAGCAGCTGGACGTACACACCGTTGAGTCGCGAGATTTCAAGTGCGCGGTTGGTTTTGAGCCGGTCCCAGTGGAACACGGGTGCTTCGCCGACCCAGCCGAAACCGCGCGACTCCTCGAAGGCGTCCGCGTAGTGCGCTGCATAGCTGTAGAGTTTTTTCGGGATGCAGCCGACGTTGACACAGGTGCCGCCCATGGCCGCCACCTCGGCCAGCGCCACCCGTGCCCCGCGCTGCGCCGCCATGCGCGCGGCACGCACGCCGCCGCTGCCGCCGCCTATGACAAACAGGTCAAAGTCAAAAGTTTGCATATGTGTTTTCTTCTCCGGAATTGCTGGCTGAAGCATGCCTGCAGTAACTTGAGCCTGTATTGTGCAGGGTTTTGTTATAAAAATGATAGCTGCTTGTGCCCATCGGATAAGGTCCAGAGCCTATTGTTGCTATTGGTGTGAGCCGCGTTGCGAGTCAAAAAGGCTCTGAGCAAGACAAAAACCGCAGGCGAGGTGGCGTTGCGCAGCCCATTGTTCCGATAGCAGTTATTGGACAAGGTGCCGGGTAAAACCGGCCGTTCCGGACCAGAATACGCGCATGTCCAAAGCTGTCCTGACCTACATGCGCGAGCCGTCCGCACCCCGGCTGCTGCTGCCGCCCGGTGCCTGCGATGCCCACGTGCATGTGTTCGGCCCGGCCGCGATTTTTCCCTTCTCCCCCGACAGCGCGATCACGCCGGCCGATGCGCCCAAGGAAACGCTGTTTGCGCTGCACCGGCAGCTGGGCATCACGCGCTGCGTGATCGTGCAGTCGCTGGTGCATGGTTTTGACAACCGGGTGGTCGAGGACGCGATACGCGCGGGCGGTGGCCGCTACCTCGGCGTGGCACTGGTGCCGCACCAGGTGAGCGATGCCGAATTGCAGCGGCTGCAGGCGGCCGGCTTTCGCGGCGTGCGCTTCAACTTCATGCAACCCCTTGGACAGGGCGCCACGGTGCAGCAAGTGGTGGCGCTGACGCGGCGTCTGGCGCCGCTGGGCCTGCATCTGCAGGTGCATTTTGAAAGCAGCCTGATCCACGCGCTGGCGCCCGTACTCAGGCAATCGGCCGTGCCGGTGGTGATCGACCACATGGCGCGGGTCGATGCAACCCTGGGCGAAAACCACGCCGATTTCCGTGCGCTGTGCACGCTGCTCGAAGATCCGCGTTTTCATGTGAAGGTCAGCGGGGTGGACCGTGTCTCCCCAGGTGCGCCGTATGCCGAAGGCGTGGCGCTGGCGCGCCGCCTGCTGCAGGAGTTTCCGGAGCGCTGCTTCTGGGGCACCGACTGGCCACACCCCAACCACCACCATGTGCCCGACGACGGCCAACTGGTGGACCTGCTGGCGATGATCGCGCCGACCTCGCCGGCGCGCGAGGCACTGCTGGTGCACAACCCGCAGCGTTTTTACCGATTCGACGCATGAGCAGCACGTCTGTACCAGGCCGCCTCCGGAGCCAGGTGCGCTGGTCACGGGCGTTGGACCACAACGCCATGTTTTCCTTCCCCGGTCGCCGTCCGGGGCTGAAGTAGCTATGAAAAAAGTAGCTGCTTGCGCCCGTTGCTAAAGGGCTGGAGGCCCTTTTTAATGTAAGAGCGGTGGGCTTCAGCCCTGGAAAGGCCGGAGCTCTTCCTTGATCCATTCGATGAACACCCGGGTGCGTTTGGGCAACAGGCGTGCGTGCGGGTAGACCACGTGGATGGGTCGGGGCGGTGGCTCGAACTCTTCCAGTACGCAACGCAACTGCCGGCTCTCCAGGAAGGGGGCCACCTGGTACGAGAAAAACATGCCCAAGCCTGCACCGGCCGCGCAGGCCGCTACCGCCGGTGCAATCTGGTTGAACTCCAGGTTGCCGCTGACGGCCAGGCGCAGTTGCCGGCCCTTGTCGTTGAAGGGGCCCCAGGCGGTGGCGTGATCGGTGACACGTACGCAGTTGGCCTTGAGCAGGTCCCTGGGGTGCCGGGGCACGCCATGCCGCCGCAGCCAGGCCGGGCTGGCCACCACCAGGCGCCGAATGTGGCCCACGGGCTGTGCCACCAGGCTGGAATCGTCCAGCGCGCCTATGCGTATGCCCACGTCGATGCCTTCTTCCAGCAGGTTGACCACACGGTCCAGCAGCACCATGCTGCAGCGCATCTTGTCGTACTTCTGCACGAACCGCGTGACGGCGGGCGCCACATGCATCTGGCCGAACAGCATGGGCGCGGTGATGGTGAGGTGGCCGGCCGGCTCACCGGCGTCGGCGGTCAGCGCTGCCTCGGCGTCTTCCAGCGTGGCCAGCAATTGCCGGCAACTTTCCAGGTGCCGCCGGCCTTCCTCGGTCAGTGAAATGCGGCGCGTGCTGCGGTTGAACAGGCGCACGCCCAACTGCGCTTCGAAAGCGGCCAGCGTGCGCACCATGGCCGGTAGCGACGACTCCATGACGCGTGCCGCGGCCGTCAGGCTGCCTTCGTCGGCGATATGAATAAAAGCCTGCATGGCCCGGAGCTTGTCCATGGCCCGGATGTTAATTCATCCGGTTATCGGAGCAGTCAAATCCACTTTGGCCCATTTATTCATCCAAATGGATCAAACAGAATGGCGCTCATCCCTTCATTTCCTACTCACTTACTGAAAGACCTTCATGCCCACAGCCACCCTGTCCAAGCCCTCCGCCCCGGCCCGCCCCATCCGGCTGTACCGCTACGCACTGTCCGGCCATTGCCACCGGATCGAGCTGTTTTTGTCCCTGCTCGGCCTGCCGATGGAGGCGGTCGAGGTGGACCTGGCGGTTGGGGCGCACAAGACGCCTGCCTTCCTGGCCATGAATGCCTTCGGCCAGGTGCCGGTGATCCAGGACGGTGAGTGCATGCTGGCCGATGCCAATGCCATCCTGGTGTACCTGGCCGGGCGTTACGCCGACCGGCTGGAGCAATGGTTGCCGCAGGAGCCGCTGGCTGCTGCCGCCGTGCAGCGCTGGTTGTCGGTTGCTGCAGGCCAGCTCGCTTTCGGCCCGGCGGCAGCGCGCGTGACCCAGCTGTTCGAGCGGCCGGACAACCCTGAGGCGATAGCGCGCGCCCACGCCCTGTTTGAGGTGATGGAGCAGCAGCTGGGCCAGTCCCCTTTTCTGGCTGGCAGTGCGCCTACCCTAGCCGACATCGCCAACTACAGCTATGTGGCGCACGCCCCCGAAGGCAATGTGTCGCTCGAGCCCTATCCTGCGTTGCGTGCCTGGCTGGCCCGCATCGAGGCGCTGCCGCGTTTTGTGCCCATGGTCAGAACCCCGATCGGGCTGGCGGCATGAAACAAGGGATCGTTTCCAGGGTGACTGCTGCAGAGGCGATGTCATGACCCCGCCCGCGTTTCACGAAGGCGAACGCGCGGTGCAGGCGCGCCTGGGCGTGCAGGAGCGGCTGGCGCAGATCGGCCCGCAGGTGATCCGCGACTTCATGCCGGAGCAGCATCGCGCTTTTTTTGAGAAGCTGCCTTTTTTGATTGCCGGCACGGTGGATGTCGATGGCCAGCCCTGGGCCTCGGTGCTGGCGCAGCCGCCCGGCTTCATTCGTTCCCCTGATCCGCAACACCTGGTGGTGCGGGCATTACCGCTGGAAGGCGATCCCCTGAAGCACACGCTGGTCGATGGTGCACCCATCGGCCTGCTGGGCATCGAGCCGCAGACACGGCGGCGCAACCGCATGAATGGCGTGTTGCGCGAGGTGGGCGTAACGGGGTTCACGGTGGAACTCAGCCAGAGTTTTGGCAACTGTCCCAAATACATCCAGGCGCGTGAACCGGTGTATGTGCAAAGCCCGCCATCCGCGCGCCCCTCCGTGCACGAGGCCGTACAACTCGATGCAGCCGCGCGCCGCATGGTTGCCGCGGCCGACACCCTGTTCATTGCCACAGCCTATGCCGGAGACGGCGCGCAGGCTGGCCGGGCCGGCGGCGTGGATGTGTCGCACCGTGGCGGCAAGCCTGGTTTTGTGCGGGTGGACGAAGACGGCACGCTCACCATGCCGGATTTTGTTGGCAATTTTTTCTTCAACACACTCGGCAATATCGCGGTGAATCCGCGCGCCGGTTTGCTGTTCATCGATTTCGACAACGGCGACCTGCTGTACCTGGCCGTGCATGCCGACATTATTTGGGAGGGCGCCGAGCTTGACGCTTTTCCCGGCGCCCAGCGACTGCTGCGCTTCAGGGTGCTCTCCATGAAAAGGATGGAGGCATCGCTGTCTCTGCGCTGGGGCGGGGCGGAGCTTTCACCGGCACTGCAGGCCACGGGCGTCTGGCCTTGATGCGCCGGTGCTGCGTACGGGTCAGCCGATCGCTTCCAGGGCCAGTTCCCGCTCCAGCCACTGGCGGAATTTCTGTACAGCCGGCCGGTTTGCGCTCTGGGTGGACGTGACGATGCGATAACCCATGCCCTCGACGGTGTGCCCCGGCAGAACCACCTTGAGCTGGCCGCTTTTGAGCAGCGGCAGCACCAGCGGCGTACGCCCGATGGCCACGCCGGCGCCCTGCACCGCGGCGTTGACCACATGCTCATACTGCGAGAAATACAGGCAGGGTTGCTGCGCGGACTGCTGTAGCCCGAGTTGCCCGTACCAGGCGGTCCACGACATCCAGGAAAAACGCATGGCCGGGTCGTAATAGACGAGCAGGGGCACCCGAAGAATGTCGGCGGCGCAATCGAGGCGTGCCGCAATCGCCGGTGCCGCCACGAGGAGAACCTGCTCCTGAAGCAACGGTGGCGAGCCATCTGCGCCGGCTTGCCACGGGCTGAGCCGCACGGCGAGATCGATGCCTTCGCGTTCGAGGTTCACCCTTGCCTCCGAGGCATCGACACGCACATCAATGGCGGGCTCCAGCGCCTGAAATCCTGCAAGCTTGGGGGCGAGCCACAGCGCTGCAAAAGATGGCGTGGCGGTTACCGACACCGACACCCTGTCGACCGCCAGCAGGCGGTCCACAACCGAAGCCAGTTGCGCCAGCGCCGCGCGGGCGGCCTCATAAAGCTCGCGGCCCTGCGGCGTGAGGCTCAGCCCCTTGCCGCCGCGCAGAAACAGTGCCGTGCCCAGTGCATCTTCCAGATTTTTGATCTGCTTGCTGACCGCCGACTGGGTGATGCACAGCTCTTCGGCCGCCGCCGTAAAGCTCAGGTGCCGCGCCGCCGATTCAAAGCCGCGTATCGCGTCCAGCGACATGGCGCGCAGTGCATGGGAAGAAGAAGGGCTCAGCATGGCATGAATGGCAGGAATCCCCCGGATGACAAACCATCCGGCCGCGCGGGCCGGGACAAGGAAAGAATCAGACCACACTTTCCAAGGAGACCGCCATGCTTGCCCCACAAGCCCCGCTGACGCTCGGGCGTATCCCGAAATCCCTGCGCCTGCCGCGCGGCCAGGTCCTGGCCTGCGTCGGGGGTTGCCTCTGGATCACCAGCGACGCGCTGGCCGGACGCGGCCCGGACAGCGACGTCGTGCTCGAGAGCGGCCAGTCCTTTGTCACGCCGCAAGCCGCGACCTACTTTGTGGGCGCCCCGCGCGGTTGGGGCGTCCTGTCATTTTTATCCGCCGACACCCCTGCCCGAAACCCTCTGGAGACCACATGCTGATAGAAACCGAACGCCATGGCCAACATGGGGTGCTCACCTTCAACCGCCCCGACAAACTCAATGCGCTGAGTTATGAGCTGATAGACGAATTCATGGACAGACTCAACGCCCTGGAGCGTGATGACAGCATCCGCTGTCTTGTTCTGACGGGGCAGGGCGACAAGGCCTTCAGTGCAGGCGCCGACATCGCGGGCTTCGCGCCCGACGTCGCCGCATCGCCCGAGGCGGCCTGGCGCAACTTCGTCATGCGTGGCCAGGCCATGACGCGGCGTATCGAGAACTACCCCAAACCCATCATCGCGGCCGTCAATGGCATCGCTTTCGGCGGCGGCTGCGAAACCATGGAGGCCTGCAGCCTGGCGATCGCGGCCGACCATGCGCGCTTTGCCAAACCCGAAATCCGGCTGGGTTTTCCGCCTCCCTTTGGTGGCACGCAGCGCCTGCCACGCCACATAGGCCGCAAGCGCGCCAACGAGATGATCCTGACCGGCGACGCCATCAGCGCGGAAGAGGCCCTGTTAATCGGGCTCATCAACCACGTGGTGCCGGCTCATGAACTGCTGCCGGCCTGTCTGCAGCTGGCCGACCGCATCGCGGAAAACTCCGCCGTGGCTGTGACGGCCTCACTGCGCGCCGTGACGCGCGGGCTCAATGTGTCCATCGACGAAGGCCTGGCCATCGAGGCGGCGCAGTTCATGATTGCGGTGGCTTCGCAGGATGCGCGGGAGGGCACGGCCGCCTTCGTGGAAAAACGCCGGCCGGTGTTCTGCCATCAATGAGGCGATGCTTCAGGTGCCGGCCTTATTCAGAGGCGGTGGCGTGGGAGCGGCCGTAGTGGCGCGTCAGCTCGATGCTGGCCACACACACCGCCAGCCAGGCGGTGCCGGAAGCAAAACCGGCCAACACGTCGGTGGCGAAATGCACCTGAAGAAAAATGCGGCTGCAGCCGACCGAAAACGCCAGGGTGGCAGCCAGCAGCACCAGCGGCAGACTGGCGCGCCGCGCCATGGCCGACGGCAGGCTGCGGATCAGCACATAGGCCAGCATGCCGTAGACAACCACCGAGCCGGAGCTGTGTCCACTCGGAAAGCTCCAGCCGCTCGCGTGCACCAGGGCGCTGTCGTGCACGGGCCGCGTTCTTTCAAACAAGGCCTTGAGCGTGGGGTTCAGGAGGGCGTTGCCGCTGATGGCCAGCGACCAGCCCAGGGCCAGCCAGCGGCGTCCGCGCACAAGCAGCGCCAGCGCCACGGCGACGCCCAGTACGCTCAGGCTCATCGTGTCGCCGAGCCGCGTGACCCAGGCGAAGACCTGCAGGGCAGCCTGTGGCGTGCTGTCGCGCACGGCATCTGAAAACAGCTGGTCCAGTTCGCCCGCGCGTACGCCGTCGCCCAGTTCTTCGGCAATTTCCGCAAAAACCGCGGCGGCGCCCACCAGCACCGCAAAACCCGCAGCCAGGCGGATCAGCAGGTATCCGCCTGCCGGCAGGGTGCTGGTTTCGGTGCGAACGGCGTAGCGTTGCGCCAGCCACCACAGCGTCGCCGCCACCGGCAGCAGCAGCACCAGCAGTGCCAGGAAGAGCAGCAAGCCATGGGTACCGAGCGCGTGAACGGCTGCGGCGGAAAAGTCGTCAAGAGGCATGGCGTGGGTTGAATCGATGGAAACGCTCAGGAAATTCGTTGCCGCAAGCTTAAGCCCTGGGGTGCCGGAGTGAATTTTGCTATCAATAACAGAGCTGCTTGCGCCCGCCGAATAAGGGCCAATGCCAATTTTCATGCGACAGTTTCACGCGCTGGCCGCTGTGCGGCACATGGGTACTGAAAGGGCTTCTGCCTGCGCGCTGGAAGTTTAAAAAACGCTGCGCCGATAATCAGGGCATGACTTCTTCCTCCCCGACTTCCGGCGCAGCAAGTACTGACTTCAGCACGCTGCCGCTGAATCCTGCCATGCAGGCCAACCTCAAAACCCTGGGCTACCTGGCCATGACGCACATCCAGGCGGCCAGTCTGCCGCTGGCGCTGGCTGGCAAGGACCTGATCGCGCAAGCCAAAACCGGCAGCGGCAAGACCGCTGCGTTTGCCATTCCACTGCTGGTCAATCTCAATGCGCGCCGTTTTGCGGTGCAGGCCATGGTGCTGTGCCCGACGC
>CAZIYA010000086.1:0-12157 GCA_964543355.1 uncultured Polaromonas sp.
TGGAGGGGTGGGCATGTATTTTTCTCGCAGCCCGACATCATAGTGGGCAAGAAAAAAGGCCCAGACCTTGCGGTCTGGGCCTGTAAATCCACCCTTTCAGGGATGGAGGAGACAAGCTGTGCATGAAAACCAATGCTGCTTCATGCGATGATTTCAGTATAGCGGAGGCATGTTGCGCTGCAACAATGTTTTGTTGCGAAAAATAAACACTCGCAGCTTCTTTTTGGCAAATATTTTTGATATCGAGGAAGGTGATTCATGGAATGCACAGTGAGCTGGACCGGCTCCCCTGCGGGCTCGGACGCAACAACAGGTTTTGGCTCGGCCATGAGTTTTCTGGCAACGACCGGCAGCGGCCATACGCTGGTGATGGACGGTGCACCGGACGCAGCCAAGCCGGAAAATGGTGGCGCAAACTTGGCGCCACGTCCCATGGAAACCGTGCTGGCCGGTACCGGTGGCTGTACCGCCTATGACGTGGTGCTGATTCTCAAGCGTGGCCGGCACGATGTACGCGGCTGTACGGTCAGGCTGACATCGGAACGGGCTGAAACCGATCCCAAGGTGTTCACCAAAATCCACATGCATTTTGTTGTCACCGGACGCGGCATTGCGGCGAGTGCGGTGGAGCGCGCGATTGCGATGAGCCATGACAAATACTGCTCGGCAACCATCATGCTCGGCAAAACCGCCGACATCACCACCAGTTTTGAGCTGGTCGAAGCCTGAGGTTGTTAAATCGGGCTCCAGCCCTTGTGGATAAATCGCAAGACGCTATCGAAAAGATAGCTAACTAGATGCGATGCGCGGTTGTGGTCATGACCTTGGCTGCGGTCCGCATCAGCGCCCGGACAGGCGCAGGAAGCACAAATGCCCCGGCACTTTGCGCTTCCTGCGCATGGCGCGCTTCATCGTCTTTCATTTGCGCCACGATGGCGCGTGAAGCGTGGTCGCCCTCGGGCAGGCGTTCCAGGTGGCTGGCCAGATGCGCTTCGACCTGGCGCTCGGTTTCCACCACGAAACCCAGGCTGACCCGATCGCCCAGACGGCCTGCCAGCAAGCCGAGCCCGAAAGCACCGGCGTACCACAGCGGGTTGAGCAGCGACGGCCGGGCACCCAGTTCCTCCAGCCGCTCGCGTGTCCAGGCCAGGTGGTCGCCTTCCTCCTTGCTGGCCTCCAGGAATTGCTGGCGTAGAACAGGGTTTCGCGTGCTCAGGGCCTGCGAGGCGTAAAGCGCCTGGGCACAGACCTCGCCGACATGGTTGACACGCATCAGCGCTCCCGCCAGTGCCTTGTCGGGAGCGCTCAGCTCCGTGCCTTGCCCGGGAAGGGTCGGGCAGGTCCGGCTCGCATGCGGTTTGGCAAACAGGGTACGCAGGGCGCTATCGGCGGCATTGAGCAGGGTGTCCATGGCGGTGTTTATGGCTTGTTCATTGACGGGAGTACAGGTGAAAGTTTATCCAGTCGCGTTTCAAGCTGGAGGGCACGCTCGTCGAGAGCAGTGTCCAGTGCGGTTATCGCGACCGAAAACGGCTGTAACCGGCTACGCGCCGCCTTTGATTGACTGAGTGCCGGCAATTTTGTTGGAGGGAGATGTGAAGGAATCAGCAGTGCTACCTCGCGGCCTCATCTTATGAGGCAAAAAAACTTCCAAAAACTCCTCTTTTCTCTACCGCAGGGAATCGTTTTGGTGTTTCACGAAACATTCCTGCTAGGGATGGGATCCTGCTTATTTGTAACAAATACTACAAATTGCAGCCACACCGCTGGGCGACGGGCGGTCTTATCCATGGATTGAAAGGTCGTCTTTCCGGCTGATGGCATTTGTTGCAGGGGTGCAACGGAAATGAATTTATCGGGCTAATTCCTTTGCGAAAGCTTCCGGCCTCTGGTGCAATACATACAACTTCCTAAATGGAGGTTGGCCCGGGGATCCAAAATCCTGGAGCCCTATGTTTAACCTTGGAGAAACTCGCAATGAAAAAATCCCTAGTCGCTTTGGCTATTCTGGCTGCTGCCGGCGTGGCTTCGGCCCAGTCTTCCGTGACCCTGTTCGGTGTTGTTGACGCTACTTACCAGCACGGTTCGGGCTCCGGCGTTGGTTCTTCCAGCGTGAGCCGTCTCGGCAACTCTGGTTACAACTCCAGCCGTATCGGTTTCCGTGGTACGGAAGACCTGGGCGGCGGCATGTCTGCTTCGTTCTGGCTCGAAGCCGGTATCAACAATGACGACGGTACAGGCGCTGCCAGCAGCACCAACAACCAGACAGTTGGTGCCTTCGTTCCTGCAACCGGTGCAAACGCACCTGTGCGCGCCGGTACACAAGGTCTGACTTTCAATCGTCGTTCGACCGTCAGCCTGGCCAGCGGCTTGGGTGAGCTGCGTCTGGGTCGTGACTACACGCCTCAGTTCTGGAATCAGACCGTGTTTGACCCGTTCGGCACCAACGGCGTGGGTACTTCCCAGGCGCTCAGCGGTCTCGGCGGCAATACTGCTGTTCGTGCTTCCAACAGCATTGGTTACTTCCTGCCAGGCAACTTGGGCGGCTTCTACGGCCAGTTCCAGCACTATCTCGGTGAGAACAACCAGACCGGTGTTGCTACTGAAGACGACGGCAAAGGTTCTGCAGTTCGCCTCGGTTGGGCCAATGGTCCGATCAACGTGGCTCTGGCAACTTCCAGCACCAAGTATGCTGCGACCGCTACGACTGGCGACATCAAGTCGACCAACATCGGTGGTTCGTTCGACTTCGGCGTCGCTCAAGCCATGGCTTTGGTGACCCGTGACAAAGTTGAGTCCACTCCTACCACCACGACCGGCAAGGGCGCTTTGATCGGTGCTTTGGTTCCGCTGGGTGCTGGCCAGATCCGTGTGGCTTATTCCACGTACAAAACTGATGCTGCTACGACTCCCAAGTCCAAGAAAATTGCTCTGGGTTATGTGCACAACCTGTCCAAGCGTACCGCTCTGTACACCACGTTTGCTCGCGTGACCAACAGCGGTGGTGCTTCTTCCGCCCTGAACGGCGCCGTGACTGCAGCGAACGAGCGTTCGACTGGTTACGACTTCGGTATCAAGCACTCCTTCTAATGGGTGGCTGGCCTAGCGTCAGCTTCCATCAGAAAAGCTTAAAAGCCGCCTTCGGGCGGCTTTTTTTATGGAGACGCAGATGCTGCGCGGTGCTTCAGGGGGTGTCGATGAAACAAGGTTATGGGGTGCTGGGAGGTGGCGTAGCTTTTTGCGCTCTGCTACAGCTGTCTGCTTGTTCATCGCCGGCGCCAGCACCCGAGCAGACAGGTCCGAGCGCGGCTCCCTGGGTGATGTTGTCTGCCGGTAACCAGCGTGCGCTCGGCTGGAAGCATCACCCTTTTCCCGGCAAATCCGCCAGCCAGTTTCGCTATGTACAGAAGGATGGCCGTGCTGCGATGGCGGCCAACTCTGTATCTTCTGCCAGCATGTTGCGTCAGGTGATGCGCGTGGAGTCCGATGAACTGGCCGACTTGCGATTCTCGTGGAAAGTACCTGCGTTGATAGCGCATGCCGACATGGCCTTGCGTGATGCCGATGATTCCCCAGTGCGCATCCTGCTGATGTTCGAGGGGGATCGCAGCAAATTTTCCAGTAAAAATGCCATGCTGTCCGAGTTGGCGCGTGCCCTCACAGGTGAAGAGTTGCCCTATGCAACCCTGATGTATGTTTGGTGCAATACGCGCGCTCCAGGCACGGTGATCGTCAACCCGCGTACCGACAGGATACGCAAGCTGGTGGTCGAGTCGGGCGCCGGCAATCTGCAGCAATGGATCGATTACAAACGCGATATCCGCAAGGACTACGAAGCAGCTTTCGGTGAAGCGCCGGGTGCACTTGTTGGCATCGGCATCATGACCGACAGCGACAACACAGGCACCAGTACCCAGGCCTGGTATGGGCCTGTCACTCTTGGAGCTGCTGCAAAAGGGCGCTAACCGGAATTCTGGCCCGGGAGTTGCAGGCGTTTCATCTGCGCGCAAGCCCTGTACGCATTACATGGGCGTGTTTCAGGGGAAACCCCTTGCATGCCTCTGATATCGCAGTTGTATATTTGTCCCTTCCTTCCGAGAGAGAAAACCCATGAAATTTCAACCCCTTCTGATAGCTGCTGCGGCAGTCGCAGTTCTGGCCACTGTGCCGGCCCACGCCAAGACCTTCAAATGGTCCAGCGCAAGCGACATTCCGACCTTCGACATCCATTCACAAAACAATGCGCTGGGGAATGGTGTTCATGCGGCCGTCTACGATTCGCTGGTTTATTACAACAGCCGCACTTTCAAGGTGGAGCCGCAATTGGCAACCGCCTGGCGCGAAGTGTCGCCAACACAGGTTCGTTTTACCCTGCGGTCCGGCGTGAAGTTCAGTGACGGCTCGCCGCTTACCGCCGAGGATGTGGTTTTTTCTCTCACGCGCGCCACCGCCAAGACTTCCAACTACGCGGTTTATACCCAAGGCATCGACAAGGTGGTCAAGGTTAACGATTCGACCGTGGACATCATGCTTAAAGGGCCGAACCCGGTGTTGCTCAATCAGCTGACCGAGCTGCGCATCATGAGCAAGGCGTGGGCCGAGAAAAACAAATCGGTGGACCCCAAGGACATCAAGGCCAAGGACGAAAGCTTTGCTCACCGCAACGCCATGGGAACCGGCCCGTACACGGTCAAGGAATGGCAGCCTGACCAGAAGCTGGTTCTTGTCTCCAACCCCAATTACTGGGGCAAAAATGAATCCAATGTGACGGAAATTATCTATACCCCGATCAAGTCGGAAGCCACCCGGGTCGCCGCTCTGCTGTCAGGTGAAGTCGACTTTGTCCTCGACCCCAGCATCCAGGATCTGGGTCGCCTGCGCAGCACGGGCAACCTCAAAGTCATCGACGGCATCGAAAGCCGCACGATCTTCTTTGGCATGGACCAGTTCCGCGACGAGCTGCCAGGTTCCAACATCAAAGGGAAAAACCCGCTGAAAGACCAGCGTGTGCGCATGGCCCTCTACCAGGCTATCGATATCAACGCCATCCAGCGAGTGACCATGCGCGGCCTGAGCCAGCCGACAGGCGCACTCGTGGCTCCCCAGGTCAATGGCTGGGCTGAAAGCGTTCACAAGCGCCATCCTTATGACCCCGAGGCTTCTAAAAAGCTGTTGGCCCAGGCCGGCTACCCCAACGGCTTCGAAGTGGACTTTGCCTGCCCGAACAACAGATATATCAACGACGAGGAAATCTGCCAGGCTGTGACGGCCATGTGGGCGCGAGCCGGGATCAAGGCGAAGTTGCGCACCTTGCCGCTGGTCACCTATTTCCCGATGATCCAGCGCTACGAAGCCAGCATCTATATGCTGGGCTGGGGCGTGCCTACCTTTGATGCGCTCTACAGCCTTCAGTCACTGGTTCGCACGGTGGGCGCCGGAGGCGACGGCAACTACAACGTCGGCCGCTACAGCAATCCGCGCATGGACTACATCGTCGATCGCGTGAAGGTTGAGACTGATCTGCCGGTACGTAACCGCCTGCTGACCGAAGCTCTGCAACTGTCCAATGACACGGTCTCCCACATTCCGCTGCACAACCAGATCATTCCCTGGGCGATGAAGAAGAACATTGACGTGGTGCATCGGGCAGACAACCGGCTCGACTGGCGACTGATCAAGGTCAATTGAGGTCGACGCAAAAAGAGGGCCCTCAGGGGCTCTTTTTTTAATGGTGTTTTCTTTAAGCCTAAAGGAAATCCCGGTATCGGCACAGTGCTTGCTCTGCTAGCATTGGCCCACTCTCAAAACCATACGCCGATGTTTGCATTTATTCTCCGTCGCCTGCTTCAGGCCGTGATCGTGATGGTTGCTGTGGCCTTTATTTCCTTCATGCTGTTCCAGTATGTTGGTGACCCCTTGGTGTCTCTCCTTGGGCAGGACGCAAAACCCGACCAGATCGCAGCGCTGCGCGCCGATCTGGGGCTGGACAAGCCCTTTTTCGTGCAGTTCGGTCACTTTTTGCTCAATGCCGTGCAGGGCGAGTTCGGTTTGAGCCTGCGTCAGGGTGCCAAGGTTTCCCGACTGATCGCCGAACGCTTTCCCGCTACGCTGGAACTGGCGCTGGTGGCCGCGGCGATGGCACTGGTGATTGGTGTGCCCATGGGTGTGTATGCGGCTCTGCGTCGCGGGACCTTTCTGAGCCAGGTGCTGATGACGGTGTCGCTGCTGGGCGTCTCGCTGCCGACTTTCCTGATCGGGATTTTGCTGATTTTGACTTTCTCGGTCGGCCTGGGCTGGTTTCCCAGTTTCGGGCGCGGTGATGTGGTGCAGATGGGTTGGTGGAGCAGCGGGTTGTTGACCGCCAAAGGCTGGCATCACATTGTCCTGCCGGCCGTGACGCTGGCCATTTTCCAGCTGACGCTGATCATGCGGCTGGTGCGTGCTGAAATGCTCGAAGTGCTGCGTACCGACTACATCAAGTTTGCCCGTGCGCGTGGCCTGTCCAATCGTGCCATCCATTTCGGGCATGCACTCAAGAACACCCTGGTGCCGGTACTGACCATCACAGGCCTGCAGCTCGGAGGGCTGATCGCCTTTGCCATCATCACCGAAACAGTGTTTCAGTGGCCTGGCATGGGCTTGCTGTTTATCCAGGCCGTGACCTTTGCCGACATTCCCGTGATGGCGGCCTACCTGTGCCTGATCGCGCTGATCTTTGTGGTGATCAACCTGGTGGTTGATCTGCTCTACTTCGCCGTTGACCCGCGCCTGCGCATGGGCGGGGGAGGCCATTGATGCTCGCACCCCGTCCCGCCCCGACGCTGAAGGCCAGCGGTCGTGCGTTTGCGCAAATTTCCGAATTCCATCCTGAACTCGCAGCTTTTCGCCGCGACCTGCATGCCCACCCGGAGCTCGGCTTCGAAGAGGTCTACACCGGTGCCCGCGTGAAGGAAGCGCTCGAGCGCTGCGGCGTGGATGAGATCCATACCGGCATCGGCAAGACAGGACTGGTCGGGATCGTCAAGGGCCGGCAGAGCAGCAGCGGCAAGATGATCGGCCTGCGGGCCGACATGGACGCGCTGCTGATGACCGAGCACAACGACTTTGCCTGGAAATCCTCGCGAGCCGGCCTGATGCACGGCTGTGGCCACGACGGGCACACGGCGATGCTGGTGGGTGCGGCACGCTACCTGGCCGCCACGCGCAATTTCGACGGTACGGCGGTGCTGATTTTCCAGCCCGGTGAAGAAGGTTTTGCGGGCGCCCGCGTCATGATTGAAGACGGTTTGTTCGACCGCTTCCCGGTGCAGGCGGTGTATGGCATGCACAACTGGCCGTCCATGAAGCCCGGTACGGTAGGAATCAACGCCGGACCCATGATGGCGGCGGCCGACCGAATCACCATCGACATCACCGGGCGGGGCGGGCATGGCGCCCACGCCTACATGACGGTAGACCCGGTGCTGGTGGCCGGGCACATCATCACGGCGGTGCAAAGCATCGTTTCGCGCAACGTCAAACCCATTGACAGCGCCGTGATCAGCCTGTGCGCGATGCACGCAGGCGACCTGGGTGCCATGAGTGTGGTACCGGGCAAGGCCACGCTGGTGGGCACGGTCCGCACCTTCAGCCCTGACGTGCAGGACATGATAGAGCAGCGCCTTCATGAGTTGTGCGGCGCTATTGCACTGGGCTTTGGTGCCACCGCCGCCGTGAACTACGAGCGCATTTATCCGGCCACCATCAATTCAGACAAGGAGGCCGTGTTTGCGGGCGACGTGGCCGAAGCCCTGCTGGGTACGGACCACGTGGTGCGCGACATGGAGCCCAGCATGGGGGCGGAAGATTTTTCATTCATGCTGCAGGTTAAACCCGGTGCCTACATGCGTATCGGCCAGGGAGCCGAGAACGGTATCGGCAGCTGTTTCCTGCACAACAGCCGCTATGACTTCAACGACGACATTTTGCCGCTGGGTGCTGCGCTGCATGCAGGCCTGGCGGAGCAGTTCATGCCCCTTTCCACGACGCCCTAACACTTTTGTTCAACAGGAGAAACCCATGACTTTCAAGAAAAAAGCCGCTTTTGCCTTTGTGGGTACTGCGCTTGCAGCTACTACTTTTGTAGCGTCGGCAGTGACCTTGCGGATTGGTAATCAGGGGGATGCCCAGTCGCTGGACCCGCATTCGCTCAATGAATCCTTGCAACTGACGGTGGTGGGCAATGTGTACGAGCCACTGGTCACACGCGACCGCAGCTACAAACTGGCGCCTTCGCTGGCCACCGACTGGAAGCAGACCTCGCCGACCGTCTGGCGCTTCAACCTGCGCAAGGGAGTGCAATTCCATGACGGCACCCCGTTCACCGCTGACGACGTGATTTTCAGCTACGAGCGCGCCAAGGGCGACGGCTCCGACATGAAGAGTTATGTCGGCCAGATCAAGGAGATCAAGAAGATCGATGCACACACCATCGATTTCGTGCTGAATAACCCCTTCCCGATCTTGCCCGAGCTGTTCACGCAATGGCACATGATGAGCAAGAAATGGTGCGAAACCAACCAGGCCACCAAGCCGGTGGACCGGCGCAAGGGCATTGAAAATGCTGCATCCTTCCGCGCCAACGGCACCGGTCCCTTCCGTGTGCGCGAGCGCCAGCCCAACGTGAGGACGACCTTCTCCCGCAACGGTAACTACTGGGGCAAGATTGACGGCAATGTGGACGAAGTCATCTTCAATGTGATCGGTAACGACAGCACGCGCGTGGCTGCGTTGTTGTCCGGTGAGGTCGATGTGATGGAGCCGGTGCCGGTGCAGGACGTGGCCCGCATCAAGAGCAACAACAGTCTCAAGGTATTGCAGGGTGCCGAACTGCGCATCATTTTCCTGGGCATGGACCAGAAGCGTGACGAACTGTTGTTCTCGAGCGTGAAAGGCAAAAACCCGTTCAAGGACAAGCGTGTCCGCCAGGCCTTTTACCAGGCCATTGACATCGAAGCCATCAAGAGCCGCGTGATGCGGGGCGCGTCCACACCGACAGCCTTGCTGGTGGCGCCTGAAATCAAGGGGTTTGCCCCCGAGCTCGCCAAACGCCTGCCGTTTGATGTGGAGGCTGCCAAAAAACTGATGGCCGATGCAGGTTATGGCGCTGGCTTCGAACTCAAGATGAACTGCCCGAACGATCGTTACGTGAATGATGGCGAAATCTGCCAGGCCGTGGCTGCCAATCTGTCGCGCATCGGGGTCAAGATCAACCTGGAAGCCGAAACCAAGAACAACTACTTCCCGAAAATCCTGCGCCGTGACACCAGCTTCTACATGCTGGGCTGGACGCCGAGCACGGTGGATGCGCACAATGTGCTTTACCCCATCATGTCCACACCGGGTGAGGGCGGCCGTGGCCAGTTCAACCTGGGTTCCTACAGCAATGCCCGGGTCGATGAGCTGACCAATCTGGTAGCTTCCGAGACCGACGACAAAAAGCGCAACGAGATGATCCGCGAAGCGCTCAAGATCCACCAGGACGACGTTGGGCATTTGCCGCTGCATCAGCAGGCGCTTAACTGGGCCACCAGGAAAAATGTGGAACTGGTCCAGTGGCCCGACAATGGCATGCCCTGGAAGTTTGTGAAACTCAGCAAATAACAAGGGTTGATGAAAAGCGCGCTATCCCGATTGTGGGACGGCGACGTCGGCTACAGCTTTCGCACCTCTCCGGTGGCGATGGCTGCAGCTGCAGTCGCCCTGATCTGCATCTTCTGTTCGGTGTTTGCGGGCTTCGTGGCTCCGCACAACCCGTTTGACCTGACCACGCTCGAACTCAGCGATGCGCGCCTGCCTCCGGCCTGGTCGGCCGAGGGCTCGAGCAAGTACCTGCTCGGCACCGACGACCAGGGTCGCGACATCCTGTCGGCACTGATGTACGGCGCCCGTGTTTCCCTGGCCGTCGGCTTTGCTTCGGTGGTTCTATCGGTCGTGTTCGGTGTCGGCCTGGGTCTGCTGGCCGGCTTTTATGGCGGCTGGATTGATTCGGCTCTGATGCGTCTGTGCGACGTGATGCTGTCTTTCCCGGCCATTCTGGTGGCCTTGCTGATTGCCGGGGTGGGCCGCGCGTTGTTTCCCAATGCGCAGGATTCGCTGGCCCTGGGGGTCCTGATCATCTCGATCACGCTCACAGGCTGGGTGCAGTACGCCAGGACGGTGCGCGGCTCGACCCTGGTCGAGCGCAACAAGGAATATGTGCAGGCTGCACGCGTGACGGGCGTTGCGCCCCTGCGCATCATGCGCCGCCATGTGCTGCCCAATGTGATGGGCCCGGTCCTGGTGCTGGCGACCATCCAGGTGGCCACGGCCATCATCACCGAAGCCACCCTGTCCTTCCTGGGTGTGGGCGCGCCGCCCACATCGCCTTCGCTGGGCACGCTGATCCGCATTGGCAACGACTACCTGTTTTCCGGCGAATGGTGGATCACCGTGTTTCCCGGTCTGATGCTGGTGACGATTTCGCTCAGCGTCAATTTGTTGGGTGACTGGCTGCGCGATGCGCTCAATCCGAGACTAAGATGACACCCCCGAAGCAGCCTGCGGCCGCCTCCCCCTCGAAGGGGCGCCACCAGCAGCCCGGCAAAGCCGGTTCCGCGGTGGCCGCTTGAACAGAATTACCGGTCCAATCAATGAGTCTTTTACAAGTCAAGAACCTGATCGTCGAGTTTCCCGGCCGGCGGGGTACGCTACGGGCACTCGACGATATTTCCTTTGACATCGCGCCGGGTGAAATCCTCGGCGTGGTCGGAGAGTCGGGCGCCGGCAAGTCGCTGACCGGCGCTGCCATCATCGGCTTGCTGGAGCCGCCCGGCCGTATCGGCGGCGGGCAGATCCTGCTCGAAGGGGAGCGTATCGACAACCTGCCCTACGAGCAGATGCGCCATATCCGCGGGCGCAAGATAGGTGCGATTTTCCAGGACCCGCTGACCTCGCTGAACCCGCTTTACACCGTGGGACGGCAACTGATCGAAACCATCCAGACCCATTTGCCGGTGAACAACGCGGAAGCGCGCCAGCGCGCCATTGCCTTGCTGCAGGACACCGGCATTCCAGCGGCCGAGCAGCGCATCGAGCATTTTCCGCACCAGTTTTCGGGTGGCATGCGTCAGCGCGTGGTAATTGCCCTGGCCCTGGCCGCCGAGCCCAAGCTGATCGTCGCCGACGAGCCCACAACGGCGCTCGATGTGTCCATTCAGGCGCAGATCATCATGCTGCTCAAGAACATCTGCAAGAAGCGCGGCGCCGCCGTGATGCTGATCACGCATGACATGGGCGTGATCGCCGAGACCTGTGACCGGGTGGTCGTGATGTACGCCGGGCGGATTGCCGAAATCGGCCCCGTGCATGAGGTCATCAATCATCCGGCCCATCCCTATACCGCCGGCCTGATGGCTGCGATTCCCGACATCACCCTGGACCGCGAACGGCTCAACCAGATTGATGGCGCCATGCCCCGCCTGAACGCCATCCCGACAGGATGCGCCTACAACCCGCGGTGCCCCAAGGTGTTTGACCGTTGCCGGCAGGACCGGCCGGACCTGTTGTTTGCCGGGGCCACGCGCGCCGCCTGCTGGCTGCATGACGCCCACGCCGGAGTTGCAGCATGAGCGTCCCGGCACCACTGGTTCAGGCCAACGACCTGGCCAAGACTTTTGACGTATCGCCACCCTGGCTGAACCGGGTGCTCGAAGGCAAACCAAGGCTGATGCTGAACGCCGTTGACGGTGTCAGCTTCGAGATCGAAAAAGGCAAGACGCTGGCCCTGGTCGGCGAGTCGGGTTGCGGCAAGAGCACGGTGGCCCGCCTGCTGGTGGGTTTGTACGAGCCGACGCGTGGCGGCCTGACCTTCGACGGGAAAGATGCCCATGCCGCGTTCAAGACGCCGCAGGGCCGACAGCTGCGCCGCCGCATCCAGATGATTTTCCAGGACCCCTACGCGAGCCTGAACCCGCGCTGGATCGTCGAAGACATCGTGGGCGAGCCACTTCGGGAACACGGCCTGATCACGAACGAAGCGGAACTCAAGGCGCGCGTGGGCGAGCTGCTCAAGTCGGTGGGCCTTTCGCCGCTGGACATGGTCAAGTACCCGCACCAGTTTTCCGGCGGCCAGCGCCAG
>CAZIYA010000087.1:0-11994 GCA_964543355.1 uncultured Polaromonas sp.
CTGGATGCACGGGGGGAATGCGTGTTGACAGCTATCGCCAGCGGCTCGGCACTGGCGCTGGGCTGGGCCGTCGGTCTGCCCCTTGAGGTGGTGCTGTCGCTGGCGCCCAAGTCCGTCACCGCACCGGTGGCCATGGGCATTGCCGAAAAAATTGGCGGCATCCCGGCGCTGGCGGCCGTTTTTGCGGTCATCACCGGCCTGGTCGGTGCACTGAGCGGCAAATACCTGTTTGATGCCTTCGGGATTCCGCTGGATGCGGCCGGCTGGACGGCGCGCGGCTTTGCGCTAGGCACCGCGTCGCATGGCATAGGCGCCGCCCGCGCGCTGCAGGTCAATGCCGATGCGGGCGCCTACGCCGGTCTGGCGCTGGGCCTGCAGGTGGTGCTGGCCTCGCTGCTGCTGCCCCTGCTGTTCCGCATTTTTTAGGCGTTCACCAGGTGTCGATGGCCAGTGCGCCATCCGCGGGCTGGATGAGTGCCGACTGCAGACCGCGCACCAGCCAGTCGCGCGTCTGCGCCGGGTCGATCACCGCGTCGATTTCCAGCGTGGTCGCCATGTTGAGCGCACTGCCATTGTTGTACTGCTGTGCCACCAGCGTCTCGTACAAGGCCTCGCGCTGCGGACCTTCGGGCAGCGCCTCCAGCTCCTTGCGGTAGCCGAGCTTCACCGCACCTTCCAGCCCCATGGCGCCGAACTCGCCGGTGGGCCAGGCGACGTTGAAGGCCGGCGCATGAAAACCGCCCGCCGTCATGGCCATGGCGCCCAGGCCATAAGCTTTGCGCAGCACCACGCTGAAAAAGGGCACGCGCAAATGTGCCGCGGCGATGAACATGCGGCTCACATGGCGCACCTGCGCCTGCGCTTCCATCTCCGGGCCGACCATGAAGCCTGGCGTGTCGACCAGGCTGATCAGCGGCAGGCCATGCGCATTGCACAGCTGCATGAAACGCGCGGCCTTGTCGGCCGCATCCGCGTCGATGGCGCCGCCCAGGTGTTGCGGATTGTTGGCCAGCAGGCCGACCGGCCGTCCCTCTATCCGTGCCAGCGCGGTGTGAATGCCTTTTCCGAACCCGGTACGTAGCGCCAGCACACTGCCGCTGTCGGCGATGCCGCTGATTGCCGAGCACGTGTCATAAACACGCAGCCGGTTTTCGGGAACCACCCCGCGCAGGGCCAGGGCGTCCGGCGCCGTGAACACAGGAACCGTGCCCTGGAAAAATGACAGGTAGTGCTGTGCGGCCGCGACGGCCTGGGCCTCGTCGTCCACCAGCACATCTATCACGCCGTTGCCATGCTGCACCGCGGCCGGGCCAATCTGCTCCGGTTTGAACACGCCGAGGCCGCCGCCCTCGACCATGGCCGGGCCGCCCATGCCGATATTGCTGCCCCGGGTGGCAATGATCACGTCGCAGCAGCCCAGCAGCGCCGCGTTGCCCGCAAAACACCGGCCCGCCACCACACCGACCACAGGCACCTGGCCGTTGAGCCGCGCGAAGCTGGCAAAGGTGCCGACATGCAGGCCCGCCACGATGGGCATGTCGGTATCTCCGGGCCGGCCACCGCCACCTTCGGCAAACAGCACCACCGGCAGCTTGTTTTTCAGGGCGATGCCGAGCAGCCGATCGGTTTTCTGGTGGTTGCGCATGCCCTGCGTGCCGGCCAGGACCGTGGCGTCATAAGCCATCACCACCGCCCGGCCGGCCTCGGGGCCGAACAACGCGCCGTTGATGCTGCCGATGCCGGTCACCATGCCGTCGGCGGGGGTGTTGGCGATCAGGTCTTGCTCGCTGCGCCGGTTGCGCTGCGCGGCAACCGCCAACGCGCCGTATTCCAGAAACGAGTCTGCGTCGCACAGGTCGGTAATGTTTTCGCGTGCCATGCGCAAACCCAGGGCGTGGCGTTTTGCCACGGTATCGGGACGCTGGCTGTCGAGCGTGGGTGCGTGGCGCTCCTGCACGCGTTGCAGATCAGGGCGCAAATCGCCTGGGGGTATGGGTGAAGGACCCGCCTGCCCGGTGGCGGCGGCTGCGGGCACAACCGCCCCGGACGGCTCGATGGTGGCGAGCAACGCGCCCGCATCCACCGTCTCGCCCGCAGCAAAAAAAATTTCAGCCAGGCGTCCCCCGGACGCGGCACGCACTTCGTGCTCCATTTTCATGGCTTCGAGAATGACCAGCAGATCACCCGGCAGGACTGCCGCACCGGGCTGGACCTGCCAGTGAACGACTTGGGCTTGAAGGGGAGAATGGACCGCGGGCATCGGCGCATTTTGCGCCCGCCCGGCGGCCCGCCGTCGTCAATTAGGCGACAAGCTCAGGCCTGGCAGGGGCTCAGGCTACCTGCAGGCCGGATTTCGCCAGCAGTGCGGCTTTCGAATTGGCCACCGCGCCGAACAAAATCTCGCCGGCCAGCTGGCCGCCTTCTTCAATCACGAGCTTGCCGTAGCGGATCTTGCCGGTGACTTTGCCGGTGGCGAAAATCACCAGCTTCTGGCGCACGGTGAGGTTGCCGTCGAACTCGCCATGAATCTCCGCGATGTCGATTTCAGCCGAGCCCTTGAAGGCGCCACGCTCGGCAATCTGCATCACGCGGGAGTCCATCGTGGCTTCCACCAGGCCTTCGACCACCAGGGTGTCGCAGTCGGTGATCTCGACGCCTTTGAGTTTGATGTTGGGGCCGACCGTCAGCTTGCTGCCACCGGATTCACGCGGTGCCGCGCCGGCAGGGGAAGCAGGCTGCTGCGCAGCAACAGGCGCCACGCTCGGGGTGTTCGTTGCCGCAGGTGTGTTGGAGTACGGGTTGGGGTTGGGACTGCCATGACGCAGTCCGGTGGGTTCGTTGTCGCGCTTGCCAAAGAACGGTGATTGCAGTGCCATCTGGGATTTCCTTCAAAAGGAATCGATGGTACGAAGACTGTTTTGAAAAGTCTCCACTGCTAATGCAAGATGAGTAACGAAATAACCTGATACACGTGCAGCAGCTGACGGAAAATTTCGCAGAATTACGCGGCGTACCCTGCATTTTTTCCTTCCTTTCCAGCCCCGCTCAGCGCTCCTTTTTTTATAGCGCAATGAGCTTGTAGACTTGCAGCATGCACCATTACACGGTCAGGATTTTTCACAGCGACGATGTCTCCGAGGCGGAGCGAGACCAGGCGGCGCAGCGGTTTCGCCTGGCACTTGAAACCTCGCTGGGCGATGCCAGCCTGGTAGCACCCGTTTACCGTGCCTACCTGCGGCTGCTGCACATCCACGGCGACCAGGCCCGGCCGTGGGCCCTGGATTCGTCCGAACAATTGCTGGCCGATCAGTGGGAAGCCGCCGAGCTGGCTGCCACGCAGGCGGCCTTCGGAGCGGAGCGCTACATGGGCGACGCCCACTTCGAGCTGGAGATTCCGCCACGCTGAGCCGAGCCAGCACACCTCCTTGCCGGTCCCCGGGTGACTTTATGCGGATAATTGGGCCGGGGCATTCGGAATAGAGGTAAAGGGGAGTTCGTGGAGTTTGTTCTCTTGTTCGTGCTGTTGGCGCTGCTGGGCCTGCTCGGCTGGGGGGTGTATCGCGCCAAACGACGACGCGCCTCCGGCTCAGCAACGCCCGAGGCTGGTGTAGACCCCTACCGACGTACTGCGCACAGCACCCTGGACGACAGCGCTTACCGGGTGAGCTACGCGCCGCCGGAGTTCGAGTGGAGCGGAACCGTCACCGGCGCCCTGCCGGTCAAGATACTGACCTACAAGCAGTACGAGTGCCTCGAAGACGCGCGTTACGGTTTCAAGATCGTCGGCCTCCCGCCCACCGAGCGCAAACAGCCGCAACCCTACAAAACGCGGGCTCACGGCCTGAAAACCGTCGCGTCGCTGGAAAAGCACGGCTTCCTGGCCAAAGACCCTGAAGGCGGCTTTGTCATCACCGACCTGGGCCTCAATGCACTGGAAGTCTGCAGCGTCCGGTATTGACCCCGCAGATGGCTATTGCCCAGGAGGGGTAATGGTCAAATCGTTGCCTCTTCCGGCGCATTGCTGACCGCCCAGGAATACAGCGCAACAAACACCAGCGCGTCAAACACCGCGCCGAAGCAGATGTACAGCACCGGCATGAACAGGACCGACAGGTGCTGCATGATGAAAGCCTGTGCCAGCACCTGGTGGGGCACCAGAATCCCCAGAAACACCAGAATCAATACTGTGTGGAACAGCTTGATCAGCAAACTCTGGTTCAGGATGTAGTAACCCATGGCCAGCATGACCGGCGTGGACAGGATCACCACATAACCGATGGTCATGAGTTCTTCGCTGTGGCGTGCAATGCTGTAGGGAAAGTCGGCAGGTGACAACCAGAAATAGCCCAGCGCGATGAGCTGCACCACGGCAACAATGCGCAGCGGGTATTTAAGCGGCAACTGCCGGCCTTTCATCCGAAACGACAGGGCAAATGCCAGCAGGGTTACAACGCTGGTCACCCACAGCGTGGTTCTGCCCGGCAGTGGCTTGTCGTCCCCTCCACCCGACAGCAGCAAGGCGTATTGGCCTGCCTCGTTGAGCCGGGTCGAAAGGGTGAACGGCAGGTCCAGGCCGCTGGACCAGAACAGGATGCAGTCGCGCCAGAAATCAACCAGCAGCGGCTTGGCCCAGAAGATCAGGCCACACAGCAGCAGCGGCAGAACCACGGCCTGTATGAGCAGCCAGGGCGTGACGTTCAGGGGCGTGATGGCACGGTGTGGACGCACCTTGACCTGCCGCGCCCGCGCTTTGCGCGCCGCAGCAAAGGAAGTGTGGAAAAGGCGGTCGTGCGCGAGGGCCTGTTCAGACAGCGAGTTTTTTTTGAGGCTCATGGCGCGTAATCAGAAAGCGTGAAAAATGCCGACGTTCAAACCTGTGCGGCGATACAACGGGTTGGTGTAACGGTTGGCCCCCACCAGCACGCCGGTTTGCGGCGTCAGCCAGTGGCGCCAGGTCAGGCTGGCCTCGCGGCTGTCAAAGTTGACCAGTTGCCGGTTGGCTGCAATGGCGAGATAGCCCTCGGTGCCCCAGCCGTAACGTGCCGTCACAAGATCCTGCTTGTTGCGGCCCCAGGTCAACGCGACGAACTGTTGCTGCGTGTCCACCGAACCCGGGTTACTGCGGTTAAGGCGCACGCCGCCCTCCACGATCCAGGGTGCCTCGAAGTAATAGGCGGCGCCCAGCGACAGGCTGCGATCGGTATGGCCGTCAGGCGCGTTGTAGTAACCGACACCGACCGAACCCACCAGGTTGCGCGCAGGCAGGAATTTGCGGTTCAGTGTGGCATCCACCCGGTAACGCGGCAGGTAAAAAGCCCCATCGCCCACGCCCAGCGCAACTGAACCAAACCAGTCTTCATTGAAGGTGTAGGTATCGCCCAGGCTCAGAAACGCACCGTTTTCATTAAAGCGCTGATGCGCGGACACTTCGCCTTGCAGCACATGTTTGCCCACCGCATGGGTGCCCTTCAGGGTCAGGTCGCGCCAGTTGCCAAAGCCGCCGGTCAGGTTCTGCACGCCGGTGCTGAGCTCCAGGCTGCTGCGTTCGTTGTCCGCCGCCGGACCGGCGGGCGCAGGCATCGCCGGCGGCTCGGAGCCGGTTTGTGCCTGGGCAAGGGCCGGGCCGGCGCCGGCGACAAGAAAAGACAAGGCCAGTAAATGATGTTTGAGCATGATTGATTTTTTTAAAGTTTTTTGAAGAGATGCTTGAGCCAAGCGGCAGGAGTCCGTAACTCAGGCGCAATTTGCTGCTGCACCCGCAGGCGCCACGGCTTTGCCCAGCAGGATCTGATAAGAGGCTTCGTCCGTCACGGCCCAGCGTGCGGAATGACGCAGCGGCGCGGCGTGCCGCATCCAGCAACCGGCACTGGCCCGGTCACCCTGGCGGAGCGCGAGCACGGCGATCAGGCCCCACGGGTAATCTTTTTCACCCTGGCGCAGCCATTCGGCCCTGTGCGTGCTCATCCAATCGCGGTAATAGGCCCTGGCGTCACCCGGCACCTGGGTAAAGTCAACCAGCAGCGGAAATATCTGCGCCACATGATCAGGGTAGAACGCCGCCGGTTGCGAACGCTGTTCCAGCTGGGTGGAAACCAGAAACCGTTTATCTACCGGGTTCCAGAAGGTCTCACGGATCCCACGTGCAAGCTTTTCGGCCTCTGCCCTGCCGGAAGGCAGGTTGCGGTGCGCCTTGAGCGACCAGACCTCGAGGTTGTCCATGAACAGGCCATGCAGCACCAGCGGAGAAACCATGTAGATGCCGCGCGAGGGCTGAAACAGATGTTCGAGCGCCACCTTGCTGGTTTCGTGGCTCTTTTTCCACACCGGGTTGCCGGTGAGCTGGGCGGGCATGGTCTCCAGCAGCCGCATCCACAGCGCGAGCAGGGAGTCATCGGCGTCTGCTGCCTTGCAGGCAACCCACGCCTTGTCAGCACCACGGCAGAATCGGTCAAACGTGCCGTCCGGCTTTTGCCGGGGCACCAGCCAGTTGACAAATTTTTCGGCTGGCGCGGAAATGTCCAGGCCGTTGTCATGCGCAAGCAGCAAGGCCTGCATTGCAAAGTAAGGGTCTGCCGCATCGCCGCCATGCAGGACCGTGATCGCACCTTGGGCGTCGGCATATCCCGCAAGTTCAAGCCGCGGCGCCGCCACGGCCAGGGCACCGTGGACCAGCAGGGCACTCAGAGCCAGCCCCTGGAAAAATTCACGGGCGCTCATGCCTGCTTCACCATGCCGATTTCGCGCGCCCAGATCATGCCGTGCATGACAACGCCATCTTCAACAATGATGTTGCACGCACTGACCGTGGTTTCGGCCTCTGGAAGTCCGATGAGCGCGCCTGTGCCGACAAGGATGTCGCTTTCTGAAATAACGGGACCATGGACCTGGGCTTCCCGAAACAGATACACGCGCTTTTCACAGGTGACCGCACCTTCCACCTTCGCCCCGGGCCCGACGCTGACGCCTTCACGCGCCTTGATGTCACCCAGCACCGTGGTGCCGGCGCCTATGGTCAGAAAACCGGTGACCACCAGGGAGCCTCGAAAGACACTGGCCGGAGGAAGCGCGCAGTCGCCGCGAATGAGGAACAGCATGGGCGTCTGCTCGATGGCATCCGGCAGGTCCGCATAACTCGCCGGGGTCTGCGCCGCAGTTGCCGAAACAGGTTCGTTGCGGCGGCCCAGGCCGAAATACAAGGTCGGCGCATACATGCGTTCAAACCAGGCTTCATTGCCCAGCTCGATGGCAACGCCGGCCGACACCCGCCTGAGGACCACACTGCTGTGCCCCAGGCGCAGTACGCCATCGGCATGCGCCCAGTCCTGGATTTCGCTCTGTGCGCCCAGATGAATATCACCTGTGGAGTAAAGCGCCGGGAAAGCCGACCCCGCCCCTGCACGCAGGTTGCCCTCTACATAAAGCTGCTGGGCGCTGCAGATCGCCTCCCGCATGTCGATGTCGCCGCGCGCAATGAGCCGCTTTTTTGCCATGCGCCAGTCTGCTGTCGCTGCCGGCATCGGCAACAGGTCAAAGTCCTCATACCCTGTGGGCTCACCGTGGCCCAGCCTGGCCTGGGCGTCGGCGCGCAGGCGCCTGGCGAAGTGGTCAATGTCGCTGGTGTAATTGGCCGAAATGGGCAAAGCGGCCATGTCGGTGGGACGCAGCCACTCCCGGAAAGCCGCCACAAAAGGCAGGGTCAGCAGCAGCAGGCAGACCACCGCAAACGCTGCGTAGGTGGTGTAGTTTTCGGTCATTATTCAGCCGCCTTCGCGCGATAGCGAACGGTCTTCTCCCAGACCATTTCGCGTTTGAAAATCCTGTCGGCGAGCAGGCTCCAGACAGCGCCCGAGATAGCAAAGAGGCTGACCAGAAAGCCAAGCATGTTGAAAGGCAGCAGCCTCAGCCGGCGGCGGTTGCCGTCAATCAGCACGGCAACCACAATTTCGAAGAAGGCCGCAAAGTTGCCCAACGTGCCGTAAATCATCAATGCGAAGATCGGAATCAGTGTCGACAGCAGGGAGCCGGCATTGAGAAAATACAGGCCCAGCGCCAGCAGCCAGCCCACCAGCATGACCAGCGGAATGACAAATACAAACAGCAGCAGCAGACCGTCCAGGCGCTGGCCCGGCGTCAGGTAGGAACTGGTGGCAAACTGCCACCAGTAGCGGGCCATCACCTGGTTATGGCCCTTGGCCCAGCGCGTCACCTGCTTGATGCGCACGCCCCAGTCCTCGGGGACTTCCTCATAACATTCGGAGCGGTTGGTGTAGACGGTCTTCCAGCCGTTAAACATCAGGCGGAACGTGATGTCGGTGTCTTCCGCCAGCGTGTCGTCGTGCCAGCCACCCACGGCTTCAACCGCAGACAGGCGCACGCCACCCACCGTGCCGCCGTACTGCGGCATCAGGTTCATGTTCATGCGCGCCTGCTGGTCCACCTGGTAGCCGGCCGAACGTTCGAGATCCAGCATGCGGGTCAGCAGGTTGGCCCCGCTGTTGACGGGCACCACCCTGCCCATCACGGCACCCACTTCAGGGTCGAAAAATGGTGCCACCAGCTGTTTGAGCAGGCCCCGGCCCGGCACATAGTCAGCGTCGAAAATAATGGCGATGTCACCTTCTGCAAAATGCAGGGCATCCTTGAGCGCCGCTGATTTCCCGGCCTTGCCGGTGGTGCGGTGAAAAGGCGAAATGCGCGATGGAAAACGCGCCACATAGCTGTCGATGATCTCGCCGGTGGCGTCCCCGGAACGGTCATTGACGGGAATGATCTTGATGCGGTCTGCGGGATAGTCGGTGTTGAGCAGCGCCTCGATGCAACCTGCGATCACCTTTTCCTCGTTATGCGCAGCAATGAACACGGTGATCATGGGCCAGCGTGCCACTGCAATGTCAATGTAGGGATGCCGCTGCGCGCCGGTCAGGCGGTTCATGGTGAACATGAAATGCCGCACGCCATAAGCCATCATGGTGAGGACAATCAGGAACAGCGCCGATGCCATGACGGCGGCCACCGGGTAATCCTTGAACGAAGGCACCAGGCCGCCAGCGGCATCCGTTTGCGCAAAAGCTGGCAGCGCGCCCACGAGGCAAGTACCCAGCAGCAGAAGGGCGCGCGGGCGACACACCCTTATCGTTTGCCACCCGGTCTTGGTCGGGGCCATCACACTGCAACCGCCAGAGGAGCGAAGCCGGTGACCAGGGAGGTCTCCAGCAATTCGACAATTTGCGCCGACGCAGTACCGTCACCAAACGGATTGCCCGCCTGCGACATGCGCAGGTAGGCCTGCCTGTCACCGGACAGCCGCATCACCTCACCCACAATCGCACCGCGCGATGCGCCAATAAGCAGGGCACAGTCCGCGTCCACCGCCTCCGGGCGCTCTGTTTCGTCGCGCAGCACCAGCACCGGCACACCGAAAGTCGGCGCCTCTTCCTGCAGGCCGCCCGAATCGGTGAGCACCATCCAGGCGTCGGCCAGGGCCTGCTGCATGCCCGTGTAGTCCAGCGGAGCCGTCAGCGTGACATTGGAAATATTGCCAAGAATCTCATGCACAGGGCTCTGGATCACCGGGTTCAGGTGCACCGGAAACAGCACCTGCAAATCCGGCTGCTGACGCGCGATATCGGCGATGGCCTGGCAGATCTGCGCAACGTCGTCGCCCCAGTTTTCCCTGCGGTGCACCGTCACCAGCAAATGGCCGCGCCCCTGCACCTTGCGCTTGACGCCGCGGTGTGCGCAGGTCCATTGCTGGGCGTCGATGACTGTGTTGCCGGTCAGGTGAATGAACTCGTCGGCGATACCTTCGGCCTGCAGCGCGGCCACTGATCGCCGGGTGGGCGCAAAGTGAAAGCGGGAGAGCCGGCTGATCATCTGGCGCAAGCCTTCTTCAGGGAAAGGGCGGCCGAGGTTGTAGGTACGCAAGCCGGCCTCCACGTGCGCCACCGGCACACGGTTGTAGAACCCTGCGAGTGCGCCCTGAAAAGCGCTTTCGGTGTCGCCCTGCACGATGACGAGCGACCAGTCCTCGGAGGTCATCACGGCTTCCAGCTGCTGCCTGCAGCCCATGCTGAACTCGATCAGGCTGCTGCCCCCGCGCTCCAGCCGGATATCGGGCGTCACATCGAAACATTCGAAGATCTGGTCGGCCATGTCGCCATGCTGGCCGGTATGCAGCCATTGCACGCGCGCCCAGTCCGCCGCGCGCAGCGCATGGTAGAGCGGCGCCAGCTTGATGATTTCAGGTCGTGTGCCGGAGACGATGAGAATGTTTTTCATGGATTTTTTCTTAGTTGGAATACCCACAACTGGGAGGCCGGGGGCGCTGTCGCCTGTTGAAAGGCCCGCGTCGGAATGTCAAACGGTGAAGTCATGCGGCACACAGGCTCGCCCCTTCCATGACGCCGGGGGTATGCAGGTCAACAATCACGACCAGGTCGCCTCCAAAGCGGCCCACCCCCAGTTCACTCATCAGATGGGACTCCTGCTCGATCGAATCCATGCGCAGAAAACACAAGGCCTGACGCCTGCCCGCCTGCCGGGCCGCCAGAATGTCCAGCCTGGCCACCGCCCCATAGCGGGAGCACAGGGAATGAAGCGCGGGACGCAGCGTGCTGATGTCTGCGAAATTGTTAAGCTGTTGAAGTTCTTGTTGCATAGTGAAAAAGCAAAGCGCTTCCTGTAACTGGTGTAAGTTCTGCCCAATATAGAAAGCGCGAAGAGCCGGGTACCTGAGGGAAAGCCGTCCCTGGCCGTAGGACACTGCGCCGGCCCTTCTGTTCGCTGCCGAACACAGGCGGTGCCAAAACATCCCCGCTTTCGCCAACGGCACCGGGGCGGCCAGGAAACTCGCGCAAGCTGGCTGCGCCGTCCTACCACGCTGCGCGCCAGCGGCCGGCATTTTTCTTGAATTCCCCGGCGCTTCATGAAAAAGGCCGCTTCATTCACCGCTCAGCAAGCGGTCCCACTCCTCACCGGACAACAACCATGGCACTCATCACCTACCTCGCCGAAGACAACCAGATGATTCGGGATAACCTGATCGAAACCCTGGAAGAGATCGCCCATGTCAAGGTCGTGGCGCACGCGGTCACCCAGGCCGAAGCCAGCCGCTGGCTGACGCTGCATGACGGCACGTGGCACCTGGCCATCGTGGATCTCTTTCTCAAGGAGGGCAACGGGCTGGGAGTGCTGGCCGGCTGCCGCAACCGTGAGCCCTACCAGAAGGTGGTGGTGCTGACCAACTACGCCACACCTGAAATCCGGCGGCGTGCGGCCGAACTCGGCGCCGACGCTGTGTTTGACAAGACCACCGAACTTGACGAGCTGTTTGCCTACTGCGCCGAACAAACGGCCAACATCCTCAAGGAAGACGTGCAGGACGCACAGCGCGAGGCCGTCGCGCAGCACGATCAAGCCGCGCCCACCTGAACACCGGCATTTACTCCGCCAAACAGGCCGTTCATCGGTTTGTTCGCTAGCGTACATACAAAGCGCCTGGAACAGCCTAATATGGCAAGCTGGCCAGGGACCTCTGCCAGAGGCGCCACTCGAAGCCAGATACCGCTTCGGAGCTTTGTTGATGGCCGTTTCCCCCGATCCACGAAAAAACCAGTTGCTCGCGGCCTTGCCGGATGCCGAGTTCGAGCGCTGGTTGCCGCAGCTCGAGTGGGTCGACATGCCGCTGGGCCAGGTGATCTATGAATCTGGCAGCACCCTGAGCCATGTGTACTTTCCCACCACCTCCATCGTCTCCCTGCTGTATGTGATGGAAAACGGTTCCTCGGCCGAAATCGCCGTGGTCGGCCATGAAGGCGTGGTCGGCATCTCGCTGTTCATGGGCGGCGAATCGACGCCCAGCCGGGCAGTGGTGCAAAGCGCCGGTCAGGGCTTCCGGCTCCCGGCGCACGTCATCAAGGAAGAATTCAAGCGGGCACCGGTGTTGCACCTGCTGCTGCGCTACACCCAGGCCCTGATTACGCAGATGGCGCAAAC
>CAZIYA010000088.1:0-11698 GCA_964543355.1 uncultured Polaromonas sp.
GCTGGATGATGAGCGCAAGGCGTCGATGGTGTCCAACCTGCTTGTGGTCCTGTGCTCCGACAACAATGCGCAACCCGTGATCAACACGGGAACGCTGTACACCTGAGCGCTGCATCGACCTGAGATAAAGCCCGATGGCGAGCCCCGGCAAGAAGTCTTTCCCGCTGCGAATCGATCCGGCCCTCTGGGCTGAGATCGAACGCCTGGCTGCCCAGGATTTGCGCAGCGCAAACGCCCAGGTTGAGTTCCTGCTGCGCGAAGCATTGGCGAAACGGGGGCGTTTGCCCGGATCGGCTGCAAACACGGCGAAGAAGGAGTCGTCCAAATGAGACCGGAGCTTATTCGCGATGCTGATGCGCCAGGCAGGCCGCACTCCCGCCGGGCGCTCATGCTGCTTGGAATGTGCGCGGCCATCATTGGCTCGCCGTCACGGCTGCGTGCTGAACTCAAGCCTGCATCACCGTCGGAAAAGGCGGGAGATACGGCCGCCTTCGCCGACGTGGAACAAGCGCTGGCACAGGTTCTCACCGATGTGGAGAGCGTGGCTGTCGTACAAGGCGGCCAGGTGGTGTATGAGTTCTACCGTGATGGCGCGATGGACAAGCTACGCGACGTCCAGTCGGTGGAGAAAAGCGCGCTCTCCGCACTGGTGGGCATAGCGCTTGAGCAGGGGTACTTCAAGAGTGTTGATCAATCGGTGGCGGAACTCATGCCGGACTGGATCTCGCTCAACAACGATTCACGGGCGCGAAACATCACCTTGCGTCACCTTCTCACGATGACAGCTGGGTTCGAAGTGAAGGATGCTGGGGGGAAGGGTGAAAAGCTGCAACCAGCCCAAGGGTGGTCGCGGCCGCTGGCCGCGACACCTGGCGAGAAGTTCAGCTATGACAACTCGATCGTCCCGATGATTGCCGCTCTGCTCGAAAAGGTGACGGGCATGCCCTTGCCGGACTATGCCAGGCAAAGCCTTGTTGGGCCGCTGGGAATGATGGGGCCCTCTTACCCTGGCGGCCTGCGGATGAGAACCATGGACATGGCCAAGCTGGGGCACCTGTTCCTGAGCAATGGCATGTGGGGCGGAAAGCAGATTCTCGCTTCCAGCTATGTGGCAGACGCAACTCGCGTGCAGAACAGCGGGGGGCCTCCCGTTTCACTGTTTTTCGGTTTCATGTGGTGGGTGCTGCCCAGCGTCGCGCCGGGGGGAACGTTCATGGCCAGCGGCTACGCTGGACAGCTGATCTGGGTGAGTCCAGCCCGGAACCTTGTGATTGCAGTCACCTCCACTGTTTCACCCGGTAGCCAAAACAGGGGGCACGCCGTCCAGCTGCTGCGTACCCGCCTGTTGCCCGCCCTGGAAAGGAGGGCCAGAGATGGAACCAAGAACTAGGACAGGCCAGGTCTTTTTTCAGTCGGTTGCGATCCTGTCCTTGCTGGCGGCTCACTTCGGCCATGCTGCCGGCCCATCGCCGGCCGGAGCAGGCACGGCGGCCAGCCCTCAGCAACAGGTGGAAACTCGCGCCACAGTGCGTTCAATCTTTGAAAAAGACGGCGGCCGGCGCATCTACATCCGCCTGAAACTGGTGCAGCTCGACAACAAACCGTTCCCGACCTTGACCTACCGCGTGACAGACCGTGCGATGCTGGCGGGGATAGTTGAAGGTAGCAGCGTGGCATTCACTGCGGCGCGTGCTGCCGGTGAAAACACCATCACCTCCCTGCGTCCTGCCGAACCCTGCATCCGATTCCAGCCCTGCAAATAGCCCGGCGTCGAGCGTGCAGTGAGGAATGCAGGTGATTGGCTGATTATTCCAGCCAGCCACTGACATCTCAGCCCAGCAACTTCAGCAGCAGCCAGCGCATGGCCGCACGCACTTCTGCCGGGTCGGCCCCGCCATCGATCTCCAGCGCGGCACGATCGAAGGCGGCCGAAAGCAGTTTGGTCAGCGCGTCGATGGACACCTTGTCCGCGCCGGTGATGGCGGCCAGCAGGCCTTCGCGCAGGGTGTCGGCCGCATTGGCCTCGTCCATGGCCATCATCTCCGCCATGCCCAGCACTGCGGGCCCGTCGATCAGCAGCAGGCGCGTGCGGCCGGGCACTGTCATGGCGTCGAGATAAGCCTCGCCACCGGCCAGCAGCGCCTTGCGCGGCGGCAGGCTGTCGGGTGTGGCAGCCAGGATGTCGGCCGTGACGGCTTCGGCCTCGCGCAGCAACACATGGCGGAACAGGTCGCGCTTGTCGATGAAGTGGTGGTACAGCGCGCCGCGTGTGGTCTGCGTCCAGGCGCAGATGTCCGGCGTGGAGGTGTCTCCATAGCCCTTGCTGACAAACAGCGCGCGGGCGGCGTCCATCAGTGCCTGGCGGGTGGTTTCAGTGCGTTCGCGGTTGGACCGGGGTGTTCTGGCTTCTTGCATACATACAGTCTGTAGGTTATTATTTCACGTACATACAGACTGTATGTTAATTGAAAGGACCCCGATATGAAAGTCACCAGCTACTACCCCGTGATCATGACCTCCGACGTGGCCGCGAGTGCCGCCTTTTACCAGGCGCACTTCGGCTTTGTGCCGCTGTTCACCGTCGACTGGTATGTGCACCTGCAACTGGAAGGCGACCCGTCGGTGAACCTCGCCATCCTGGACGGGCAGCACGGCACCATCCCCGAAACCGGCCGCGGGCGCGTGTCGGGCCTGCTCCTGAACTTCGAGGTGGACGACCCCGACGCCGTGCACGACCGGCTCAAGGCAGCCGGCCTGCCCATTTTGCTGACGCTCAGGGACGAGGCGTTTGGTCAGCGCCACTTCATTACCAGCGACCCGAACGGCGTGCTGATCGACATCATCAAGCCGATCCCGCCGACCGGCGAGTTTGTGGCGCTGTACGAAGCTTCTGCCCTGCCCGCGGCCTGACGCACGTGCTTACGCTATAAGTTTGATAGCCGCCTGCGCCCGTGGGGCATGGGCTGGTGGCCAATTTCGCTTGACAATCTAGCCGGTCGAGCTGCATGCCCTCTCCAGGAATGGTCAGCGCCCCTTACGGCATGCGGGCGCGCAGCTCCTGTATCGTCCCCACGATCAACCGCAGGCCGAAGGCGCCAACGACGGCGCCTGACACCTTGGTCAGACGAGCGAAGTTGCGCAAGTAGGCACGCTGAACGGCCTTTTGCGAAAAGGCCACGGCAAGGCTGGTATGCCAGATGATCGAGTTGAGATAAACGACGGCGACCGCGCTGACCACGTGCACCCACGTTGGCGACGGCGGCAAGGCCGTAGCAAACACGCTCCCGTAGAACAAAGCGATTTTTGGATTGAGCGCACTGGTCATGAAGCCCACACGAAACGCCGCCGCATTGCTCAAGGTCCCCGGCGGCACCGAAGCCGCTGATGTGCTCGAACGCCAGAGGTTGAACGCAAGGTAGAGCAAGTACAACCCGCCCGCGATCTGCGCCCCCTGACGCAACATCGGCTGGGTGGAAAACACGACACCAATACCCATGACCGCAAGCGTCGCCCACGCCAGCGTGGCGGTGGTCATTCCGCCAACGGCAGCAAAAGCTGCCGCGCGACTTTGGCCGCCCGCGAGCTGAGCGAGCAAGACGACGTTGAAGCCGGGAACGAGCAGAACAGCCCAGTGGAGTAACGCGATGGCGAGGAGGGATGGGAGCATCAGTGCGTCCTAAGGTTTGAATCCAGCAGCAGTCGGGAACGGTTCGATGCAGGGCAACTTGGCCATCCTCTCAGCCTCTGACAGACGAAACAGGGAAGAAAAACTCGTGTTCCTCAAGCTCCACTTCGTCAGGAGGCTCCCACATCGCGCTTGCAAGTTCAAAGATGCTGTCGGGAACGACCATCGAGAATGTTGCGCCTTGCTCGACGTTTCGGCGCTTGACCCGTTCACGCCGGATGTCCAGTGGTGCATCGAGAACGTGAACGGTAAAACTGATGCCCTCTTGCTGGAGTTGACGGAGCAACGCCTGCCTCGGAGCGCGCTGAATCAACCCCAGCTCAAGCGCAATGTTTTTGTCTGTGGCAAGAATGGCACGTGCATGGCCGAGCATCAGATCGAGAAGTCGGCCCTTTCGTTCCGTATACCACTGGCTGAGGTTTTCCTGTGGGCGATCAGGGCTAAACAGCCTGACAAACCATTCGTCTAGTGCCAGATGAACAAAGCCACCCTTTTCAGAAATAGCTTTGGCATATGTAGATTTACCTGCCCCGACAGGGCCTTCAATGAAATGTATCTGCGGCATGAAGATCTGTTGCGGTGGGATGAATGAAAGGCGTTTCACATGAGAGGCTACGCAAGGGGGCGGCTTGTGGCGTCCTCTCGATAGGACCCGTTAGAGCTCACTTTCGTGGCTCTCTCGATCTGTTCCTGTGTGAGCGCGTGAAGCGGAGAAGCACACCGAAGGCGAGCGCAACCAGAATCCCGCCAAGCAGAAACTTGCCCACCGCGACGGCGACCGCTGCACCCGAGATCAATCCGAAGCCTATAGCAGCGTCGAGCGCCCATGCGGCACTTTCCAATACCCGACCGATCCGCGATTTCGCCCAAAGCAACATCTGTGAGCTCTAACGTTGACGCTGCCCGGCACGCAACCCGCGCTGCAAAGCAGCAGCCTTCGGTTGCGTCTCCGTGCCGAGCAACCTGTTAATCTGCGCAGCAAGTGCGGTGAAGCGTGGCATGGATTCGACGACCCGGGTAATCTTTGCAGTCGGGGTATTCATTACGATAGTAAACGGCCCAGTAGCTTATGGCTCGCCTTCCGATGGTTTCGAAGTACGCGCGATTGTCGGCGATGAATTCCGTGTAAAGAGCCGTGTTCAAGCTCGGAAGCGCTTGCTCTATCAACTTCACGATTGTGACAGCGTATTCGCCGACGAGTTGAATGATGAATGGGACTACCCAGGGCTCTTCGATTTCAATCAGTCGCTTTACGCATTTCTCCCGCAGGTACCCGTCGTGATGGCGTGTCCTCAAGCAGAGCGCGATGAGCCCCTGAACCCCCGGTCGATTCGCGCAGCTCAGCACTTGACTTTCGCTGTAGTAGACACGGTAGGGTATGTCAATTCTCTCCCCTCGCACCCGAACTTGGAAACCGGCTGCAGGTGGATGCCACTGGCAATCGGAAAGCTGCGGCAGCACGCCTCTGACCTCGTCCGCGAGTGCTGTTGGGAATGCTCGCACTTCGGCGCTTTCGCTCATAGCTGGTTAACGAATGTAGACCGCAAACCTTGCGGCATAACTTGGCGGCAGCGGATTAATCCGGGAAACCCGGCAGCGTAAGTGCTTGTCGCTATTCGGTTTTCAGCCATCTGTTGTTTATCCTGAACAATTGAATTGAACCACAAACCCCGTAGAGGGAAATTCTACTTTCCGACTCTGCGGAAACGACCCTGCGGCCACCGCGTCCTGGCGTGCCTAATCTGCCCTCCCCCCCGTAGAACCAAGGTCTGATGCCATCGACAAGGCAACCGGACAACGGCCTCTCGAGCGTAAATCGTCCATAGCGTTCTGTGTGGTAGCGCACAGAACTCAAGAGAAGCATCTGTTACTTTGTGCCTAGGTCAACCGCCGTCAAGGCTCGGGAGGTTTTGGCAATCAGCCATGGATCTCCAGAGGCTTCAACCACCAAAGGCAGTTTCTATGATGAGCCATTTCCTGGCGACCAACCGCGACGATCTGATCGCACGGTGCAAAGCCAAGGTCGCGCGAAGACCTCGGCGTGCCGCCACGCCCGAACAACTCACCAACGGCATACCCATCTTCCTGAAGCAGCTGGAGAGAACGCTTGAGGCTGAGGAAGACGGCCAGTCTGAAAAGAGCCTCAAAATCTCTGGCGCATCCGGCGGAGATCAAACGAACCTGTCTGAAATGGGCGTGACCGCCACTGCGCATGGAAAACAGCTCCTGGAATTCGGGTTTTCCGTTGATCAGGTCGTTCATGATTACGGTGATCTTTGCCAGGCCATCACTGATCTGGCCTTCGAGAAGGATGCGCCCTTTGGCATCGACGAATTCCGTACCTTGAATCGCTGCCTGGACAATGCGATAGCCGATGCGGTCACAGAGTTCAGCTTCCAGCGAGAAGCCTCCATGGCCCGTCAGCGTGACGCCGAAAACAATGAGCGCATGGGTTTCCTGATACACGAGTTGCGGAACTCACTTTCCACGGCGGTACTCGCGCTCAGTGCCCTTGAGCTGGGAGGGCTCCCTGTCGCTGGTGCCACTGGTGCCGTACTGAAGAGAAGCCTGGCTGCCCTGAAAACTCTGGTTGACCGGGCCATCGCCGATATACGGGAAAAAGCCGGCGCACCAACACAACTTCAGGTGTTTTCGCTCGCTTCCTTTATAGAAGATGCCAAAAATGCGGCCTCTCTTTATGCGGAAGGCAGTGACTGTACGCTAACGGTTGCAGCCATAGACCCTCTGCTGGGAATTTCCGTGAACCGGGACTTGATGCTGGCGGCATTGGCCAATCTGCTTCAAAACGCATTCAAGTTCACGCACCCAGGTACCGAGGTCACCTTGCGAGCCTATGCGCTTGGGCCTCGCGTTTTGATCGACGTGAAAGACCATTGCGGGGGATTGCCTCATGGCGATGCCGAGAGGATGTTTGCTCCATTTTCCCAAGGCAATGAAGACCGGTCAGGTCTGGGTCTCGGGCTTTCGATTGCCCGTCACACTGTCGAAGATGACGATGGCACTTTGAGCGTGCAGGATTTGCCCGGCACCGGATGCATTTTCACGATCAGCCTTCCGCGCCACACGCTGCAGTAGGCGATGGCATGGACGGTCCGTGTACTTTTTGACTCTGCGAAAACTACTTCTCTCCGCCGCGTCTTGCGTGTTACCCAGCGACCCAGTCGAGCTAACGTTCGACGAAAGGGCCGGCCTCATTCGGTTCACGCTGCGTGGATCTCTATATTGAAACCTTCCGGTTCCTCGGGCACTTGAAAGAAGGACGAGACGTGGATGAAGTCTTCTTCGGTCAAGCGATGAGAACCCTCCGGCCGTTCGACGTTGCGCCTTGCGATCCGCGTCAGACAGGCCTCGTCCGAGGCGTTCACGAGATGCAGTACATGCGCAGCCCCTGCCTGCTCGAACACTGAACGAAACCAGCTACGACCAGTCTTGGTATTGGCCTGGAAGTCAAGCACCACGGAATGACCGGCTCTCAATAAATCCACTGTAAGCGGGCCGACTACTGCTTTCAGATTCCTGGAGAATCGAACGTAGTCATCGAAAGTCTTCATCTGATCGCCAAACAGGCGCATGAGCCAGATATCTTCCGACAACAGTATCGCGCCGTGGTCTTGCGCGAGACGCGATGCGATGGTCGATTTGCCAGCCCCAGCTTTCCCACAGAAAAAGTGAAGCGTCGGGGTGGATGGCATATGGAGTGAAATAAGAGGTACTGAGAAGTCTTGCCTAATGTATCTGTAATGACCGACCGGAGAACGTACATCAGACACGCCGCCCCCAAGCACCACTGGCAAGCGCCACGCCGCAGGCCACCAATACACAAGCCGCCAGCGTACCCGCGCCCAGCGGCTCACCCAGCAACCAGGCAGCGCCAAGCGCCGTACTCAAAGGAACCAGCGCAGCCGACAGCGACGCCCTCGCCGCACCCAGCCGCGCGATGGCAATCATGTAGGTCACCAGACCGAGCAGGCCGGCGGCCACGCCCTGCCCCAGTGCCTGCCAGGCCACGTCGATCCATGGCGCCGTCAACAGGCGCGGCGCGCCGAAGGCCAGCAGCACGGGCAAAAGCATCAAGCTCGACCAGGCGTTGATGACTGCCGCACCCTGCCACGGCGTGAGGCCGCTGCGGCGAAACGCCAGCGTGTACATGGCCCACACCATCGCCGCCAGGAGGAACAGCAAGTCGCCGCGCCAGGTTTGGGCCGCATCGGCCAGGCTGCTGGCGCCGAACACTGCCATGCCACCACCAATGAGCAGCAGTCCCGCCAGACGCAGGCCGGTGATGCGCTCGCCATGCGCCAGCCGTTCGCCCAGCGCGGTGAACAGCGGCACGCTGCCGGCCATGAACACGCCCATGTGGGCGGCCGGTGCCCACTGCGCCCCGGCCAGCACCAGCAGGCCGAACGGCAAGCCACCGCCCAGTACCAGCAACCCGAGTCGGCGGTGCGGCAGGCCGCGCGGAAACAAGCCGGTCTGGATCAACAGCGGCAGCAGCACCAGCGCGGGCACGCCGTAGCGCAGCACGGCTATCTCCAGCGGGCCCAGGGTGGTGGTGACGCCATGGCGCGAAGCGATTTGCCAGCCGCTGCCGATCAGGGCGGCGGCCAGCGCGGCCAGCAGGCCGATAGCGAGGTTGCGGTTCATGGGCGCAGTCTGGCTGCGCGGGCCGGCAGTGGCTATCAGATTCCTGCGCTTGTGGTGGCGGCGGTGTCAGGCCGTGAGTTCGCGCCGGGCTTGTGCGGGCGTTACGCCGAGCTCTCGCGCAAAGGCCGCACCCAGGTGGCTCTGGCTGCTGTAGCCGAGCTCATGCGCCAGCGCGGCAATGTCGCGCTCGCCCTCCTCCAGCCGCTGCAGCGCCGCGGCCAGGCGCAGCCGCTGACGGTAGCCATGCAGGCTCAGGCCCGTGTGTTTGCGAAAGGAACGCGCCAGATGGAAAACCGAACAATAAGCCGCGTCCGCCACATCGTGCAAGGTCCAGGGCGTAGCGCCGGCTGCCGCGATGCGCGTCACCATGAAGCGCTGCGCACGTTGCACCGCGGGCGCTGAACGGCCCTGGATGCGCGCAACCGGTGGCGCGTGCCGCAACACGGTTTGCAGAAGCGCTTGCGTAGACTCACCGCCTTTGCCCATTGCGATCGCGCGCCAATGCCGCCTCAGCAGCCAGACAGCACGCGGGCTCAGCGCCCATGCATTCGACGGCGGCAGCGCATGGCCGGCACCCGGCCGCGCACTGACAACGATGCTGGCACGAGCGGCATCAGCGCAAGGCTTCATCTGGTACAGCAGGCCGGCCGGCAGGCTCAGCGCGGTCAGGCCGTCGAGCAGCACGCTTTGCGCGGCCATGCGGAATTCGGTGGCGCCGCTGGCCGGCAGCACCAGGCGCGGTGAAGCCACCTCGTAACTCGGGCTCCATTGCGCGGAAGACGCGTGCAGCACCACGCGCTCGACCTGGAGGGTGGTGGTTTGCTGCAGCAGCGTGCGGTCCTGGGGCATGGCCTCCACTATAAAACGTGGTGCGACAGGCGTGGCCGGGCAGCTGGAATACTATCGATTCAATAGCTGCTTGCGCCCGCCACCTCTCGGCTGGAGGCATTTTTTTGCCTGCAAAAACCGGGGGATGGGCCAAAAGGCCTATTCGTCGAGGTCCTGAACCACGGCCATGATGTTGCCCTCGGTGTCCTTGAACCAGGCCGCCATGGCGCCGCCGCCGGTGAAGATGCTGCCCTCGGTTTTCATGTCGGGCGTGTCGTACTCTTCAAACACCACGCCGCGGCCCTTTAGCCAGCTCACCGTGGCCCTGATGTCGTCCACCTGCCAGAAGGCGCAGCTTGCCTGGTTGGTGCCGGCGCCGGGTGTGGGGTACATGAAAAACCCCGTTCCACCGGCGCACTTGAAAATCAGACCGGGGCCCGAGGGCTGGCCGCGGCCCAGGCCCAGCTTGTCTTCATAAAACTGGCGAGCCCGCGCCATGTCGCTGGCAGGCACATAGGAATACAGGGCTGCGCTTTTGAGCATGGTGCTTTTCTCCGAAGAAAAAAAAACAGTCTACGGCGATATGCCGGTGCGGGGAAGTGGTCCGCTGCAAGCACATGAAAGCGCTGTAAGAGGTTTGCGCGGTGTGAACCGCGCCGGGGTCAACGTGCCTTGCGGGCGAAAGGCTTGCTGCCGGGCTTGCCGGAGCCGTTGTCGCGCGGAGGCAGCCCGGTGTGCTGGGTCAGGATGCGCCCCTTCACCGGCGTGACCGGTTTCAAAGCCACCGTGGTCGAGTTCTTCTTGCGCGCGCTCACGTAGCCACCATCCGTCATGGGCTGGAAGGTCGGGATCAGGTGGTGCTTGCCGTTGCCGATCAGGTCGGCGCGGCCCATGGCTTTGAGCGCCTCGCGCAGCAGCGGCCAGTTGTTGGCGTCGTGGTAGCGCAGAAAGGCTTTGTGCAGGCGGCGCCGCTTGTCGCCGCGCACGATGTCCACCGTCTCGCTGTCGCGGGTGATCTTGCGCAGCGGGTTCTTGTTGGTGTGGTACATCGTCGTGGCCGTGGCCATGGGCGATGGGTAAAACGTCTGCACCTGGTCGGCGCGGAAGCCGTTCTTCTTCAGCCAGATCGCCAGGTTCATCATGTCTTCGTCGCTGGTGCCGGGGTGGGCGGCGATGAAGTAGGGAATCAGGAACTGCTTCTTGCCGGCTTCGAGGCTGTACTTCTCGAACATCTGCTTGAACTTGTCATAGCTGCCGATGCCGGGCTTCATCATCTTGGTGAGCGGGCCCTGCTCGGTATGCTCAGGCGCGATCTTGAGGTAGCCGCCGACATGGTACGTGACCAGTTCCTTCACGTACTCGGGGCTTTGCACGGCCAGGTCGTAACGCAGTCCGGAGCTGATCAAAATTTTCTTCACGCCCTTGAGCGCCCGCGCGCGGCGGTACATCTTGATCAGCGGGTTGTGGTCGGTGTTGAGGTTCTGGCAGATGCCCGGGTAGACACAGCTCGGCTTGCGGCAGGCCGATTCAATCTCGGGCGACTTGCAGCCGATGCGGTACATGTTGGCGGTCGGCCCGCCCAGGTCGGAAATGGCGCCGGTGAAGCCCTTGACGGTGTCGCGGATGGCTTCGATCTCGCGGATCACCGAGTCTTCCGAACGGCTCTGGATGATGCGGCCTTCGTGCTCGGTGATGGAGCAGAAGGTGCAGCCGCCGAAACAGCCGCGCATGATGTTGACACTGAAGCGGATCATTTCCCAGGCCGGGATCTTGGTCGCGCCGTCGTGGCTGCCGTTCTCATCCTGGTAGGCCGGGTGCGGGGCGCGTGCATACGGCAGGTCGAACACGTAGTCCATCTCAGCCGTGGTCAACGGAATCGGCGGCGGCGTGATCCACACGTCGCGCGCGGTGGTGCCTTCGCCGTGCGCTTGCACCAGCGCGCGGGCGTTGCCGGGGTTGGTTTCCAGGTGCAGCACGCGGTTGGCGTGGGCGTAAAGCACCGCGTCGCTTTTGACCTGTTCGTAAGACGGAAGGCGGATCACCGAGCGGTCGCGCGGCGGCACCTTGATCCTGCCCTGCATGTGGGACAGGCTGGGGTTGGGGACGAAGGTCAGCGGTTTGATGGCCGGATTGGCCTGCGGCGCTTTGGCGAGAATTGGCGAACCCGCCGATTCGGCCTTCACAGCCACCTCGGCAGCCTCGTCTTCGCGTGCGCAGCTGGCGCCCTGCTCTTTCGCCTGCTCCGAAATCATCAGGTAGGGATTGACATGCGCCTCGACCCGGCCCGGCGCGTCCACGCTGGTGGAATCGATCTCGAACCAGCCCTGCGCGGTGTCGTCACCCGTGCGGCGGATGAAGGCCGTGCCGCGGATATCGGTCATGGTCGCCACCGGCTCCTTGGCGGCGATGCGGTGGGCAATTTCGACAATCGCGCGTTCGGCATTGCCGTAGAGCAGCAAATCACACTTCGCATCAACCACGATGGAGCGGCGTACCTTGTCGGACCAGTAGTCGTAATGG
>CAZIYA010000089.1:0-11658 GCA_964543355.1 uncultured Polaromonas sp.
AGCACCCGCTGGCGCTCGCCGCCGGAGAGCTGGCCCAGGGCGCGACCGCGCCAAGCCCAGGCCTGCGTGGCCTGCAGTGCACGTTCGACGGCGGCGTGGTCCTGCGCGCTGGGCGGTGCCAGCCAGGCCTGGTGCGGCAGGCGCCCCAGCATGGCGACGTCATAAGCCGTGAGGTCGTCGGCCGAGCTTTCGTTCTGGCCCAGCCAGGACAACTGCTTCGCGCGTTCGCGCGCACGCATGGCCAGAAGCGGCCGGCCAAGCAAGGCCACCTCGCCGCGGTGCGGCAGCAAACCGGCCAGCACCTTGAGCAGGGTGGATTTGCCGGCGCCGTTGGGGCCGACGATGCTGGTCCAGCGCGCGGCCGTCAACGCCAGGGAAATGTCGTGCAGTACCTCGACATTTCCGAGCCTGGCCCTGATGGAGCGGGCGTCAATAGCTACTGAATCCATAGCAACTGAAGAGGTGCTTCCCATCACAAGCCCGCCCCTCTTCCAGTATGCCGGTGCATCAGCCACAGCAGGTAACCGCCGCCCAGCACGGCTGTCAGCACGCCCACGGGCAACTCCTGCGGCGCCACCAGCCAGCGCGCCAGGGTGTCGGCGGCCGTGAGCAGCACCGCGCCCATCAGGCTGGCCAGCACAATCAGCCGGCCATGCGTGGTCTTGACGACAGAACGCACCAGGTGCGGCGCAGCCAGGCCGACAAAAGCAATCAGCCCGGTCTGCGCCACGGCGGTGCCGGTGGCCAGCGCCAGCACCGCCACCAGCGCCACCCGCATCTGCGGCAGACGCAGGCCCAGGCTTTGCGCGGTGGACTCGCCAAGGGCCAGGCCATCGAGCACATGGCTCATCATCCAGGCGGCCAACATGCTGGCTGCCAGCACCGCCGCCATCACGGCACATGCCGACCATCCGACAAAACCGGTGCTGCCGAGCATGAAAGACTGCATGGCCTGCATGATCTCGGGCGTGAGCAGCAGGATCAGCGAGGTGAAGGCGCCCAGCACCACGCCGACAATCACGCCGGCCAGCAGCAGGCGCAGGGTGTGCTGCACGCCCTTGGCCAGCAACAGGGTCAGCAGCACGGCCAGCACGGCGCCGACAAAAGCCGCGCCGGTGAGCCCGATCCGCGCCAGCCAGTGTGTGGCCAGCGGCGACACACCGAACAGCGCCATGGCGCTGGCCACGCCCAGCGAGGCACCCGACGCGCTGCCCAGCAGGTAGGGGTCGGCCAGCGGGTTGCGGAACAGGCCCTGCGCCACCGCACCGGCCAGGCCCAGCAGGGCGCCGGCCAGCCACGCGCCCACCGTGCGCGGCAGGCGGATCTCGCGGACGATCTGCAGGGCCTGCGCATCGTCCAGCATGTTGCGCACGCTCTCGAAGCCGGTGCTGCCCACACTCACGCCGAGCAGCAGCAGCGCCGCACTGGCCAGCAGCAGGCCCAGGGCCAACAGCAGAGCCTGGCGATGCTGGTTCGGAAAAGGCAGGGCCAACGCACTCACGGCGCCTTGTCCTCCAGGCACCTGGCCATCAGGCGGGCCGCCTCGGCCATGCGCGGGCCGGGGCGCACCACCACGTCGGACTCGCCCACGCCGTACACGCAGATGCGCTGCTCGCGCACCGCCTTGATGCTGCCCCAGCCGGGATACGTCGCCATGGCCTGCATGCTGCGGTTGCCGACCATGATCACGTCGGGGTTGGCGCGCACCACGTACTCGGGGTTGAGCCGCGGGAAGGGGCCGAGCGCTGCCGGCACCACGTTTTTGACACCGAGGCGGGTGAGTGTTTCGCCGATGAAGGAGGACTCGCCCGCGGCATAAGGACCTCGGTTGACTTCAAAATACACGCGCGCACTTCTGGCCCTGGGCGACAGCGACTGGGCCGCAGCCGAGATGCTGGTGTCAATGATGCGCCACAGGCGGTCCACGCCCTGTGCGTCGGGAATGTCGAGCAGCACGCCGATTTTTCCGAGCACACGCCGGACATCGGCATGGCTTTTGGGTTCCAGCGCCACCACCTTGATGCCCAGCGATTCCAGGCGCTGGCTGGCGCGCGAGGAAGTCGCCAGCAGCACCACATCGGGCTTGAGCGCAACGATGCCTTCGATGTTCGGGTCCAGCCCGCCGCCCATCACCGGCAGGCTGCGTACGCTGGCCGGGTGGTTCGAATAACGATCAACGCCAACGAGGCGCTGGCACTGGTCCATCGCACATACACTTTCGGTCAGCGAAGGCAGCAGGCTGACGATGCGCTGCGGACTCTGGGCAAAGGTGACGGTGACACCCCGGTCGTCGACCAGCTGCAGCGCGTGGACAGGTGCCATCACCACGCAGCACAGCAGCACCAGAAGGGTTGCTGCATTTTTCATGGCCGGCCTTTCAGCGTGAGCGGCAAACCGGCGGCCATCAGGGTCACGCGTTCGCAGGCCTGCGCCACTTCCTGGTTGAGCCGGCCCAGTGCATCGACAAAGGCGCGGACCTCGCGCCCGAGCGGAATCACGCCCAGCCCGATCTCGTTGCCGACCAGCACCAGCGGGCCGGGACTGCTTTCGATTGCTTCCAGAAGCATTGCTGTCTGCGCAGACGGGGAAAGGGCTGGCGCCCGATTTGACTTCACATCTTCGGCCGGCATCAGCAGGTTGGTCAGCCACAGTGTCAGGCAATCCACAACCACCAGCGTCTGCGCACTGCCGTGTGCCGCCAGCGCCTGCGGCAGTTGCAGCGGCTCCTCCACCGTGGCCATGCCCGGCACGCGTTCTGCCCTGTCCCGCTGGTGGCGCGCAATGCGTTCGCGCATTTCGTCGTCCCAGGGTTGGCCGGTGGCAACCAGCACCGCCCGGTGCGCGGGCGATTGTGCCAGCCACAGCCGCGCCAGCATTTCTGCGCGGCGCGACTTGCCGCTTCTCTGGCCGCCGAGGATCAATTCGCTGCGGGCTATGTGAAGGGTATTCATGTGGCGGACCCCGCGCCGCCGGGCCGCCCCAAGGCGCGGACGGCCCCCTCGGGGGGCAGCGAGGACACGCCAGTGCCGAGCGTGGGGGTCATGTCCCAGTCCATGATGAGCCCGTGAATCTGCTCCACACCATCCGTCAGGGCCGCCGGACCGGGCTGCAGGATTTCGGCAGACTTGATTTCGAACAACTGGTTGTTCTTGACGGCGTTGACGTTTTCCCAGCCGGCGCGGGCCCGCACATGGTCCGGCTTGAACTTGCGGCCGCACCAGGAGCCGAGAATGATGTCGGGGTTGCGCCGCACGATCTCGCCGCCGTCGGCAATGATGCGGTCCTTGCCCATGGCCTTGGCCGCCAGTTCGGGGAAACAGTCGTCGCCGCCGGCAATGCCGATCAGCTCCGACACCCAGGCAATCGCGCTGATGTGCGGGTCGTACCACTCTTCAAAAAACACGCGCGGCCGGCGCTTCAGGCCTGCCGCCGCCTGCTCGATCTCGAGCAGGCGGCGCTGCATGCCCTGGATAAGCGTCAGCCCCTGCGCCTCCTGGCCCACCATGGCGGCAAGCTGGTACATCATGGAAAAAATTTCCGCCACGCTGCGCTGGTTGAAGATGGTGACCTGGATGCCTTTTTTGACCAGCTGTGAGGCGATGTCGGCCTGCAGGTCGGAAAACCCGATCACGCAGTCGGGCTGCAGCTCGACAATTTTGTCGATCTTGGCGCTGAGGAAAGCGCTGACCTTGGGTTTTTCCTCGCGCGCCCGTGGCGGCCGCACGGTGTAGCCCGAAATGCCGACGATGCGGCGCTCTTCACCCAGCAGGTACAGCCACTCGGTCGGCTCCTCGGTCAGGCAGACGATGCGCTGCGGCCCATAGGCTGCCGTGTCCCGGGCTGCGGCCAGCACGCGCCAGTCAGTCGTTGTGCTCATGAGGCCTGTTCCAGAAAAAGCTGCGCGGCGGCCGCGGGGTCCGAGGCAAACCAGGCATGGAAATAACTGGCCCGGACGGAACCGGAGACATAAAGCGCCTCGCCGCCGGAGCGTAGCTTGCGCCCCGGCGCGGCCTCGGTGCGTGCAGCGGGCTGCAGCGGTGTCGTGCAGGTCGAGTAGTGAAAAGTGTGGCCGCGTAGCGTTCCGCCGGCCACACCCAGTTGCTGTGGACCGAGGGCGGCGAGGCGTTTTTGCATGGTCACGCTGCCGGGCAGCAAACCCCACATCGCGTGGGTTGTGCCATCGACGGTTTGCAATTCATCAAACAGCGCCATCATGCCGCCGCACTCCGCCCAGACTGGCTTGCCGGCGCGCACATGGGCGGCCACAGAGGCGCGCATGGCGCTGTTGGCGGCCAGGGTTTCGGCATGCAGCTCGGGGTAGCCGCCGGGCAGCCAGAGCGCATCGCACGCGGGCAAGGCCGCATCGGCGAGGGGCGAGAAAAACGCCAGTTGCGCACCGAGTTCGCGCAGGCAATCCAGGTTGGCCGCGTAGATGAAGCAGAAGGCGGCATCCCGTGCCACGGCCACCGTTCGGCCTTGCAGGGCACCGGCTGGAAACCCCGGCACATCGGGCGCCACGAAGGGAACGGCCCAGGCCTGCAAGTCATCCCCGTTCATCTGCCCCAGCGGCGTCGCGGCCAGCGCATCGGCCGCGGCGTCCAGCCGCTGCATGGCGTCGCCCAGCTCATCAGACATCACCAGGCCCAGATGCCGCTCAGGCAGCGTCACGGCACTGCTGCGCATCAGGGCGCCCAGCCAGCCTGCGGGTTCGCGCAGGCTTTCCTGCAGCATGACCGCATGGCTGTCGGACGCCACCCGGTTGGCCAGCACACCGGCAAACCGCAGGCCTTCCCGGTAATGCTGCAGCCCCCAGGCCAGCGCGCCAAAGGTGCCCGCCATCGCACCGGCATCGATGACAGCCAGCACCGGCAGGCCAAAACGCTGGGCCAGGTCGGCCGCGCTCGGCTGACCGTCGAACAGCCCCATGACGCCTTCGACAATGATCAGGTCGGCCTCCTGCGCGGCATCGTGCAGGCGGCGTGCGCAGTCCGCCTCGCCGGTCATCCACAGGTCGAGCTGATGCACAGGCGCACCGCTGGCCAGCGTCAGCCAGTAGGGGTCGAGAAAATCCGGCCCGCACTTGAAGACACGCACGCGCCGGCCCTGGCGCGCGTGCAGCCGCGCCAGCGCGCAGGCAACCGTGGTCTTGCCCTGGCCGGAGGCCGGGGCGGCGATGAGGATGGCGGGGCATCGCAAAGGCATGATCAATGATGCCTTTTTTACAGGGGCGCCCACGACACACCAACATAGGCGGTGCGGCCCGCCATGGCGTAGCCGCTGGCGGTCTGGTAGATCTTGTCGGTCAGGTTGTCCAGTTTGGCGACCAGCTTCCATTCCCTGGACAAAGCCGTGGAAGCACTGAGATTGAGGAGCCCGTAACCCGGAAGCACGGTGGTGTTGGCCACCGTATCGAAGCGCTTGCCCGACAGCAGGAGATCGGCAGCCAGCGTCCAGCCTTCGATGCGGGTGTCCGCTCCCAGGGTGGCATGCCGGCGCGCCCTGCGGGCCAGTTGCTTGTTGAGGCTCACGTCCCGGGGATTCTGGATGTCCAGCGAGCCGTAGAGGCCAAACCGCCCGGCTTTGCCGGCTGCGGAGAAAGTCACCCCGTCGTACTGCGCTTGCGCCGTATTGGAATAACAACCGACCGCCGGGCGAGGGCATCCCGCCGCCGACGCACCGGACAGGAACGTCAACAAGTTGCTCACCTTGTTCTGGTAAGCCACAACGCCGAATTCGCTGCTGCCCTGTGCATACTTCAACCCGATTTCGGTACTCCGGCCGGACTCGGGCCTGAGTGTGGCGACCCCATACTGGCTGAAGCGCTGGTACAGCGTGGGCACACGAAAGGAGGTACCCGCACTCGCAGAAAGTTTCCACTGCGGGCTCAAGGCAATGGCATAGGCCGCCGAGCCCGTGCTCTTTCCGCCGAACTCGCTGTCCTTGTCGTGCCGGGTATTGAGCTGCACCGTATGCACCCCTTCCGACCAGGCATAACCCAGGCCCAGGCCGCTTTGCGACTTGACCCGCTCTATGCGCGGGGCCGAGGTCAGGAGAAACTCCGACTCCCGCTCTTCCACGATGGCGCTCAGCAGATGGGGCCCGATTTTGTACTCGTTTTGCCAGAGCAGGTTCTTGATTTTGGTCTGGTCAAAGGCGGCGCCTATGACTTCTTCGCCCTCATCGGTTCCCTGGCTGACGCCCACGTTGGTGCTGTAGCGGTCGGTCCATTGCGATTCCAATTGCAGGCCAGCCGTCTGCAGCCGGCTGATGCGCCTGTAGTCCCGGGTCAAGCCGCTGTCGTATTGCGAATCCACCCGGCTCTGCAGCACAGTAGCCTGCAGGCGCTGATTGGGAGCAAGCTGCAAACCGAGCTTTGCATTGGCACTGCTGCTCCTGTAGCCGTCGGCATCGGGGTTCTGGCCGGCAATGGGCCGGGCGTTGAAACCCCTGCTGCTGCCCTCCGACACGCCGAATGAGTAGTCAAAAGCATCGGCCGATCCGCTGGCCGAAAAATCCAGCCGGCGGGTATGGTGGGAGCCGTAACCCATGCTCACTACCGGCGCAAAAGGCCCTTGCCCTTTTTTGGTGAAAATCTGGATCACCCCGGCCACGGCGTCCGAGCCATAAACCGCGCTGGTGGGGCCTCGCACAATTTCTATGCGCTCGATCTGCGCGAGCGGAATGGCGTTCCAGCTGGTACCACCGCTGGTGGTCTGGGCGTCCACCCGGACGCCGTCAATCAGCACCGCGGTATGCCGGTTCTCACCACCGCGCACGAACACGCTGCTGTTGCTTGCGGTGCCCCCATTGCGCGTGATCTCGATGCCGGGAACGCGTGCAAGCACGTCCACCAGGCCGACAGCGCCACTGCGCTCGATGACCTCCCGGTCGATGACGGTGACATCGGCAACAACCTCACCCACCGGCCGCTCGGTACGGGTTGCCGTGACCACCGTTTCCTTGAGTTGCGGCGGGGCGCTGGATTGGGCAAATACGGGAAATGCTGCCGCCAGAGCCAGCGGAAGCGCGGCAAGGCGTGCGTGGGAAACACAAGTTTTCATGAAGAGGAATCAACAACAAAAGGCCCTCACCGGCTTCCCCGCCAGTGCATGAGCGTTACAAACGCCCGGTCAGATAAAGGACGCGCGCGTTCACCTTGTTGGCCGGTATCCGGGCTGACGGAACTGCTTTCATCGCCTTCCCAAGCGCGTGTTCAAAACGCTCAGTGGCTCATGATGAAAACTGAATGCACTCCCCCACCTGGATCAGGGGAGCGGCATTCGTCCGTTTACCGTTGCGGGGGCAGCGCAGGTTAAAAGTCGCGGCGCTTCCGGCCAGGGCTACCCTGGTCCGGATGGCAGAGACTTCCTCCTGCTTCCCGTTGAACTGCGGCGTGTGAACCACACCGCGAGCACCAACAGACAAGATTCTACGCGCCAAAACCGTGCAAACCCTACAATTGACGCTGCCATGGCGAACCAAACCCACATCGACCAGATTGCCGAACGCGTGGAGCGGCTCCTGCTGCGTTACGAGGAGCTGCAGCGCACCAACGCCCTGCTCAGCGAACAGGTCCATGAGCTGACCCAGGAGCGCGACTCGCTGCGGTCGCGCCTGAGTGCAGCCCGGGCCCGCGTCGATGCCCTGCTCGACCGCCTGCCGGATGGATCCGCAACCGTGGCAGGCCATGGCAACGGCAGAACACCTGTGGGGTCGGACAGATGAAACAGCTTGACGTACAGATCATGGGCCAGAGCTACCTGCTCGGTTGCCCCGAAGGCGGCGAAGCCCGGCTGCTCGACGCCGTGGAAAAAGTCGATGCCGCCATGTGCAAGATCCGCGATGCCGGAAAAATCAAGGCGCGCGACCGCATTGCCGTGCTGGCCGCCCTGAACCTGGCTTTCGAGCTGTCCGAACTCGAAGCGAATGCACTGAAAACTTCACGCACCGCCACCGCTACGACCTCCACTGCCAAACCGCAGGCTGCCGGCATGTCAGCCGCGGAAGCCGCTGCGCAACCGCAACTGACGGCGCTGCTGCAACGCCTGGACAGCGCGCTGGGCGTGGACGGCCGACTGCTGTAAAGCCGCTCGCCAACAGGGGCGCCAGCGCCTACAATCAAACTGTCTGCGGTGCGCACCGGGCTTTATATTTCCTTGAACCAATGCTCTTAGAGCACGGGCTTGGTAAATTGTCAGGCAGGCGTGATCGTCTCGCGTTAGACGAACCCGAAACCTGACTGCCCTCGCCCACCTGAACCCTGGTTCAGGATGACGGTCCGGTGGTACTCGCAGACACCTTTTTCTTCTCATCATCCCGGGCTTGACCGGGGTCACGCCCACCAGCGCAGATCCGATGTCCATCGAGCCCCAACTCATTGCCGAACTCCTCCTGCTGGGCCTGTGCACCGGCTTTCTCGCCGGTCTGCTGGGCATTGGCGGCGGCATGCTGATGGTGCCCTTCATGACCTTCATCCTGACGTCCAAGGGCTATCCGCAGGAATACACCGTGAAGATGGCGGTCGCCACGTCGCTGGCCACCATCTGCTTCAGCTCGCTGTCGTCGGTGCGCGCGCACCATCGGCGTGGAGCGGTGCTCTGGCCCATCGTCCGGTTGCTGACACCCGGCATCCTGCTGGGTGCGTTGGTCGGCGCGCAGCTGGCAGCGGCACTGCCTGGGAAAATCCTGAGCATCCTGTTTGCGGTCTTCGTGGCGTTTTCAGCCACCCAGATGTTCCTGGACCGCAAACCGAAACCGAGCCGCACCCTGCCCGGCCGCCTGGGCACCTTCGGCATGGGCGGGGTGATCGGCATGTTGTCTTCGCTGGTGGGTGCGGGCGGCGCTTTTGTGTCGGTGCCGTTCATGACCTGGTGCAACGTGAAAATCCATGACGCCGTGGGCACGTCGGCAGCGCTCGGTTTCCCGATCGCACTGGCCGGCACGCTGGGCTACATCTGGGCTGGCCGGGATCTGCCACAGATGCCGCCCGGCTCCGTGGGTTTTCTCTATTTGCCGGGTCTGATCGTCATCGCGCTGGCCAGCATCAGCACGGCGCCGCTGGGCGCGCGCACGGCCCATCGCATGGACATCCGGCCGCTGAAAAAAGTGTTCGCGGCCGTGCTGTACGTTCTGGCTGCGTATTTCCTGCTGCGCTGATAACTACTCACCCCCCTGAGCCGCCTTCGGCGTCTTCCCCTACAGGGGACACCATCTGTGGCCCGGCAAAGCCGGTTCCACGATGGCGCTGGCATTGCTGCTCCTCTAATGCGAGGTGAGTAGTTACCTGCGCTGATTTTTTGCTAGCGTGCGGCCGGTTTGGGGCGGGTGACGGCCTTAGGGCGAAAGCCGATGGTCTGCTCGATCAGTGCACCGCCGTCGCTCATCAGAAAAGTCTTGAAGGCCTGGGCCACCGGCGTCAGGCGCTTGTTGCGGCGGTGCACCACATACCAGTGAAGCATCAGCGGAAAACCCTGCACATCAAGCACCGTCAGGCTGCCCACCTGGAGTTCGCGGCTGATGGTGTGCGCCGACAGGAAGCTCACACCCATGCCCGCAATCACCGCCTGCTTGATGGTCTCGGTGCTCTTGATCTCCATCGCGATGTTGAGATCGGCCAGGTGATCGCCAAAACCTTCCTGCATCGAGTTCCAGGTGTCGGACCCTTTCTCGCGCACCACAAACGGCTCTCTTGCCAGGCGCGACAGGGGAATGCGCTTTTTGGCCGCCAGCGGATGGTCGGGAGCCGCCACAACCACGTAGGGATGCGGCGCAAAAGGCTCGCTCACCGTGTCCATGTCCAGCGGCGGACGCACCATGATGGCCAGATCCGTCAGGTTGTCGGTCAGCTGGTTCAGGAGTTCTTCGCGGTTGCAGACGCCGAAGTCCAGCGTCACACCGGAGTGGCGCCTTGCGAACTCCACCAGCAGGCGCGGGAAGAAATAGTCGCCGGCACTGATCACCGCAACGTTCAGCTTGCCGCCGGAGACGCCCTTGAACTGCGCCATGGCCTCTTCCACTTCCTTGAACTGCTGGATGATGATGCGGCTGGAATGCAGCATCTCCACGCCCGCCGGCGTGAGGTGGATTTTCTTGCCCAGTTGCTCGAACAGCGGAAGGCCGGCGTGATCCTCCAGCTTTTTGACCTGGATGGAGACCGCCGGCTGCGTCAGGTGCAACTCCTCCGCAGCCCGCGAGAAACTCAGGTTGCGGGCGACGGCCTCGAAAACCTTGAGCTGACGCAATGTCGCATTCTTCATTCAGCCCCTTTATCCATAACTCTCAACTAATTGATATATCCAATAGTTTATCGATGAGTAATTGTTTGTGGCGGCCGGGCACCCACGCCCGCCCCGGCAGCAGCTACTTCTCATCCGTCCACCATGAGTCGCCGAACTGGCCTTGCAGCCAGCCGACAAAGCCGCTGACCTTGGCCGGCACCAGCTGGGGCGAGGGATAAACGGCATGGATTTCCTGCGATGGCAGCATCCAGTCGCTCAACACGGGCACCAGGGCGCCGCTGCGCATTGACTCATGCGCCACGTACTTGGGCAAGGCGGCCACGCCCATGCCGCCGCGCGCCGCCGCCAGCAGTGCCGAAAGATTGTTCGAGCGCAAGGGCCCGCTCACAGAAACCGGCCGTGCATGTCCTTCGGCCCCGGTGAAATGCCAGCGGGCATCGCCCTGCACCGTGCTGTAGACCAGCGCATCATGCTTGACAAGACCGGCGGGATCGGCCGGCGCGCCGCGCCTTTTGATGTACTCGGGTGAAGCCACCACCACCCACGGATTGATGCCGAGGTAACGCGCGCCCAGTGTCGAGTCGGCCAGCGGGCCCATCCGGATCGCCACGTCGATGCCCTGTTCAACCAGGCTTACATAACGGTCTTCGAAGTTCAGCTCGATCTGCAGTTTGGGATGGAGCTGCATGAAACGCATGACCAGGGGCACAAGAACGCGCCGCCCGAAAGCCACCGAGGTGGTGATTCGAAGGCCGCCCTGAACCTGCGACTGCAGCAGTGCGGCCACCGTCTCGGCTTCCTCTACATGGTGTGCGATCAGCTTGCACTTGGCGTAATACAGCGCGCCTATCTCGGTGGGCGTCACGCCGCGTGTCGAGCGGTGGAGCAGCCGCGAACCCAGCTGCTTTTCCAGCTGCACCACCAGCTTGGTGGCCGACGGCTGGCCCATGCCCATGTCGGCCGCGGCCTTGCTGAAAGAGCCAAGGTCAACCACGCGAATGAAAAGCCGGATGGCCTGAATGCGGTCCATGGCCGCAAGTAGACCACGGCAACATCGGCCCGGCAATCATTTATTCCAGATTGGAATAAGCGTAATGCACGGGGCGGGGCTTCCCCGCAGCAGCCAACGCCGCGACCATCCATTCAACGATCAGCAACCCTCTAGGAGACTTCGATGGCAAAAATGAAGGCCGCCATGGCCGCCGTTCTGGTGATGGAAAAAGAAGGCATCACACAAGCTTTTGGTGTGCCCGGCGCGGCCATCAACCCGTTTTATTCCGCGCTGCGCGAGCGCCAGTCGATCACGCATATCCTGGCGCGGCACGTCGAAGCTGCGTCACACATGGCCGAAGGCTACACCCGCGCCAAGGCCGGGAACATCGGTGTGTGCATAGGCACCAGCGGCCCGGCCGGCACCGAC
>CAZIYA010000090.1:0-11642 GCA_964543355.1 uncultured Polaromonas sp.
GTTGGTGAACAGCACAAAGTTCTGGAACCATTCGGGCGAGGTGCCAGTGTAGTGGCGCAGGCGCTGCAATGAGTAGTCCACCCGGGCGGCGGTGAACAGCGACAGCGGCTGCGGCTCGCCGGGCCGCGGTTCGTAGGTGCCGTTGGCGATGCCGTCGTCCATGGCGGCCAGGTCCGGCAGGTCGAACACATCGCGCATCAGCATGCGGCGGTCGGCACTCAGATTGCCTTCAATGTGGTCATGTTCGGCAAACGAGAAATGCACGGGAATCGGCTGGGTGCTGGTGCCCACTTCGAGTTCGACCGAATGGTTTTGCAGGAGCAGGCGGAATTGCTCCAGGTAATAGTTGCCGTACAGGTCGGGCCGCGTCAGTGTGGTTTCAAAGCGGCCCGGCCCGGCCACAAAACCATAACTGAGCTGGGAAATGTCAGGCGTTTCCAGGATGGCCCGCGCCACCGTTTCGGTTTGCACTCGCACAAAGGGGTAGCAGGCCCGCACATGGCCGGGCAGCGTTTCCCCTGCCACATAACGGTGCATGGCGTCGCGCAGGTGGGCAATCTGCTGGTCATAAATCAGCCGCACCTGGGCCAGGGCGGCGACGGGGTCGGTGTAGCGGGTAGGGGCGATGAAGGCAGGCAGGTAAGGCATGGGCTTATTGTGCCCCGCCCCCGCCAGGCCTGTCCGGAGGCGGGGCATCCGGCGCCCCGGGGCCGGCCCGGAGGCCGGAACTGACATCAAAACGACACATTGCGACCCTAGATTCAACACGGTTCAACCCTTGGAGAGACCATGGAAGCTGCCATTCGAATCAATACCCTGAGCAAGACCTTCGGCAATGGCCGCCAGGCCCTGCGGCAGGTGGACCTGAGCATTGCGCCGGGCGAAATGGTCGCGCTGATCGGCGCTTCCGGTTCCGGCAAATCCACCCTGCTGCGGCACATGGCAGGGCTGATGGCCGGCGATACGTCCGAGCAGGGGTCTATCTTGATTCATGGCCGGACCGTTCAGCGCAACGGCAAGATCGCGTCCAACATCCGCTCGGTGCGTTCCGGCATCGGTTTTGTCTTCCAGCAGTTCAACCTGGTCGGCCGCCTGCCAGTGATCGTCAATGTACTGGCCGGCACCCTGCACAAGGTGCCGATGTGGCGCAGCCTCATCCGCTGGTTCACACCCGAAGAAAAAGCCAGGGGCATCGAAGCCCTGCGCCGTGTGGGTATTGCCGAATGTTGCGCGCAGCGCGCTTCCACGCTGTCGGGCGGACAACAGCAGCGCGCTGCCATTGCGCGTGCCATGGTGCAGGGTGCCAGGGTCGTGCTGGCCGATGAGCCGATTGCTTCGCTGGACCCGGAATCCTCGCGCAAGGTGATGGACATCCTGGCCCGGGTGAACCGCGAAGACAAATGCACCGTGGTGGTGTCGTTGCACCAGGTGAATGTGGCCATGAAGTATTGCGCGCGCACCATTGCGCTGCACCAGGGCAAGGTGGTGTATGACGGCCCATCGGTCGGCCTCACGCCCGCCGTGTTGCGCGAGCTGTACGGCGCGGAAGCCGACGACATCCTGTCCCTGGGCGATGCCATTTCCAGCCTGGAAGACAAGGCCAAACCCGTTCCCCACCTGGCCTGGCCGACGCCGATGGCGCAGGCAGCCTGAGCCGGACTATTTCCTTTCACTTTACATTTACAAGGAAGCAGCCATGATCAAAAACATGTTGACAGGACTGGCCATGACGGCGCTGGCCGCTCTGGCGCCGGTGCAGGCCCAGGGGATGAAGGAGATCAGCTTCGGCATCCTGTCCACCGAGGCCAGCCAGAACCTCAAGCAGGACTGGCAGCCCCTGCTGGCTGATATGGAAAAACGCACCGGCATCAAGGTCAACGCTTTTTTTGCACCCGACTATGCCGGTGTGATCGAAGCCATGCGTTTCAACAAGGTGCAGGTGGCCTGGCTGGGGAACAAGTCGGGCATTGAAGCGGTGGACCGCGCCGGTGCCGAGGTGTTTGCGCAGGTGGTGAACAGCGACGGATCGATTGGCTACCACTCGATGGTGTCCGTTCACCGGGACAGCCCCTACCAGTCGATCAACGAGGTGCTCAAAAACGGCAAGTCCCTGAATTTCGGCATCGGCGACTCCAATTCCACTTCCGGCTTCCTGGTACCGAGCTATTACATCTTTGCGCTGAACAAGGTGGACCCGAAAACAGCGTTCAAGAACATCCGCGGGGCCAACCACGAGGCCAACATCATGGCCGTGGCGAACAAGCAGGTCGATGCCGCCGTGCACAGCTCGGATGTTTTCGAGCGCATGCAGGCGCGCGTTCCCGAGATTGCGGCCAGGCTGCGCGTGATCTGGAAATCGCCGCTGATCGCAGGCGATCCCATGATGTGGCGCAAGGACCTGGACGGCGAGACCAGGCAGCGCGTCAGGCAGTTTCTTCTCAACTATGGCAAGGGTCCGGATGCGGCGCGCGAGACAGCGATCCTGAACAAGCTGACGCTCAGCGGCTTCCGCGAATCAAGTGATGCCCAATTGCTGCCGACGCGCCAGCTGGAGCTGTTCCGCGAGAAGACAAAGCTCGAGGCCGATGCCGGCATGGCGGTGCAGGACAAGGCCGCCAGGCTTGAGCTGATCAACAGGAAGCTGGCCGAGCTGCAACAGGCATCGTGAGCCAGCCCCGTGGCATGGCGGACGCTGTCCCCCGGTAACCCAACCTTTCCCTCATCACTTCACACAAGGAATCACCATGCTCAGGAAACTCATTGGCAGCCTGGCTGCCGCCATATTTCTGGCCGCCCCTGCCGTTGCGCAGGACATCAAGGAGGTCAATTTCGGCATCATTTCGACCGAGTCCTCGCAGAACCTGAAGTCGGACTGGCAGCCTCTGCTGGAGGACATGGCAAAGAAGACCGGCTACAAGGTTAATGCCTTCTTCGCGCCGGACTACGCCGGCATCATCGAAGGCATGCGTTTCGGGAAAGTGCATCTGGCGTGGTATGGCAACAAGTCGGCGATGGAGGCCGTGGACCGCGCCGGCGGCGAGGTGTTTGCCCAGATGGTCAATGCGGACGGCACCCAAGGCTACTACTCGCATTTTGTGGTGCAAAAGGACAGCCCGCTCAAGACACTGGACGATGTGCTGAAAAATGCCAAAAACCTGTCATTTGGCAATGGGGACCCCAATTCAACCTCGGGCTTCCTGGTGCCCGGTTACTACGTTTTCGCCCAAAACAAGATCGACGCAAAAACCGCTTTCAAGGTGTCACGCAGCGCCAACCATGAAACCAATGCGCTGGCCGCCATCAACAAGCAGGTGGATGTCGCGGTGACCAATAGCGAGGCGCTGGACAAGATCAAGGACCGCATGCCCGAGAAGTTCAAGGAAATCCGCGTGGTCTGGACTTCGCCCCTGATTCCGCTGGACCCGCTGGTCATGCGCAAAGACCTGCCTGAAACCACGAAACAGAAGCTCAAGGACTTTTTCTTTGCCTACGGCAAGGGCGGTCAGCAGGAAAAAGATGTGCTGATGAAGATTTCCAAACTGTCGGCCTTCAAGCCCTCGACCAATGCCCAGCTGATCCCGATCCGCCAGCTTGAGCTGTTCAAGGAGCGCAACAAGTTCGAAGCCGACACGACGCTGGCAGCCACCGAAAAGCAGGCCAAAGTCGCCGAAATTGACCGCAAGCTCGCCGAGCTGAGCCGCAACTGAGATCGCCCGTGAATACCCCTGTCCATCTGTCAGTCCCGATGCCTCCTGCGCCGCTGCAGGTGCCGCGCGCCAGCCTGCTGGGCCTGATGGCCTGGGGGGTGCTGCTCGCACTGCTGGCCTTGTCCTGGAAGGGGGCGGACATGCGCCCGCTGGACCTGCTGCGCGATTCCGGCAACATGGCCGAATACGCGGCCAGTTTTTTTCCACCGGACTTTCGCCAGTGGTCTGTGTATCTGCAGGAGATGGTGATCACGGTGCAGATCGCGTTGTGGGGCACGGCCCTTGCCGTGGTTTGTGCCGTGCCGCTGGCCCTGCTGTCCTCGGCCAACATTGCCCCGCTGTGGGTGCGGCAACCGGTTCGCCGGCTGATGGACGCGGCACGCGCCATCAACGAAATGGTGTTTGCCATGTTGTTCATCGTGGCGGTGGGCCTGGGGCCTTTTGCCGGGGTGCTGGCGCTCTGGGTTCACACCACCGGCATTCTCGCCAAGCTGTTTTCGGAAGCCGTTGAATCGATCGATCCGCAGCCGGTCGAGGGCATACGCGCCACCGGCGCAAATGTTCTGGAAGAAATTTTTTATGGCGTGATTCCGCAGGTGTTGCCGCTGTGGATCTCCTACACCCTGTACCGCTTCGAGTCCAATGTGCGTTCCGCTTCCGTGGTCGGCATGGTGGGCGCAGGCGGCATCGGTGTGGTGTTGTGGGAGATCATCCGCGGCTTCCAGTACGCCGAAACCTGCGCCGTGATGATCATCATCGTGGTCACCGTCAGCGTCATCGACCTGATCTCGGCGCGCATCCGCAAAGCGCTGGTTTGATTCTTGGTAACTTCCATGGCCCTGGAAATAGAAGAAATCACCGAGCTGTTCCAGACGCAGGGCGCCGTGCAGTACGGCTCCGAGGCGATCAGCCAGCTACAGCATGCCCTGCAGTGCGCCCACCTGGCGGAGCGTGCGGGCGCGTCTGCCGAACTGACGGCGGCCGCGTTGCTGCATGACCTCGGCCATCTGCTGTCTCCCCAAGCATCGGGGAAGTCCTCAGCTGTTGATGACCTGCACCAGTACCTGGCCTTGCCGTTTTTGCGCGGCGTGATCCCGGACGCCGTGCTCGAACCCATCCGCATGCATGTGGACGCCAAGCGCTACCTCTGCCATGTGGACACGCACTACCGGTCCGGCCTGTCACCAGCCTCGGTGCGCAGCCTGGCGCTGCAGGGCGGTGCCTTTTCGCAAGAGGAAGCGGCAGCCTTTATCGAGCAGCCATTTGCCGCCGATGCCGTGGCGCTCAGGCGTTGGGATGATCTGGCCAAGGACCCTGCGGCGAACCCGCCCGGTTGGGCCTACTACGTGGGGGTCCTGATGCGGGCCAGGTGCGGGGTACTCTCGGCCGCATTCACAGGCCGGGCCGTACTGGTGAGGTAGTCCGCCAGCTGGCGGCCGGCGTTTGCCAGTTCCCCATTGTTGAGGATCACGCAGTCGGCCTGCATGTCGGCGAAATGGGCATTGCGTGCCAGCCTGTCGGCAACGGCCTCGGCTGTATCGCGGCCACGCTGCAGCAGGCGGGAGGCCAGTCGTTCGGGGTCGGTACTGATCTGGACCACCCGCAGGGCAGGGGAAGGCGGCAGGCTTTTCACATGTGCACGCGAACCGTTGACGACCACGAGGCATCCGGACCGCATGGCGTCGGCGTAATGCCCGGCGATGCCATAACCAAAGCCATGCGCTTGCCAGTGCCAGCACAAGCCGTCTGATTGCAGCAGGTCGGCAAAGGCTGATGCGCTTACCGGGTCATGGTCGGAGCCTGCGTGTGTGGCACGCGTGACCATGCGGCGTGCAAACACAATACCGGGGTGCGCGCCCAGAAGCTTTCGCGCGGAATCGATGACGCTGTCCTTGCCGGAGCCGGAGGGGCCGCAGACAAAGACCCAGGCGCCGGTCATATGTTGACCCCCACGCTTTTCACTTCGTGTACTGCGCTGCCCCCCGAGGGGGCTGCGCTTGCTTGGGGCGGCCCTGCGCGGCGCGTGATGGCCCCCACGTTTTTTGTTTCGTGCGGTGCACGGCCCCCGGGGAGAAGGTGCGTTTGCCTGGAACGGTCCTGAGCGGCACTCATGCGCCAAGCCTGACATCAATGACGCGCTGAAACGGCGCGCCCGGACTCCGCTCCACAAACAGGCAGAGCCGGTCCAGCGACAGCGGCGCCTCTGTGTTGAGGCGGGCAATGGCAGAGCCGGCTGCGCGGCTGACCCGCTGTGCCAGTGAATCGTCCACCGGCCCCGTCAGCGTGAGGTGCAGGCGAAACCGTTCCATGACATAGGGGTAGCCATAGAGGGCCAGCAGTTCGGCTTCGCGGGCATCCAGGCTGGTGGCACGGCGGCGGGTGAGCTCGGTCTCTTCCAGGGGCGCACGCAAGTCATCCAGACCGCTGACGCAGGCTGCAGCCAGGGCCTGCAGGCCGGCGGGGCTGGTCTCGGGAACCAGTGCCACGAAGTTGCCCAGTGTGGCAATGTGCAGCGGTCCCAGCGCTACCGGCGACAGTGTCTGGGCCAGGCGCCCCAGGCGTGTCACCAGGTCGGGCTCGTTGTGCGCGGCAGACAGGCGGAAGGGCGCTTTCAGCGTGGCGTGGAAGCCGTAACGCCGGGGTTCGGCAGTGATGCCTGCCAGTTCCGCTGCATTGATTTCCTCCAGCTGCGGCTGGGGCAACGCGGTGTTGTCATGTTCGTTGCGGCCCAACCAGTGTGCGCCAAAGGCCCACCATGGAGAGTGCCGGTCGGGCGCAAAATAAATGGCATAACGCGTGCTCATGCCTCTTCCCCCGCGTCATGCCCTGCGCCGACCACCAACTGGACCCGGTCGCCGCAAAACACGGTTTCTCCGTACTTGATGGCCCGGCCCGCCATGTCGACGTCCAGGCATTCGACACACAGCACCGGCCGCGTGACCGGCTGCCTGAGCAGGCGCGCGGTTTCGTCGGACGGCATCTGGGTGGTGACGCGGCTTTCGGCACGCACGTAGTCCTCGACACCGAAATGCCGCAGGATGTCGGTGGTGCAGCTGCCGCTGCCCAGCATGTCGAGCAAACCCGCAAAGCGGACAGCCGGGTAGTAGGCCTTGGCCAGCGCGATCGGCTGCTCGTTGGCTTCGTCCAGCATCTCCACCATCAACACGCTGGCACCCTTGTCCAGACCGAGTTCATGCGCTGCACGTTCGGGCGCAGGTATTTCCCTGGCGGTAAGCAGTTGCTTGCTCGGCAACAGCCCCTGACGCTGGAGGTTTTCGCTGAAGCGCGTACGGCGTGAGAGCACATAGTCCAGCAGTTCGTGCTGGACAAAGGTACCGCGCCCCGGCTCGATGCGCACCAGCCCATCGAGCTGCAGGGCGGCGACGGCCTGGCGCAGGGTGTGGCGGTTCACGCCAAAACGTGTGGAGAGCTCGTTTTCGCTGGGCAGGCGACCGGTCGCGGTGAACGCGCGGTCGCGGATTTCGGTGCTCAGTGTGTCGGCAATCTGCTTCCACACGGCCACACCGCTGCGCCGGCCGGGCGCGCTGGAAAGAGGGCGTTCGCTTGTCATCATTTGGTCATGTTGTCCGGTTGAACTAGGGTCTTCCTGCAGCCCTTGTGGCTGTTTGCAGCGACAGACCCAACTCTAGTGACTGATTTAGACATCTGTATGACAAAGGCCATGAATCCCGACAATGAGGCGCGCAGGCGCTGGCTGGCCGTGCTGGCGCGTGCGTCCCGGCCGGAGCTGGAAAAGGCGAGACTTTTCCTGGAAGAGTTGCCGCCCCTGGCGCATGTCCGGCCCGCCGAAGCCGGCATGGTCATGCTGCGCGGACGCATAGGCGGAACAGGCGATGCCTTCAATCTCGGCGAGGCCAGTGTGACGCGCTGCGCGATACGTGTCGGCTCCGGCGCGCTGGGCGTGGGTTATGCCCTGGGGCGTGATCGCCGCAAGGTTGAACTGATGGCCGTCTTCGACGCGCTGTTGCAGGACATCCAGTGGCACGCGGACATCATGCGCCTAGTGGTCGAGCCGCTGGCAAAGCAGCAGGCCGCGCAGCGGGACGCCGCCGGCCTTGCGGCCGCTGCTTCGAAAGTTGAATTCTTTACCTTTGTCCGGGGCCAGGCATGAAACAGCCGGTCCAACTCAGCGCCGGTTTCGCCGACCCGGTGCATGACGCACAAACCGCCTTTCGCCGCGTGCTCGAAGCCCTGTCGCGGCCGGGCAGGCGTTTTGCTCTTGGCAGCCCGGTCGAGGGCCTGGCGCTGGGCGCGGCCATGGCCCACCTGCTGCTGGCCCTGACCGACGACGACACCCCCGTCTGGTGGCAGCACGATGATGGCGGCGTCGCAGGCTGGTTGCGTTTTCATACCGGTGCAGGCCCGGCTGCACTGCCGGAAGAAGCGGTTTTTGCCGTGCTCACCGACGCGGGCAGCATGCCGGCGCTGGACAGCTTTCCGGCCGGCCCGGTGGCATCGCCCGAACGTTCGGCCACCTTGCTGGTGGAAGTGCCCTCACTGGAGACGGGGCCGGCCGTCGAGTGGCGCGGCCCCGGCATCCAGGACAGGCAGACGGTGTGTATTGCCGGGCTGCCCGACAACTTCTGGGCGCAATGGCAAGCCAACCACGCTGCCTTTCCGCAAGGGGTGGACATTGTTTTTACCTGCGCGGGCTTCGCACTGGGCTTGCCGCGAACCACGCGTGTGCGGCGTCTGGAGGAAGTCACATGAGCCCCCGCGCTCACATTTGTTCAATACCCCCCGAGGGGGCGCAGGCCGCCCTTGAGGCGGCTCGGCAGGAGGCCTGATATGTACGTTGCAGTCAAGGGCGGCACGGCCGCCATCGAAAACTCATGGAGCCTGCTTGCGGCGCAGCGCCGCGGTGATACCTCGTTGCCGGAGCTGTCTGTCGCGCAGATACGTGCGCAGCTCTCGCTGGCGGTGGACCGCGTGATGTCTGAAGGTTCACTCCACGATCCGGAGTTGGCCGCACTGGCAATCAAACAGGCCAGCGGCGACCTGGTCGAGGCCATTTTCCTGCTGCGCGCTTACCGCACCACCTTGCCGCGTTTCGGCTACAGCCTGCCGCTGGACACCGCGAAGATGAAGCTGACGCGCCGCGTATCGGCGACCTTCAAGGATGTGCCCGGCGGCCAGGTGCTCGGCGCCACGTATGACTACACCCAGCGCCTGCTGGACTTTGCCTTGCTGGCCGAAGGCAGCGGCGGTGAGGAGCAGCAGCAGGAAGCAATGCCGGTTGCCGCGCAGGAACCTCCGGCCAGCATGCCGCGCGTCAATGAACTGATGGCGCGTGAAGGCCTGATGGAAACACCGCGCCCCACGGCAGACAGCGAGCCCGGCGACCTGACGCGTGAACCCCTGATGTTTCCGGCGGACCGGCCGCTGCGCCTGCAGGCGCTGGCGCGTGGTGACGAAGGCTGGCTGCTGGGTATGGGTTATTCCACCCAGCGCGGTTATGCCAATGCGCACCCGTTTGCCGGTGAGATCCGGCGCGGCACGGTGGCGGTGGAAATTCTGGCCGACGAGCTCGGCTTCGAGATCGATATCGGTGAGGTCGAGCTCACCGAGTGCCAGATGATCAACCAGTTTGCCGGCAACCGCGAGGTGCCGCCGCAATTCACCCAGGGTTACGGCCTGGCTTTCGGCGGAGCAGAGCGCAAGAGCATGGCCATGGCCCTGGTTGATCGTGCACTGCGTGCGCGCGAGCTGGGCGAGGTGGCCGTCGCACCCGCGCAGGACGAGGAGTTTGTGCTGTCGCATGCCGACAGCCTGGAGGCCTCGGGCTTTGTCCAGCACCTGAAACTGCCGCATTACGTGGACTTCCAGTCCGAGCTGGAACTGGTGCGCAAGCTGCGTGCCGCCCACGCGCAGGAAAGGCAGAACGACAGGCAGATGGAAGAAGGCCATGCTGAAGACCCCCGAAACACCGCGCCGGCAATACAGCAGAAAGCAGCATGATGGACGGGAACTACAACTTCGGATTTCTCGACGAGCGCACCAAAAAAATGATACGCCGCGCCATGCTCAAGGCGGTGGCCATCCCCGGCTACCAGGTGCCCTTCGGCTCGCGCGAGATGCCTTTTGCGTATGGCTGGGGTACCGGTGGCGTGCAGGTCACGGCCAGCATCATCGGCCGCGAGGATGTGCTCAAGGTGATTGACCAGGGTGCGGACGACACCACCAACGCGATCAACATCCGCCGCTTCTTTGCGCGCACCACCGGCGTGCCGACGACGGAAAAAACAGCAGAGGCCACCATCATCCAGACGCGGCACCGCATTCCGGAAACGGCACTTACCGAAGCGCAAACCATTGTTTACCAGGTGCCCATGCCCGAGCCGCTGTTCCGCCTCGAGCCGCGCCGCCTGGAAACCATCACCATGCATTCGCTCGGGGAGTACGGTCTGATGAACGTCAAACTTTATGAGGACATTGCCCAGCTCGGCGCCATCTCCAAGACCTACGACTACCCGGTGCTGGTCAACGAGCGCTACCTGACCTCGCCGTCGCCGATACCGAAGTTCGACAACCCCAAGATGCACATGAACCCGGCCTTGCAGCTGTTCGGGGCCGGCCGGGAAAAACGCATTTACGCCATCCCGCCCTATACCGCCGTGCGTAGCCTGGACTTTGAAGACCATCCGTTTGAGGTGCAGCGCTGGGACCATGCCTGCGCGCTGTGCGGTGCGGCAGACAGTTTTCTCGACGAAATGATTGTGGATGACGAAGGCAGCCGGCTGTTTGTCTGCTCGGACAGCGACTTCTGCAGCGAACGCCGCGAGGCCGGACATGCGGGCACGCAGCAGGCGGTGTCCATGCCGGATGTACTGGCGCATGCCGCAGCAAAGGACATGGCATGAGCGACGGTCTTCTCCTGTCCGTACGTAACGCCGGCAAGCAGTTCATGCAGGGCAACCGCCTGCGCTGGGCCTGCCGCGGTGTGAGTTTTGATCTTTACCCCGGCGAAGTGTTGGCCGTTGTCGGCGAGTCCGGTTCCGGCAAGTCCACACTGCTGCGCCTGCTGGCTTCCCGCCTGGCCTGCGATGAGGGCTCCGTGTTTTACGACCTGCGGGAGGAAGCCGGCACTCAAGTATCCGCAGCGCATGCAGCCCCGGGGTTGCTGGATCTGGCCGGGCTGTCGGAAGCGCGGCTGCGCTGGCTGGCCCGCACCGACTGGGGCTTTGTCGAGCAGCACGCGCGCGACGGCCTGCGCATGAATGTCTCGGCTGGCGCCAACATCGGCGAACGCATGATGGCCCTGGGCGCGCGCCATTACGGCAAGCTGCGCGGCCAGGCCCTGGGCTGGATGGAACGCGTCGAACTCGACGTGGAGCGCATCGACGATCTACCCGGTACCTACTCGGGCGGCATGCAGCAACGCCTGCAGATTGCCCGCAACCTGGTGACACATCCGCGGCTGGTGTTCATGGACGAACCGACCACCGGGCTGGACGTGTCCGTGCAGGCGCGGCTGCTGGATCTGCTGCGCGAGCTGGTCGACCAACTGAACCTGGCCGCGGTCATCGTCACCCACGATCTTGCCGTGGCGCGACTGCTGGCGCACCGCATGCTGGTCATGAAAGACGGCTATGTGGTCGAGCAGGGACTGACCGATCGCGTGCTCGACGACCCCCAGCATCCCTACACCCAGCTGCTGGTGTCTTCCGTTCTCACCCCCTGATTCGCCACCGGGCCTCACCATGACCTCTGTCCTTGAAACCAGCGACCTTTCCAAGACCTTTACCCTGCACGCGCGAGGCGGCCTGGCGCTGCCTGTATTTTCCGGCATCAGCCTCAGCGTCAGCCCCGGCGAGTGCCTGGCCTTGACCGGCCATTCCGGCAGCGGAAAAAGTTCGCTGCTGCGCTGCCTGTACGGCAATTACAGTGCCAGCAGCGGGGAGGTGCGCATCCGCC
>CAZIYA010000091.1:0-11573 GCA_964543355.1 uncultured Polaromonas sp.
AGGCAGCCAGGGCGCGCCCGGGTCCAGCAACAAGGCCACCCGTTCACGCGGCAACAGCTGGCCGCGCTTGTCGAACACTGGTTTCGATTTGGCCGACGCCTGTGCGGCCCGGGCTTCCAGCGCACGCAACGCCGCGATGCGTGCCAGCATGGCTTCGCGCCGCTGCACAGCCACACTGCCCTGCGCATTCCAGGCCGACTGAAAAATGGTCATGACTGGAACAGCTTCGGTGTGCTGGCCAGATGGAAACCGTCAAACGGCTTGATTGCCTCGCGCTGCAGTTCTTCGGCATCGGGCAGGCGCATCGGCCAACCCATGCGCGCCTGCGGCCGCGCGCCGTCCACCCGCAGCACGGTGCCGCTGATGAAGCTGGCTGCCGGGCTCAGTAAAAAAACAATCGCAGCCGAGGTTTCCGCTTCGGTACCGAAACGGCCCAGCGGAACAGTCTTGCGCATCTCACGGAGCATCTCGCCGGCTTCGGGCGGGTAATGGTCCATGCCGCTGGAAGCGATATAGCCGGGCGCCACCGCATTGACGCGCACACCGCTGTGCGCCCATTCGGCGGCAGCCGTTTCAGTGAAGCTGACCATGCCGGCTCGCGCCGCGCCGCTGTGACCCATGGACGGCATCGAACCCCAGAAGTCGGCCACGATGTTGACCATGCTGCCGCCTTGCCCGGCCATGGACTGCAGGTAACACTCGCGCGCCATCAGGAAGCCGCCGGTCAGGTTGGTATTGATCACCGCGTCCCAACCCTTGGCGCTGATGCTTTCCAGCGGGGCGATGTACTGGCCGCCGGCATTGTTGACCAGGCCGTCGATGCGGCCGTGGGCCAGCACCACCGCCGTCACCGTGCTCTGCACCGCTTCTTCCTGGCGAATATCGCAGGGGTGAAAACTGGCGCGGCCGCCGGCGGCCACAATCTCGCCGGCCACGTCATGCAGCTTGGCAAGTTTGCGTCCGATCAGCACCACATGGGCGCCCAGCGCGGCCAGCTCGTGCGCGGTGCAGCGGCCAATGCCGGAGCCTCCGCCTGTCACCACCATCACCTTGCCGGCAAACAGGCCGGGGCTGAACACGGACCGGTAACTCATGCGCGGGTTCTCCTCATGGGTTTCTGCGGGCTTTCCCCGATAAACAGCGCCATCGCCGCATCGGCCAGCTCATCCAGCGACGCGCCTTTTTTTGCATCGAACCATTGCACCGACCAGTTCAGCGCCCCGAAAATCAGCAGGCGGGCCAGCTTCACCGGGCACTGCAGCCTTCCGTCGCTGCTGAGCGCCTCGAGCACGGGCTCCCAGACCGATTCGTAATCGCCCTGCAACCTGGCCAGCGAAGCCCGCTGCTTGGCCGTGATGGAGCGCGACTCGTACAGCATCACGGGAATGAAATCGCTGCCCGTTCCGAGCAGCACATCAAAATGGTTGCGGATCAGGATCCGCAGCAAGGCCGCCGGGTCGGGCGCCGCCTGCGCCGCAGCTTCCAGTGCTGCGGTCTGCCGCAGGATGGCCGAACGCATGCCTTCGTCCATCACCGCATACAGCAGCGCGCCCTTGCTTTTGAAATGGTAAAAGGGCGAGCCGCTGTGCATGCCCACGGCGGCCGCGATGTCGCGCGTGCTGGTCGCATCGAACCCCTTTCGCCGGAACAGCTTCGCGGCGGCATTGACCAGCTCGACCCGGCGATTGCCGTCGTCGCGCTCGTCGATGGTTTTGCGCGGCCGGCCACGCGGCCGTTTTTCCGAGGCAGCGGTCAGGGAATGGCCGTCGGCCACAGCGTGAACAGCGGAACGGGTCCGTAGGGCGGGTTTGTCCATGGACACAGACCATAACAAAAGCCGGTATTTTTAGCAAGCACGCGCTTTGTAAAAATACGATTGGCCCGGCTGCCGGCACCCAAGCAGCAAACTCAGGAACCCGAAGGCGCCGCCCTCCTGGTCCCAGAGCCGTACTCGTCAAATTGGGGCTGTATCAACCCAACCAGCATCGCCACACCGGTATACAGGCCCGTCAGGTGCGTGATTTCGATCAGCGCTTCCTCGCTGAAATGCTGGCGGACTGCCGCGTACAGTTCATCGGGCACCCTGAGCGTCTGGACGAGCGCATCCACCAGCAACATCGCGGCCAATTGCTCGGCACGCCACAAGGCCGGATCAGCCTGGTGACACCGGACGTCGGCGATTTGCGCCTCGGACAGCCCCATGCGGGCTGAGATCGTCTGCACATGCAAATTGAATTCGTAGTCGTTGCGGGCGGCAACACAGGTTCTCAGAATGATGGTTTCGCGCAAGTCTTTCGGGATGGTGCGCCGGTCAAACAGGCCTGTCGGGCCAATCAGCCCCGACTCGACCATATAAGCAAACATGCCCTCGTTGCGGGCAACGCTCAGAAAAAGCGCCGGGGCGGGCATGCCCCTGGGCACCAGTTTTCCCATCTGGCTTGCCAGCGGTTCGCCGAGCGGCTCGGCCAGGGGCGCAATGCGGGTAACAGACATGACTATCCTTTCAATCAGTAGCTTCTGAATTAGAAGCATTTCATTGTGCTGCTAAAATAGAAGCATGAGCAAGCACCCCGTTTCAATTTTGGTCTCCAACGCGACTCAGAAGGACGGCATCAACGCCGCCATTGACCTTTTCCACCGGCGCTGGACGATGCGCATCCTCTGGGAACTGCGGGAAACGCCTGTTACCTTCCGGGCGCTGCAGGCTGCGTGCTCCGAGCTGTCGTCATCGGTCCTCAACGTGAGGCTGGCGGAGCTTCGGGAGGCGCAGCTGGTGGTGCACTCGGGCGGTGAAGGTTACGCATTGACCAATTGGGGACGCGAACTCCTGGTGGCGATGGGCCCGTTGCTGAAGTGGGCTGCCAGGTGGCATCGGGCGACCCGAACCGGCTGAGTCGTCTTCATGGTCAACGGTGCCGGAACAGCTTGCACCAACTCTTTACACAACCCTCTCCGGGACTTTGTACGGCGTATATCTTGCGGGCGGACCATCAAGGCTCATCAACCACTGGAGCTCCTCCATGAAATCGAAAGCCCTTGTTTGCGCCATCACCCTCGCCACCCTGAGCTTTGGCTCGCTGTCTTTCGCCCAAGGGGACGACCGACGTGGCCGGGGTGCCGAGCCGCAACGCTTCGAGCAGCGCGGCTCCATGCACCGGGACGGCCGCGATTTCAATGCCCGCCATGTCGACCGCCGGGACGCGCGCCATGACCGGTACGCCGATGCGCGCGGCCCGCGCTTCCACCGCGGCGACCGCGTCCCTGCGGAGTACCGCCACCGGGGCCACGCCATGAACAACTGGCGTGCGCAGCACCTGAACGCGCCGGCCCGGGGCCAGCAATGGGTACAGGTGGGCGCAGACTATGCGCTGATCGCCATTGCCACCGGCGTGATTGCGCAGCTGGTGCTCAACCGCTAGCACCGTAGTGCATGCGGAACAAGTTTTCGCATGCACTACGTTTTTGATAGCTACTTACGCCCGTGGAGTAAGGGCTAGAGCCTGTTTTCGTTGAGTTTCTGCAGGATCTCTGCTCACTAAAACCTGTCGTTGCCCTGCAAACCCCGGTTGTTGATCTTCGTCTTGCGCAGCATTTTCAGCAGCAGGTTGCGGCAACTGCGCAGCAGGGGATAAAGCAGGCGGGCCCGCCCTTTCGACCGGAACATCCAGTGGTTCAGGCGGTTGAAAACACCCGAGGGACTGCCCATCACCGACAGCGCGTGAATCGCGTCCGCGCCGTAGTACAGGGCATCGCCGACCTTGAGCACCATGCCCTGGTCAATGTCCAGGCCCTGGCGCGTGATCTCCTGCATGACCTCGCTGGACTCCCGCGCATTCACGAGTTTCAGGGAGCCGACCGTGTCGCGGATCCGCACCATCCTGCAGTAGTTGTCGCAGGCGGGGCATTCGTCGTCGTAAACCAGCAGGATCTCGGGGTGTTGGGTTGGCATGGCGCACTCCGGTCTTGGCTGCTCGCACGGGCTAAATTTCCACCGGCTTGCGCAAGGTCGGCAAACCCACACCGGCAGCGTCGAAGCCGCCATCAACGGCCAGGACCTGGCCGTTGACGTAACTTGCCGCCTCACTGCAGAGGAAACCCGCGACCGAGGCAATTTCTTCGGTCGTGCCGTAGCGGTTCAGCGGAATGGCATCGTGGTAGTCACGCCGGGTGGCCGCACTGTGCACCAGCCTGGCCATCTCGGTTTCTACCGGGCCCGGTGCAATGGCGTTCACGCGAATACCGACGTTGCCCAGTTCAACGGCCTGTTGCTTCGTGAGGTGAATCAGCGCAGCCTTGCTCGTGCCGTAGGCAGAACGCAGCGTGCTGGCGCGCAGTCCGGAAATGGAAGCGATGTTGACAATGCTGCCGCCACCCGTCTTCTGCATCAAGGGTGCACAGGCCTGGGTGCAGAGAAAGGCTCCGTCCAGGTTGGTCCCCATCACGTAACGCCACTCCTCGAACGTTGTTTCGGCAAGGGACTTGAAAACGGCAACCCCGGCGTTGTTCACCAGGGCATCGATCCGGCCAAACACAGCCTCCACCTTGTCAACTGCGGCCTGCACCTGTTTCGGGTCGGACACGTCGCAGTGAATGGCAAGTACATGGCTGGACCGGTCCAGCGCGCCGCCTGTGCGAGCGTGTCGGCGTCGATGTCCACCAGCACCACCCGATAAGCGTTCTCCAGGAACCACCGGCCCATGGCAAGGCCGATACCGCGTGCGCCGCCGGTGACCACGGCAACCGGCAGGAGCGATTCTTCAGGCTTCATGAGATGTGCTTTGTATGCTTTGGAAATAGGAATGCTGCGGCAAAAGGAGCAGTGAGCATAACTATATAGGCTACAGCACCACACACCGGCCCGTCCTATCCCAAATGCTGAGCGACATACGGCATGAGCAGCACGGTTGCTGCACAACCGCAACATCGCCGATCGAACAGGCATACGGGCTCTCCGGTCAGTATCTGCCGGGAGCACGGCGGGAGCGGCCGCGGACGAAAGACGGTCTCAGCGCCGCATCAGTTCCCTGGGCAGGGTCATCAGTGATTCGACGCCTGTGTCCGTAACGTGCACCATGTCCTCCACCTGGAAGCCGCCAAACCCCAGTTCGTAATACGGTGTTTCTATGCACATGACCATGCCGCTTTGCAGCACGTCGGTGCTATTTTCCGTCAGCGCCGGAACTTCGTAACCATCGAGCCCAATGCCGTGTCCGACATGGTTACGCCGGTAGTGGGGCAAGCCTGACTTGCGGACAGCCTGCATCACCTCGTCGAACAGCTGGCTCGCCGGCAGGCCCGGACGAATGATGCTGTACGCGTGGTCAATGCCGGCCTGCACCGCACTGTGGCATTGCTGCGCGCGGACCGCGGGCTCGCCGTGCACCGCGATGCGTGCAATGTCTGCGCGGTAGTGCCTGTACCTTCCACCAACGTCAAAACGGATGGTGTCGCCCTGCGCCAGCCGGCGGGTAGGCGACGGGTCCACATTGGGCAGCGCCCCACGTTCGCCGAAACCGATGCAGCCGAGCACCGGAAAGGCGCCGTCGGCCACCGTCTGTGCGTGAAACCGCAACGCCATGTCGGCTTCTGTTTCGCCGGTGCGCAAGCCGTCGAGTGCTGCCGAGATGGACCTCTCCGCGATTCGCCCGGCCTGACGCAGGCGCGCGACCTCTTCCGCCGTCTTCAACGCGCGGAACTTCTTGGCCAGCGCGTCAGCCCTGACAAATTCAAGGGTCGGACACAGCGCCTTGACCTGCTCAAGAACGCCATCGGCCAGCCCATCCATTTCGATGCCGATCCGCGCGCCGGCCAGGCCGGCATGTTGCAAGGCATGGCCCAGCGCTTCTGCAGGCCCGGCATGCTCCCGGCCCTGCAGAAGCTCGCGCAGACGGCTGTCTGCAGCGGCACCCTGCGCGCCGAAGTCCTCGTAGGCAAAAAACCCGAAGTAGTGAACGGCCTGAACATACAGGTCCTGGTCTGCCGCCTGGTCCAGCAGGCCTTTGGAGGTGACGATGAAGGACCCGGCGTCGCTCTGCCGCGGCTGGAAGGCATAGGCCTGTGGGCCGCGGCGTATCCACTGCGGCATGGCCCAATAGCCTGAAAGCCAGGTCACCGATTCGGGTCCGGTTCCCAGAAAGCCATCGAGCTTGTTGTCGGAAAGTACCTGTTCAAAAAGGGAACGGTTCATCAGCATGGTTGTTCACTCAGGGGTTGCATGGCTTGGGACAAGTCATCAATCAGCAATTGTGCTTTTTCGAGGCCGAAATGCAGGCGGATCAGGAAGCCGGCTGGGGTATGGCGGGTCACAGCGAGCGGGTAGACCGCTGCCAGGCTGTGAGTACCGCCCCAGCTGGCGCCAATCCGGAACAGCCGCAGGCGGTCGAGCACGCCAGCCACAGTGTCCCAATCATTGCGCTTGAGGATCACCGAACACAGGCAGCCGGCAGCCGAGAAGTCCCGCAACCAGAGCGCATGGCCGGGATCGCCGGGCAGGGGTGGACAACCCACACTTGCAACCCCCGGATGCGCAGCCAGCCAGGCCGCCATCGCCAGCGTGGTCGCGCCATGGCGTTCGAGCCTCAAAGCAAGCGTATCGAGGCCGCGCGACACCAGCGCGCAGTCATCGGGCGAGACATTGTTGCCCAGCAGGTTGGCTGTTGTCTTGAGCGCACGGAATTTCTCATCATCGTTTGTGCAGATGCTTCCCATCAGCACATCCGAGTGCCCGGCGGCAAACTTGGTCAGGGCCTGCACGGAGAAATCGATGCCGTGGTCCAGCGGACGAAAACCCAGCGGTGTTGCCCAGGTGTTATCCATTCCCGTCAGAATGCCCGCCGCGCTGGCCGCCTTCGCGATCGCGGGCACGTCGGCCATGTGCATATGAGTGGAGCCCGGGGCCTCGATCCACACCAGTTTTGTCCGGGGCCGGAACCTCACTGCGATATCCGCCCCTTCCGAAGGTTCAAAGAATTCAATCTCGATGCCGTAGCGGCCCATCACAAGCCGCGCGTTGTCCTGCGTCGGGCCATAAGCCGCGCTGCAGCAAAGCAGATGGTCCCCGGCAGAAAGAACCGTCTGGTTGACCAAGTTGATGGCCCCCAACCCCGAAGGTGCAAGCACGCAGTACCTTGCCTCTTCCAGTGCGGCCAGCCGCTGGGTCAGCCAGGTATGGGTAGGCGTGCCCGCCAGCCCGTAGGTGTAGCCATCGAAGAACCTGGACTTGCGATGGAGGAAGGACCGGGCGTCCGGAAAAAGAACGGTGGAAGCGCGCCAGACGGGTGTGCCGAGAGACTGGAAGGGTGCGTCCGTGAACGCGAAATTGTCAGAAACCATGCAGGCAGTTTAGGCCGGCAAGGTATACATTTATCCTCAACAGATCAATTGGTCTATTGCATGGGCTTATGGATAAATTGCAGCTGCGCTCCCGCCAGATTGAGATCTTCCGTGCCGTGATGCGGGCCGGCGGCGCCTCTGCTGCTGCACGCCTGCTGGGCCTGTCGCAGCCCCTGGTCAGCCAGCAGCTCGCGGGCCTGGAAAAAACCATCGATGTGCCCCTTTTTGAGCGCAAGCGGGGCCGACTGGTGCCGACACGTGAAGGCGTGGCTTTCCATCTGGAAGTGGAACGCCACTACCTGAGCATGGAGCAGCTCGAACGCAAGGCGCAATCGCTGCGCAGCGCCGACAAGGGGCGACTGTTTGTGGGCTGCCTGCCTGCGCTGGGGTTCACGCTCATGCCGGAGGTGTTGAAACTGTTTCGCGACCAGTACCCCCAGGTCTGTGTGTCGCTGCAAACGGTGAGCTCGGGCGTGATCAAGGACCGGGTCGCTTCGGGCGAATGGGATATCGGTTTCGCGGCCAGCGAGGTGGACACGGCAGGCGTGGTCCATTCCATCTTTTCCCGCACCGCTGCCGTGGCGGTGATGCCTCTGAAACATCCCCTGGCCCGCGGGAAAAAGCCGGTCACGCTCGGTGAACTAGCCCGCTATCCGCTGGTGGCCCTGAACCCGGAAGATGTCACTCGGCAACAGCTTGAGAAGGCCAGTGCCGACCTGGGCCTTGTGTTGGATATTGCCGCAGAAACCCCGTATGGCACCGGCATCTGCGCCCTCGTCAAGGCAGGCGTGGGCATAGGCGTGACCAATCCCCTGAGTGTCCCCCGGGACGACACAAGCGGCCTGGTGCTGCGCAAGCTGCAGGCCGATATCGAATTTTCGAACCTCGTGCTTTTTCCACCTCATGGGCCGGTGCCGCTGTGGGCCAGGGAGTTCCTGCGCATCGCGCGCATCGGACTGGCCCGGCAACTCGAGCAGATCGTCAGAGCGGCAAAAACAGCGGGCACCAAGCCGGCCTAAAGAAGGCCCAGCCGCCCCAGCCCGCGAAGCCCGACGCTCAGGCCGGCCGCACGTGCGCAGGCCCAGAAGGTGGCCTGGCTGGATGTCACCACGGGCTTGCCGGTCAATGCCTCCAGCCTTTCCACCCCTTCGCCGGCCCGCAGGTTGGTGCAGCTTGCCACCACCGCGTCGGCTTCCGTATGGAGCAGGCGCATGACAAGCTGCTCGATCTGCGCCGGGACAATGTTGTGGATCCCGCTGCCGCCCCAGCCATCCAGGGAGCTGAGCTCGAGCACCACCAGCCCCTGGCTTGCAAGATAGTCAAGCATCAGATCGTTGAAGTGGCCGGGTAAGGCGTCACCACCACAATGCGTCGCGCCCTGAGCGCTCGCAACGCCTGGATGATGGCCTGCGCCGTCAGGACAACCTCCCGGCACCCGGATACGCCGCGGATTTCTTCCAGAGTGGCCGCGTCCCAGGGACTGCCGCGAAGAAAGCTGCCGCTTGTGCACCCGAAAGCGATCACGTCCGGCTCTACCAGGCCCAGCAATCGGGCCGATTCACCCACGCCCGAGGTCAGGGCCTGCAGGTTGTCCTGCATGTCTTGCGAGCGCAGGATGGGGGCATTGAGGCGATTGACGTGAAGACGGCCCCCTCCGGCAACCATCTTGCAAAGTCCTGTTCGAGAACCCGGTTGGAGGCCGGCACCAGCAGGCCCAGGGCCAGAGAACGTGCGGCCTTCATTCCAGTTTGATATTGCCCGACTTGAGTACCTTGGCCCAGCGCTTCTGGTCCTGGATCATGAAAGACCCGAACGCTTCAGGCGAACCGGGCACCACATCCATGCCTGCCGTGTTCAGCCGCTCCTGTATCTCCGGGGATCCCAGGGCGCGGCGAAACTCGCGATTGAGCAGATTCACGATGTGCTCCGGGGTTTTGGCGGGCGCGGCGAAACCGTACCAGTTCTGATAGACAAAACCACTCAGGCCGGACTCCGTGACAGTAGGCACAGCCGGCAGCTTGCCGGATCGGGACGGGGAGCTGACGGCAATCGCCCGGATCTTCCCGCCCTGCACCAGCGACAAGGCCGAAGGGTCTGAGAAAAACACATCCACCTGGCGGCTCATGACACCCGCCAGGGCCGGCGCAGTACCCTGGAAGGGCACGTGCACCATCTGCACACCGGCCATCTGGTTGAACATCTCGCCGGCAAGATGCTGCGAGTTGCCGATGCCGCCCGAGGCGAAGGTCAAACCACCCGGCTTGGCTTTGGCTGCCGCAATCAATGAACGAACGTCCTTGATCGGGGAATCATTCGCGGTCACCAGGACAGGGGTCAACCACACCCCCATCGTGATGGGCGCGAAGTCCTTGAGAGGGTCGTAATTGAGCTTGCGACCCGAAGCGCCGGAAATCGTCATCGGGCCCGGTGTGGCAACCACGAGGGTATAGCCATCGGGGGCGGCCTTGGCCACAAATTCCGTTCCTATGATTCCGGTGGCTCCGGCGCGGTTGTCGATCAGCACTGGCTGCCCCAGCGCAACGCTGACCTTCTGCCCCACCACCCTGGCGAGCACGTCCACCCCCCCGCCGGCCGGGAAAGGCACCACCAGCCGGATGGGCCGGTTTGGGTAGGTTTGCGCCGCGGCACTGAAAGACAGGCCTGCCAGGCAGACCATCAACAATCGGTAGAGCAAGCTCATGAATCACCTTTCAAAGTGCATTGTTTCCAGGACGGTCCCCGATGCAATGATGAAAGAATAGGCGTGAACAGCCATCAAGACCATCTCGCTGGATGCATTGAGCTATTGCATCCCCTTATGGATGCGGGATCTGCTGGCGGCATGCCGGAACGAAGTCATCGCGGCTGGGCGCTTTCCCCCGCCCCCGTGCACGCTCGAGCAGCAGCTCGCGCTCGCGCGTGTTCTGCGCCAGCGTTGCGGCACGCTCGAATTCCGTGCGCGCCTCGGCATGGCGCCCCAGCTTGGTGAGCAGGTCGCCGCGCACACTTGGCAGCCACTGGTAGTTTTGCAGGGACTTTTCCTCGCGCAGCCTATCGATGATTTTCAGCCCGGCGGCCGGCCCGAAGGCCATGCTGACGGCCACCGCGCGGTTGAGTTCCACCACGGGCGACGGCGCCGTCTGCGCAAGCGCGTCGTACAAGGCCGCAATACCAGCCCAGTCGGTCTGCGCGGCTGTAGTCGCACGTGCATGGCAAGCGGCAATGGCCGCCTGCAGCGCATACGACCCCAATGCATGCACCGACGACCCGGCCAGGGCCTGCGCCCGGTCCAGCGCCGCCAAGCCGCGCCGTATCAGCAGGTGGTCCCAGCGTGTGCGGTCCTGGTCAGACAGCAGCACCGGCCGGCCAGCGGCGTCGACGCGGGCCGCCATGCGCGAGGCCTGCAGCTCCATCAGCGCAAGCAGGCCATGCACCTCGGACTCGTCAGGCGACAGCCCAGCCAGCATGCGGCCCAGGCGCAGCGCCTCGTCCGTCAGTGCGGGACGCATCCAGTGATCGCCGGCGGTGGCGGTGTAACCTTCGTTGAACACCAGGTACACCACCTCCAGCACCGAGGCCAAGCGCGCTCCGAGTTCGTCACCGCGCGGCACTTCGAAGGGCACGTGCGCCTCGGTCAGCGTGCGCTTGGCGCGCACGATGCGTTGGGCAATTGTCGGCTCGGACACCAGGAAGGCGCGGGCAATCTCGTGGGTGGTCAGGCCGCCCAGCAGCTTGAGCGTCAGCGCCACCCGGGCCTCCGTCGAAAGCACGGGATGGCAGGCGGTAAAGATCAGGCGCAGCAGGTCGTCGCCGATCTCGTCCTGGCGGGCCTCGTCAAGCGCGTCCACAAAATCCGGCACGATCAGGGCCTCCTGTGCTTCAAGGTCATGGCCGATCTGCTCGAGTTTCTCGCCCTGCATCTTCCGGTGCCGCAGATGGTCCAGTGCACGGTTTTTCGCGGCGGTCATCAGCCAGGCGCCGGGCTTGTCCGGCACCCCCTTGCCAGGCCAGCTTTCCAGCGCAGAAACCAGCGCGTCCTGCGCGAGTTCCTCGGCCAGCCCGATGTCGCGCACCATGCGCGCCACCGAGGCCACGATCTTTGCGGACTCGATGCGCCAGACGGCTGAAATCGCCTCATGGGTGGAGGAATGCATGAATCAATGGTACCGGCAGAGCAGGACTGGGACCAAGGCGCACCTGGTTTCCAATCAAGCAGGGGCCGCGGGTCCGGCTTTGCCGGC
>CAZIYA010000092.1:0-11462 GCA_964543355.1 uncultured Polaromonas sp.
GGCCGAGCTGAGCTCACCCTGTGCCGCCTGGAATTTCGCAAAAGCCTCGGGGTTGTTCAGGGTCTCCGGGGTCACCTGCATGGAGGTGGCCTTGGCTCGGGCTTCCACAACCTTGGTCAGTGTTTCCTGCTCGAAATTGGCCTCGCCCTTCACAGTGGCGACGATGTTGGGCACCAGGTCGGCGCGGCGCTGGTACTGGTTGAGCACTTCCGACCAGGCCGACTTGGTCTGCTCGTCCAGGCGCTGGAAGTCGTTGTAGCCGCAGCCGGACAGCAGCAGGGTGAAGAGGCCGGCAAGGCCCCAGCTTAAAAAACGCGATTTCATGGGAAGCCTCCAAAATTGCATGATGCAACACTACCATAGCTGAATGTCGCCGCATGTCGTCCTTTCTCTCCAGATCAGTCCGCTGCAAGCCCTGCATGCATCCCTCAAGCCGCACCCTGTCCAGAGCAGGGCCCTTGATGGCCTTATCGTGGCCGGCGCCACCGGCGCACTCGGCAGCGAAGTCCTGCGCCGGCTGGCGGGCAGTGGCGGCTTTGCCCATACCCAGGTGCTGGCGCGTGAACCCATGAACACAGGGCTGGCACAGGTGGCGATTGCGGCGGTGCGGGGAGAGGACATCGCGGCCTGGCCGGTCTGCCCGCTGCCGGCACAGACGGGCGTGGTGATGTTCGAGCCACCCCGGCTGTACCATGACCGTGAGCGTGCACTGTGGACGCCGAAGCCGGAACAGTTGCTCGCGCTGGCGCAGTGGCTCAGGCGATGCGGCGTCCAGACCCTGGTGCTGGTGTTGCCGCACGCACCGGGGCGCCTGCCGCAGGGTTTGCGCCATGGCCTGGCCAACATCGACGAGCAGCAGGTGGCCGCGCTGGGTTTTGAACGTGTGCTGCTGGTCCGTTCGGCGCAGAAGCCGTCTGCGCAGGGGCGTTTGGGGTTTCCGGAAAATGTTGCGGCCTGGATGCTGTCTACCCTCAAATACATGATCCCGGCGGGCGAGCAGCCGGTGCGCCCCGCAAAGCTCGCTGAGTTTGTAGACCTGGCACTCCGGGCCTTGCCGGCGGGTACCCATGTGGCGGCACCGGAATTGCTCTGGCAGGCAAGCCAGGCGCAAAACATGCACAGCGTGGTGCGGGCGTGGCTTAATACGGGGCAGCCGCCCCATGCGGCTGAGCGTTCATCCTCTGAATGATTCCATGCGAAAACCCAAAGTTTCCCAGGCGAACAACGGCAGCGCCGACGACATCGAAGCGTTTTTTTACGAGGCACTGCAAGGCGGTGATATCGAAAAACTCATGGCCTGCTGGGCTGACGAAGACGACATCGTCTGTGTCCACCCCGGCGGGCCCCGGCTCGTGGGGATGGCCGCCATACGCGCTGCGTTCGACGCCATGTTTGCCAACGGCACCATCCGTGCCCATGCCGAAAAAATCCGCAAAGTCGAAGCCATGGGTTCCTGCGTGCACAGCGTGCTGGAGCGGATTGAAGTGATGACCGAAGAAGGCCCCGTTCATGCCTACGTGATTGCCACCAACGTCTACCACAAGACCGCACAGGGCTGGCGCATGGTGGCCCACCACACCAGCCCCGGCACGCCACGCGAGATGCAGGAAATCTCGGACAGCCCGCAGGTGCTGCACTGAGCGAGGCTACCGTGATGCAATACCAGGCACCGTGGTGGTTGCCCGGCGGCAACCTGCAGACGATTTATGCCGCCTTGCGTTCGCAGCGGTACCTGGGCGAGGCGCCCAGCTTTCGCCGCGAGCGCTGGATCACCCCTGATGATGATTTTGTCGACGTCGATTTTGCTCTTCACGCCAGTCCGGGAACGGAGGCAGGTCAGGTGCCCCTGCTTGTGGTGTTCCATGGCCTGGAGGGCTCATCGGCCAGCCATTACGCCGAAGCCTTTGCCGATGTGGCTCGCGTGCGCGGCTGGGCTTGCGCCGTGCCGCATTTTCGCGGCTGCTCGGGCGAGCTCAACCGCGCGCCGCGCGCCTACCATTCAGGCGACTTCGAAGAGATTGACTGGATCCTGCACCGCTTTCGCAAGCTGCATCGCGGCCCGTTGTTTGCCGTCGGCATTTCGCTGGGCGGCAACGCACTGATGCGCTGGGCCGGTGAGATGGGCCAGACGGCCGGCAGCGTGGTCACGGCGGTGGCCTCGGTCTGCTCGCCGCTGGACCTGGCGGCCAGTGGCCATGCCATCGGCCAGGGCTTCAACCGGCTGGTGTACACCCGCATGTTTCTGCGGTCCATGGTTCCCAAGGCGCTGAAGAAGCTCGAGCAGCACCCCGGCCTGTTCAGCGCAGAGGCACTGCTTGCGGCCCGCGACCTGCATGCCTTCGACAACGTCTTCACGGCACCCCTGCATGGTTTCAAAAACACCGAAGACTACTGGGCGCGTGCCTCGGCCAAGCCGCACATGCGCCGCATCGAGGTTGCGGCACTGGCACTCAACGCGCTCAACGATCCCTTCATACCCGCTGCGAGCCTGCCGCAGGCCGCTGACGTGAGTGCGGCCGTCACGCTCTGGCAGCCGCGTGAAGGTGGGCATGTCGGGTTTCCTTCCGCGCCGTTTCCCGGCCATGTGCGCGCCATGCCTGAGGCGGTGTGCGGGTTTTTCTCGGCGCAGATCGAAGCGGAGCAAAATCAACCGCATGGATGACATTGTTCGACAGGCCATTGCCAAATGGCCCAACGTGCCCCACTGCTTCGGCTGGCTGGGCCTGGACGCGCGCGGCAACTGGTACATGCGTGACGACAGGGCCCAGGCCGCAGGCCCTTTTGCCGGCGGCCCGGCGGCCGGCAAGGGATCGCTCCTCAAACACGACAAGCTGATCGACTTCATTGCCCGCAACTATGAAAGTGACCCGGCCGGCCAGTGGTTTTTCCAGAACGGCCCGCAACGCGTATACGTCGAACTCGAAGCGACCCCATGGGTCTGGCGCATTGGCAATGCCCCCGATTTTTCAGTAACGGCCCACACCGGCCGGCCCGCGCGCGTGCAGCGCTGCATTCTCGATGAACATGGCCGCGTTTACCTGGAAACCGACCTGGGTTTCGGGTTGGTGCACACCCAGGACATGGTGCAGGCGTCTGACGCGATCGAGCAGGGCCTGTGGGTGCCCGTGGAGGTGGCGACGAGTGAGCTGCCGCGTCGTTTCGCCTACGTGCGCAGCCCGGCAGCGGAACGGGAAACATCGGCGTGATGCTATTGATTCAGGAGCTGCTTTCGCCCGTCCCTTAAGGGTTGAGGCGTGATTTCTTACAAAAAAAGCCGGTCACTGACCGGCTTTTTTTAGAGGGCAGAGGCCGGCTTACTTGGCCGCACTGACCATGAATTCGACTGCCGCGCGGATATCCGCGTCACTGGCGGAAGAACCTCCTTTGGGCGGCATGGCATTTTTGCCCTTGATCACGCTGGCGGTCAGGGCGTCAATGCCGGTTTTGATGCGTGGTGCCCAGGCCGCCTTGTCGCCAAACTTGGGAGATCCTGCGACGCTTGCAGCATGGCAGGCGACGCAGGTTTGTTTGTACAGCGCCTCGCCGGCACCGGCTTTGGACGCCGTGGCTGGGGCTGCGGCCACCGCAACAGGCGCTGCGGTGGGGGCAGCCACTGCGGCTGCTGGGACTGCTGCAGGCGCGGCTTGTGCGGCGGGCTCTGCAGCGCTGGCTTGCGTAGCAGCTTTTTGCGGCTCGGCGAATTTTGCGCCTGCGGCGTTGGCCATGTGCACAACGGCCTTGCCGATTTCAACATCATCAAAATCACCGCCGCCCTGAGGCCCCATGGCGTTTTTTCCCTTTAGGGCGGAATTGAGCAGCGCCGCGTAACCTGTTCCAATGCGCGGGCCCCAGGCCGCAGCGTCGCCGAACTTCGGCGCACCCGCAACGCCAGTGGCGTGGCAGGCCGCACACTGGGCTGCGTAGACTTCGTTGCCGGGTTTCAGCGGGCGGTTTGCATCGCGGATTTCAACCATGCCCACTTTCTGGATGCGTTGCGCAATGGCTTTTTCAAGATCGCCTGTGCCGGCCGCGGGTTTGTTGTCAGAGGTGACGAAATAAACCAGCGCAATGATGGCAAAAATAGGGACGACAAAAGAGAAAAAAACGGCAAGCAGGAGCTGCTTGGGTGTTTTGATGGGGCCAGAGTGGTCTTCTTCGTGGGCCGTCGTGTGATCGTTTGCGCTCATGGCTTCCTCAAAAAACTGAAAATCGGTAACTAAAGCAACTCATATTCGACAACCTTCGATTATAGCCGCCGCCCCTGTAAACCCCGGACACGGCCCATCCGGCTGATAGAATCGAAGACTTTCACCGGGGCGGCGCTCACAGCGTTTGCCTCTGCGGGGTTTCTGCATGCTGCAAAGAGTGCAGATCCCTTGTTTCAGCGTTGCGGCTGTAGCTCAGTGGATAGAGTATTGGCCTCCGAAGCCAAGGGTCGTGGGTTCGATCCCCGCCAGCCGCACCACACCTGCTTTCCCAGCGGGGCATGGTCACTGATGCACGCCCGGGCTGCCACGCAACCGGCGAGAGAGAAGAAACCATGAGTTTTCCGGGCCACATTCACCATGCAGCAAGCGAGGAAACTCTGCGTTCCACGAACGAAGAGGCCGGGGCGCCTGTGCTGACCGGCCAGTTGGGCTTCGGATTTGACGATGCCACGCCGGCACCAGTTGTGTCCGGTTCCTCGAAAACCCGCAGGGTCAAAGCCGCACCGGCAGTTTCCGCGGTGGCTGCACCGCAGCCCGAAGCCATGGCGCGCATTCTCGACAGCCATGCCGATTACCGCGTCCTGCGGCGGCTGCCGGTTGTGACGCAATTTGCGCACCAGCCCGCAGGGCCGATCACGCGGGTGCTGATTCTTGACACTGAAACCACCGGCCTGGACCCTTCGCGTGACCGCATCATGGAACTCGCCTTGCTGCGGGTTGATGTGGACTGTGCCACGGGTCTGCCTGTCGGCAAGGTCGAGGTGTATGACGGGTTGGAAGACCCCGGCATGCCGATTCCCCAGGAAGTGCAGGACCTCACCGGTATCAGCGATGCAATGGTGCGTGGTCACAAGCTGGACGAACAGCGTGTGCTGGCCATGCTCGCTGAGGCAGACCTGGTGATCGCCCACAATGCCGGCTTTGACCGCCCCTTTGTGGAGGCCCGGCTCGCGCAGTTTGCGCAATTGTCCTGGGCCTGCTCCTTTGCCGATCTGGACTGGAAGAAGGAAGGCCGCAGTTCGGCCAAGCTCACCCATCTGGCGCTGGAGCTGGGCTGGTTTTACGACGCGCACCGTGCCGAGATGGACTGCCACGCGTTGCTGGCGGTGCTGGCCAGCGCGCTTCCGCTGTCCGGGCAGACGGGCCTGGGGCAACTGCTTTCTGTCGCAGCCCGCCCCAGCTATCGGCTGCAGGCAACCGCCGCACCATTTGATGCCAAGGACTTGCTCAAAGCGCGGGGCTACCGCTGGGACGGCACCCACAAGGTGTGGCATACCCGCCTCGGCGATGAGGCCCAGCTTCAGGCCGAATGCGAATGGCTCAAGGTGACGGTTTATGCCCACCGTCCTGCGCGCGTCCAGGTGGAGTGTTTCGATGCGGGCAACCGCTATTCGCTGCGCCCGGGCCGGGCCGAATCACGGTCGCTTTAACCGGCTGCGCTTTCGCCACGCTGCCAGGTGATGCAGCGGTTGTTGGCCGGCATGGCGCAGTCTTCCTGCAACTGCAGGTTTGCCTGGGTGGCCAGGCCATGGACCGCCTCAAAATCACGCAAACCACTTTCGGGGTTGCCGGCCCGCAGCATGGCGTCAAAACCGGCATTGCTCTCGCTGGTGAAACGGCCGCCATAGTTGAAAGGGCCGTACACCGTCAGCAGGCCGCCAGGCGGCATGTGCCGGCCCAGCTCCATGAACAGGCGCTGTACCTGGGGCCAGCCCATGATGTGCAGGGTGTTGGCGCTGAAGACCGCGTCGAATGTCACGGCCGGCCAGTCCTGGCGCAGGTCAAGCGGCAAGGGGGCGGGGGTGTTCGGCAACCCGGCTTCGTCGAGCCAGAGCTGAATTCCCGGCAGTCTGTCTGCGATGTCCGAGGTTTGCCAACGCAGCCAGGGCAGGGCGCGCGCGAAATACACCGCGTGCTGGCCGGTGCCGCTGCCGATTTCGAGCACCGAACGCCGGTCGGCAAAACGATCACGCAGAATTGCCAAAATGGGTTCGCGGTTTCGCTCGGTGGCGGGGGCGTGTGGTTTGTCCATGAAACCCGATTGTCGCCGCCCGGGAACTGCTGCGGAAGAGGCCTGTCGAATACACATGGCCGGGTGTGGTTCACCATGCAACCCTGCTGCGTCCAGCAACTCCGGAGACACAAAGGACTGCCATGCGAATAGCCAGATTTTTCCTCCTGTTGGTCGCCAGTTTGTTCTGGCTCGGCGCCTGCGCGCTTCACCCCTTCAGTGCTGTCACCCCGGGCATGACCCGCGAGGAGGTGATCGCGCGCATGGGCCAGCCCGGTGCCGTTGTGGCCATCCCTCAGGGCACACGCCTGCAGTATTCCGGCCAGCCCACCGGGCAGTTTGCTTTCATGGTGGACCTCGATGCCGGAGGCCGTGTGCTCAGTGCCCGGCAGGTTCTCAACGCCAGGGATTTCGCGCGCATAGAGCCCGGCAAATGGACGCGTGATGATGTGCTGCGCGAGTTCGGGCGGCCTGCGCTTGTCGACCGGGTGGCCTCGTGGCCGGGCGATGTCCTGACTTACCGCTGGTATGACCTGCAGGACCTTTTCTACTGGGTTTATCTGGACAGCAATCAGGTGGTGCAAAGAGCCCACCCCGGCATGGAATTCCGCAATGCCCCGAACGACCGGGATTGAATGTCAGGGCCTCAGGCGTTTTTCAGCTGCAGGGCGGCGTCGTATAACTCGTTGCGTGATGCACCGGTAATGTCGGCCGCGAGCTTGACTGCGGTTTTGAGCGGCAGCTCGGCCAGCAGCAATTGCAGGACACGGTGACCGTCATCCTTTGCCTGGGCCTCTTCGCCCGGATGCAGCACCAGCGCAAATTCCCCGCGCGTGCGCTGACTGCCCGCGGCCAGCCAGGCGCCCAGATCTTGCGCTGCCACGGTGGCGATTTCTTCAAACTGCTTGGTCAGTTCGCGGCCGACGGTCACCCGCCGGTTGCCCAGCACGGCCAGGGCGCGGGCGAGGGCTTCGATGCGGTGCGGTGCTTCGAGGATGACCACGGCACGCGGGTCGGCCTGCAGCGCCAGCACGGCCTGGTCCCGCTCCAGCGCCTTCGAGGGCAGGAAACCGGCAAACACAAAACCCGAACCCCCGCTGAGGCCGGCCACGCTCAAGGCGGTGGTCACGCTGCTGGCGCCGGGCAGGGGCAGGATGGTCAGCCCGGCGGCGCGCACGGCTGCCACCAGCCGGGCACCGGGGTCGCTGACGGCGGGTGTGCCGGCGTCGCTGACATAGGCGACGCGCTCGCCGCGCCGCAGCCGTTCTATCACGAGCAGCGCTGCCTCTTCCTCGTTGTGTTCATGCACCGCGAGCAGGGGCTTGTCGATGCCGTACTGGCGCAGCATGGTCTGGGTATGGCGCGTGTCTTCGCAGGCGATGGCATGCACCAGCTGTAGCACATGCAGCGCCCGCAGGCTGATGTCTGACAGGTTGCCGATGGGCGTGGCCACCACATACAGCGCTGCTTCGGGATAATGCTGCATGCCTGCCGCAGCGCGCGCCGCGGGGAGTGCCAGGTCAAAGGAAGCGTTCAATGTGGTTTTCCAGGAAACAGGTTGCAAAAGAGCCCGCCACCGACGGTGCCGGCGCGGTAGCGCCCGGCCAGATTACCACCAAGCGCCTGGGCGACGCCGCCGAATCGCTGGCGCTGGCGCATCTGGTGCGCGCGGGGATGAAACTGGTTGATACCAATTATCGAACCCCGGGCCGCGGCGGCGGCGAGGTGGACCTGATCATGCGGGCGTCGGACGGCACACTGGTGTTTGTCGAGGTGCGCCAGCGCAAGGGCGACGGGCATGGCGGCGCGGCTGCCAGCGTTGGCCTTGTCAAGCAGCGGCGGATCATCTTTGCAGCGCGCCATTACCTGATGCGCTTCGCCAGCATGCCGCCCTGCCGATTTGACGTGGTCACGGTGCAGGGCCGGATGGATGCGCCGGAAACTGCAGTGATCGAGTGGCTGCGCGGTGCTTTTGACGCGGACTGAGGCGCTTGTGGATGGCTGTTTCATCCCCATTTTGTAACCATGCATTGCGCCTGGCGGGCCTGAAGGGCCGCCAGGCGCAGAACGAAAATTGTGCCTAACAATAAAGCCTGATTTAGTCAGGCATACAAATCAATGAGTTACGACGGCGCTTTCGGAGAATTTCCTGTTCAAAAAGCTGAATTCCGAACTCAAAAATAATTGTTAAGAAGGCGTCCTAACGAAGACCGAAGTTGAGCTATAAGCGTTGGAAATACTCCGACTTAAATATGTCAAGCAATGTTTTTTATGACGGGCTCAACGAATTTTGCAGAAAATATCTAATCGCCGGAGAAGATCCGACGCCGGCAGAGATTGCCCAGTTCCCTGGTTTGCAGAAAGAAATCTTTGCAACGGTCTTCGAAAATTTCCTTCTGTTCGACACGGTTTCGTTCAAGGTATTCGGCGAAAACATTCCGTTGGCCTTGCTACTAAACACGTTAGGTGAGCGTGGACTTGATGAGTTAATCGAGCAAGATGCGGTGAATTTCGTTTTATGGACACCAATGGTGGCTTTTCTAGTAAAGCAAATTGATGGCATTGACCCCTTGGTTTCTGGAAACCACAATTCGGCTGCGCATTCCGACCCTGAGAAATCGATTGAGCTCGGACTCAATTGGATGCAACAAAAGCCCAGCCGCTCTAAACGCAGAGCCCTTGTTCGTAAGCTGCGCGACAAATATCGAATTCCGGCAAAGGAACTTCCTCATCAGGCAGTTCAGCTAACCAATTCAGCCTATGTAAGCGGGAAACTTGATTGCTACGGCTTCAAGTCAAAAATAAATGACATCCGTAAGCTTGCGGTCACAGAGAAAAAACTCCTGACGACCTGCGCGACGGACTTGCTGGAGTACAACTATCTCCTATCCAATCAGATGACATCTTTCTCCAAAAAGGAATTCTTTGAGTTTTTTACTCAAACACAAGAGAAACTTAAAACAAGTGATTCGAAGGTCGGTGAGTTTTGCAAGATCGCGAAGTTGGAGCAGTTCCCAGATCTTAAATCTCTGTATTTGCAATTAGATATGCCTTTTCAGAAGCTGTTGAAAGTTAGGCGCAAGAACAGCTCAACTCGCTTTAGGAGATGGCTTGATAGTCCATCAATCGATGCGGGTGAGGGAGTAGAAATAACGAAGGCGTATGTTGACGCTATTGCAGATGCAAAAGGGTTTTTTCAAACCGTGACCGGAAAGCTTACAAAAACTGCAGTGATGAGCTCTATCGGTGCTGGGGTTGGCGCAGTTCTTGGTGGTGTTCCCGGCGGAGTACTAGGTGTAGGTGCCGCAAAGATCCTGGAGCCTGCGGCCGACGTAGTGCTCGACCTTGTTGACGAATTTGTAGTGGATGGCTTGACACGAGGTTGGACGCCTCGAATATTCCTGGATGATCTACGCAACTTGAAGTGATTGCATAAAACTGAAGCACGATGTATGACTTAGACGCGGGTAACCGTGGCAAGGTCATTTGGTTGAGAACAAGGTAGGAGTCGACCCTGAACGCCCGCGGCTTCTTGTTTGGTCAGTTCGGGAAAAGCGGCCTTTGCGGCCAGCGTCCGGATTTCGTTGGCGGGACATGTCGCCACAGCCATTCCTGATCATTCAAATCTAACCACCGCAGGCTTGCGGAATCTTCCCGTCGAAGGTCAGCGCGAGTTGCACTGGGATTCTCTTGAAGAAAGCGGCGGACCCATTCGCGTCTTGGTTGCAGAATGTCTTTCTCGATCTTTGTTTCCCGGATATCGAGCAGCAGCGTCAGCTTTGCCCAAGCTTCTCAAGGCCGCTATCGAGGCAAACTGGCTGGCCCGCGGCCGCGTCTTTCCATTTTCCCATTTGTAGACGGATTGATCGGACACGCTGAGCAACAAGGCGGCTTCCGAAGCAGACAGGCCCAGTCGTTTTCTTTGCGCCTGCAGGCCGCTGGCGCTGAAACGGAAAGTGCCGGCAGGCTGATCGGCCATGGCGACCGGCGCCGTTTTGGCAGCAGCTTTGCCGAGGCGACCGACAAGTTGTTCGAGAGCGCCGATCCGGCGTTTCAGTGCTGCGATTTCCGAACGGTAGTGCGCTGACGCCTTTTTCAGCTGCTGTGTGTCAGCTCGCGTTTCCTTGCGGGCAACGCGTGCGATCTCTTCTTTCAAAACCGTGGCGATATTGGGCATGGTCTTTGTTCTTCTGCAAACGAAAGTACCATCATAAATCGCTGATGTGGCATGCCCCCTGCGAGGTGTTAAGCAGGATGGGCCGTCAGCGCCAGTTCTGACTGCTAGTGCTCAGGTGCGCCGTCTGTGTTATTCCTGTTGGCTGGCTAGAGGACTGAGCCAAAGCGTTGCAGCCTTTTCAGGTGGCAGGGCACAAAGGTGCGAATCGCGCCAGAGCTCCATGGCCACCTCTTCCAGTTGCGCAGACTCCACCGTCTGCCAGCGTTCGTGCAATCGTTCGGCACACCTGGTAACCCATTGGGAGGGTCGACAGGGATTCATGTAAAAACCCGCAGAAACAAGCTTAAGTCCCCGTCTCCGCTGGTTCTTTTGATTTTCGCTTAGCTGATCGACGGCCCCCTTCATCCGGGTTTTTCGCGGCCAAATCAGACCCAGCGCTGAAGCGCTCCAGCATGTTCGCCACCAGTTGCTCTTGCGCCGTGAAGGATGGTGGAGTAGCAGCGGATCAGACTGGGAAACCCTGGCTCTTGATTCGCATGCGAAGCGGAGGCGGATCCGAGGTGCTAGACCGCTAGCCTGTCGGGCAGCAGCCGGTCGTACTCCTTCTTGACCACGGCATAACATTCGCAGGTGCGCCGCTCCAGGCCGGGTCTGTCCAGCACAGTGATGCGTCCTCGTGAATAGCGGATGAAGCCGAGGTTTTGCAGTTTGAGCGCGCCTTCGGTCACGCCCTCGCGACGGACACCCAGCATGTTCGAAATCAACTCTTGCGTCATGACGAGCTCATTGCCCTGCAGCCGGTCTAAGCTGAGCAGCAGCCAGCGGCACAGTTGCTGGTCCAGCGAGTGATGTCGGTTGCACACCGCCGTCTGCGCCATTTGCGTGATCAGGGCCTGGGTGTAGCGCAGCAGCAGATGCAGCACCGGTGCGCGCTTGAACTCTTCCTTGATGGCCTCGGCCTTCAGCCGGAAGCCCTGGCCGGCGCTTTGCACCACTGCGCGGCTGGTGGTGGATTCGCCGCCCATGAACAGCGAGATGCCGACCACGCCTTCATGGCCGACCACGG
>CAZIYA010000093.1:0-11458 GCA_964543355.1 uncultured Polaromonas sp.
AACCATCATTGCCCCGTACCACCGCAACACATTCGGAAAATCCGCCAGATCAACCTTGTGCCGCTCATGCCGCCAGACCCAGCCGACGATGGCGAAGTCGGCTATTGAGATTTCTTCGCCAGCAAAGAAGGCGTGGTTGGCCAGGCGCCGGTCCATCACGCCGTAGAGGCGCTTCGTCTCGGCCATGAAGCGCTCCAGGCCGTAGCGGCGGTCGGCTTCGTCTTTCAGCGCAATGAAGTGATGCACCTGGCCGGGCATGGGGCCGAAGCCGCCCATCTGGAACATCAGCCATTCCATGACGGGCACGCGGGCCTTTAAGTCTTGCGGCCAGAACTTGCCGGTTTTTTCGCCCAGGTAATACAGGATGGCGCCGGACTCGAAGACGCTGATGGGCTGGCCGCCCGGGCCATCGGGGTCGATGATGGCGGGGATTTTGTTGTTGGGGCTGATCTTCAGGAAGTCGGGCGCGGTTTGCTCGCCCTTGGTGATGTCCACCACGTGCACCTCGTAGGGCAGGCCCATTTCTTCCAGGGCGACGCTGATCTTGCGGCCGTTGGGGGTGTCGAAGGCGTAGAGCTGGATGGTCACGTTGTTTCCTCGGGTGGTGTGTTGGCGGAAAGCGCCGTGCGGCGGCGCCGGCGGGTGAAGCGGCAGTCTGACACAGGATGCCGCAGGCTGCAGGCCCTGGCTGCTCTGGGGGCGTAATTGCAGATTCTTGATAGTCAAATCGGCTCTAACCCCTTATCGGGCGGGCGCAAGCAGCTATCAATACGGCAGCGAATTGAACAAGCAACGGCGGTAAAGCTGAAGTAGCAATCCGCGCCTAACTACCCGACCACTTGCCTGGCACGCCCTTTCATCTTGTATGAGAATCACCAGGCGCCCACCCCCACAGGAGGTTCCCATGGTTCTGTTTAACCGACGCAACATGCTCGGCGCCCTGGGCGCCGGGGCCATCACCGGGGCTGTTACCGGCACCCTCACCTCTCCCGCGCTGGCGCAGCCCGGCAAGATGCAGTCGTGGAAGCTGGCCACTTCGCGGCGCACCGGCATTCATGACCTGGCGCCTGCGCCTGACGGCGGCGTGTGGTTCACGGCGCAGGCCAGCGGCCACCTGGGCTGGTTTGAGCCCAAGACCGGCCGCACGGAGCTGATTGCGCTGGGCTCGGGCTCTTCGCCGCATGGCGTGATCCAGGGGCCGGACAAGGCGGCGTGGGTGACCGACAGCGGGCAGAACGCCATCATGCGTGTGAGCTGGCCCGACCAGAAGGTGCAGGCCTTCCCCCTGCCCGCGGGCACGCCTTACGCCAACCTCAACACCTGCGCGTTTGATGGCGCGGGCGATTTGTGGTTTACCGGCCAAAGCGGCTACGTGGGCAAGGTGGCGGTGAAGACGGGCGAGGTTTCTGTGAAGCAGGCGCCGCGCGGCCGCGGGCCCTACGGCATTTGCACCACGCCGGCCGGCGAGGTGTGGTGGTGTTCGCTGGCGGGCTCGTTCATTGCGCACATCGACAGGCGCACCGGTGAGTCCACCGTGGTGGAGCCGCCCACACCGAAACAGGGCGCACGCCGCGTGTGGAGCGACAGCAAGGGCCGCATCTGGGTGAGCGAGTGGAACAGCGGCAATGTTTCCATGCACGACCCGCAGGCCAAGACCTGGCGCACCTGGAAGCTGCCCGGCGACAGCCCCAAGGCCTATGCGGTGTATGTGGACGAGCGCGACACGGTATGGCTGGCCGAATGGGGCAGCAACGCCACCGTGAGCTTCGATGCGCGCACCGAGAAGTTCGAGCGTTACCCGATGCCGCGTGAAAGCGCGAATGTGCGGCAGATTCTGGGGCGGGCTGGCGAGGTTTGGCTGCCGGAGAGCGGGACGGAGCACATCTCGGTGATTCGCACGGCCTGAGCCTGTCGAAAGGCGGAAGGCTTCGACCCCTTCGACGGCGCTCAGGACAGGCGGCTCAGCCCGAACGGGTTGAAGCCGTCAACCCGGTAAAGATCAATGAGTAGCCCGCGGCTTATTGCGGCTGCAACCCGACCTTTTTGACGAGTGCGGCGTACTTGGCCAGCTCCTGGCGGAAGGCGGCTTGGGCCTGCTCTGGCGTGCTGATGGCGATGGTGTTGCCCTGCTTGGCCATGGTTTCCTTGACCGCCGGGTCGGCAAAGGCGGCGACCACGGCGTCGTGCGCCTTCTTCACATTGGCGGCGCTCAGGCCCTTGGGGCCGATGACGGCGAACCAGGCGTCGACGGTGAAGTTGGTCAGGCCTTGCTCGACAAAGGTCGGAATGTCCGGCGCGGCGGGTGTGCGCTGCGCGGCCAGCATGCCGATGGGGCGCAGCGCGCCGCTCTTGATGTGCGCCTGCACGCTGGGCAGGGCCACGGTGCCGAAGTCGACCTGCCCGCCTATCATGTCGGTGACCATGGGGCCCACACCTTTGTAGGGAATGTGTTTGGCGCTGGCGCCGGCGGCTTCAAGAAACAGCTCGGTGGCCAGGTGCAGGATGGTGCCGTTGCCGCCGGACGCGAAATTGAACTCGCCGGGTTTGCTTTTGAGCAGGGCCACAAACTCCTTGCTGTTGGTGGCAGACACCTTGGCCGGGTTGACCACCAGCACCATGGGCGTGGCGCCCACCACGGCGATGGGGGTGAAATCGCCGGGCATGTCAAAGGGCAGCGACTTGATCACGCTGGGGAAGATGACCACGTTGTTGGACACCACGGCCAGCGTGTTGCCGTCAGGCGCGGAGCGCGCCAGCGCCTGCAAGCCCACCACCCCGCCCGCCCCGGGCTGGTTGTCGACCACCACGGTGGCGTTGAGCGCCTTGCCCAGCGCGGGCTGGGCGGCGCGGGTGATGGCGTCCACCCCCGAGCCGACGGCATTGGGCAATATGAATTTGACGGTGCCGGTTTGTGCACCGGCGGCCAGCGGCCAGACGCCGAGGGCGAGCACGGCTGCAGACGCGACCGCGGTGGCGAGCACTTTGCGGCGTGAGGGGTGGTTGTGGAATTTCATGCTTTTGTCTCCTTGTTGGAATGGGAACGGGAATCGTGGGAAAGGCAAACGGAAAGGCAAAGGGGAAACTTGGGAAAAGGAATGGCTCAGGAAATGATGCCCTGAGTCAGCAGCTCGTCGACCTCGCTTTTCGGCAGGCCCGCGCCCGCCAAAAGCTCGCGCGTGTGTTCGCCCAGGCGCGGCGGGTGCAGGCGCACACCCAGGCGCCCGCCGCCCATGGTGATGGGGAACAGCGTGGTCTTGACGCTTTCGCCGGCCTTGGGGCCATCGGGCAGGCGCACATCAACCAGGCCGCCGGTGGCCAGCAGGTGTTCGTCGTCCAGCAGGTCTTCGGGCTTGCGAATGGGCGCAAACGGCAGGCCGGCGTTTTCCATGAGGGCCGACAGTTCGGCGGCGGAGCGCTGGGCAATGCGCTCTGCAATGGTTTTAAGCAGCCGCGGGCGCTGGGCCACACGCAGGTTGTTGGTGGCCAGCTCGGGCTCGGCCTTCAGGTCGGCAAAACCGAGCGCGTCGCAAAAGATGCCCCACTGCGCATCACTCACCGCCGCCAGAAAGATCTGCTCGCCGTCTTTCACCGTGAACACGTCGTACACGGCCCAGGGGTTGTCGCGTGCGGGCATGGGCGCGGGGTGTTTGCCCGTCATGGCGAACTGCAGCATGTGCTGGCCCATGAGGAAAACATTGTTCTCGTACAGCGCCGACTGCACTTCCATGCCTTTGCCGGTGATGCCGCGCTGGATCAGCGCGCCCAGCGCACCGATGGCGCCGAAGAGGCCGCCCATGATGTCGTTGACGCTGGTACCGGCGCGCAACGGGTCGCCGGGCCGGCCTGTCATGTAGGCCAGGCCGCCCATCATCTGCACCACTTCGTCGAGTGCGGTGCGGTGGTCGTAGGGGCCGGGCAGAAAACCCTTATGGCTGATGTAAATCAGGCGCGGGTTCACCTCGCTCAGGGCGGCGTAGTCCAGGCCGTACTTGGCCATGGTGCCGGGTTTGAAGTTTTCGGCCACCACATCGGCCGTGGCGCACAGCTTGCGCGCCAGCGCGGCGCCGGCTTCGGTGTGCAGGTCAATGCCTATGCTTTTTTTGTTGCGGTTGAACATGGGAAAAAAGCCCGCGCCCGCGCCCAGCAGGCGGCGCGTGCGGTCGCCGTCTATGGGTTCGATCTTGATGACCTCGGCCCCCATGTCAGCCAGCACCATGCCGCAGGTCGGCCCCATGACCATGTGGGTGAACTCGATGACACGCAGGCCGGTGAGGGGTTGCGGTACGGTGCTGTCAGTGGGGGTCATCAGGATTCCGGTTGGGGTTTTGGGGTGTCATCCCGGACGTGATCCGGGATCCATGTCTTGTGTCTTCGACGTTCAGGCCACAGCCGCCAAGGCGTCTGCAGTCTTCATGGTTTTGGGCAAACCCGCGCGCCACAGCGTGCCGTGCAGGGTCTCGGTGCTGAGCCAGCCGGCGAGTTGGCTGCGCAGCGCAATCAGCTGGTCAAAGTCCTGCCCGGTGTCGATGCCCATGCTGGCCAGCATGTAGGCCAGGTCTTCGGTGCTGACATTGCCACTGGCGCCGGGCGCATGCGGGCAGCCGCCTATGCCGCCCAGGCAGGCGTCAAAACGTGTGATGCCCATTTGCAGCGCGGCATACACATTGGCCAGGCCCAGGCCGCGCGTGTCATGAAAATGCCCGCAGTTGAGTTTGTCACCGGCCACAGGCAAGGTCAGTGCAAACAGCGCCTGCACCATGGCCGGGTCGGCATAACCGACGGTGTCGGCCAGGCTCACGCGGTCCACGCCGGCGTCCAGCACGGCTTTGACCAGGCGCAGCACCTCGGCCGGCTCTACCCTGCCCTGCAACGTGCAGCCAAAGGCGGTGCTCAGGCCGACTTCAATCAGGGTGGACGAGCCCGCCGCATCACGCGCCGCACGTATGCGGGCAATGTCGGCCACCACTTCGTCGGGCGTCTTGCGCAGGTTGGCCAGGCTGTGGGCATGGCTGGCCGACAGCGGCACCAGCATCAAATCGGCCTCTACATCCATCGCGCGTTCGGCGCCCCGGAGGTTGGGCACCAGCACCGACACCGCCAGCCCCGGCAGGGTTTTGGCAAAAGCCACCAGCTCGGCCGTGTCGGCCAGTTGCGGCAGCAGGCGCGCCGGCACAAAGGAGCCGACTTCGATTTCGCGCTGGCCCGCGTCATAGGCGGCGCGTATCCATTCGAGCTTTTGCGCGGTGGGCATCACATGGGCAATGCTTTGCAGGCCGTCGCGCAGGCCCATTTCGCGAATGATGACGCTGCGCGGCAATGCGGCGCGTGCGGAAGTCGGTTCAGGCAAGGTTTGTCTCCATCTGGGCCATTGCATAAGGCCTTGGGTGCAGTCTAAAATTTCCCGATAGAAACTTCTTGTCAATTTTGGAACGCATATCGTTCCATCAAGGAATATCACATTGCACGACCTGGACCTCACCACCCTGCGCCTGTTTGTCATCGTCTGCGAGACCGGCAACATTGCGCGCGCCGGAGAAAAGGCCAGCATTGTCGGCTCGGCCATCAGCAAGCGTCTGGCGCAGCTGGAGCAAACCGTGGGCACGCCCCTGCTCACACGCAAGCGCCATGGCGTGGCACCCACCGCCGCCGGGCAAACCTTGCTGGAGCACGCGCGCGCCATGCTGGCCAGTGCGGCGCGTATTGAGCGCGATATGGACGCTTACGCCGCCGGCGTGCGCGGGCAGGTGCGCATACTCGCGTCGGCCTCGGCCATGGCTGAGTGGCTGGCCGATGACGTGGCGTCTTTCCTGAAGCTGCCGGCACATGCCAACATCCAGGTCGACATGGAAGAACGCATCAGCCCGGAGGTGATGCGCGGCGTGCGCGACGGCACGGCCTCGCTGGGCATTTGCTGGGACGCGGTGGACCTGGGGCCGCTGCAGTCACGCCCCTACCGCAGCGACCACCTGTGCATGGTGGTGCCGAACAAACACCCGCTGGCCGAACGCAAAAGCCTGCGCTTTGAGGATACGCTGGATTACGAACATGTGAACATGCCGGTGGCCAGCGCGGTGCAGGTGATGCTGCAGCGCGCCGCGGCGCGGCTGGGCCGCGACATGCGTTGCCGCGTGGTCGTCTCCAACTTCGGAGCGGCCATGCGTGTGGTGCGCGCCGGCCTGGCCATCAGCCTGGTGCCGCGTGAAGTGGCGGAAATTTATGCCCAGGCCTACGGGCTGCAAATGGTGCCCATGGCCGAGCCCTGGGCGCAGCGGCGCTTCATCATTTGTTACCGCGATGCGCAGGGTTTGTCGCCATCGGCGCAGTTGCTGGCGGATCATCTGGCAGCGCACGGCCAGAGTGCCTGAGGCACCCTGAAGCCGCTGCGAGCAAATTCTTGCAGTCAAAACGGCTGCTGGCCCTTATTGGGCGGGCGCGAGCAGCTACCAAATAAATAGCATATGGCGACGGCTGGCATTGATCTGCAGAGACGGCGATACTGCGGGCATGCAGAGCCAACTTCACTCTTTTGTCGACGCGCAACCGGCCCGGTGGCTGCGAAGGCTGCTGGCCTTCGCGCTGCTGGCGGGCAGCAGCGTCGCGCTTGCCGCCAACGCGCCCAACGACACGCTGCGCATAGGTTCCAAGCGTTTCACCGAGTCCTACATCCTGGCGCAGGTGCTGGCCCAGACGGCGGCGGCGCACACGCCCACACCGCCTTCGGTGCTGCAGGGCCTGGGCAACACGGCCATTGTTTATGAGGCGCTGCGCTCGGGCAGCATCGATATTTACCCCGAGTACGTGGGCACCATCAGCCTGGAGATTCTGAAAAGCCCGGCCCCGATGACGCTGGACGCGATGAACACGGCGCTGGCGCCGCTGGGCCTGGGCGTGGCGGTGCCGCTGGGTTTCAACGATGGCTACGCGCTGGCCATGCGGGAAGACAATGCGCAGCGGCTGGGCATCCAGTCACTGAGCGATCTGGCGAAACACGCAGAGCTCAAGCTCGGTCTATCCAACGAATTCATTGGCCGCGCCGATGGCTGGCGCGGGCTGGCGCAGCGCTACGGCGCCACGCAGGTCCCCACCGCGCTGGACCACGGCCTGGCGTATGACGCGATTGCGCAGAAGCAGGTGGACGTGATCGACATCTACACCACCGACGCCAAGATCAAACACCTGGGCCTGCGCGTGCTGGCAGACGACAAGGCCTACTTTCCGCGTTATGACGCGGTGCTGCTTTACCGGCTGGACGTGCCGACGCGCTTCCCCCAGGCCTGGGCGGCGCTGCAGAAGCTGCAAGGCAGCATCGACGAGAACGCGATGATTGCGATGAACGCGCGGGCCGAGCTGCAGGGCGTGGCGTTTGACGTGATTGCGCGTGACCATCTGGCGGGCAAAGCCGCAGGCGGCACGGCAGCCGCCGCGGCCGACCCGGCACAGCGCGGCTTCTGGGCCAAGCTCTTCGGGCCCGACCTGGCGCGGCTGACACGCCAGCACCTGGCGCTGACATTCGTCTCGGTGGGCCTGGCGGCGCTGATCGGCATTCCGCTGGCGGTGCTGGTGTTTCCGCACCCGCGGCTGCGCGCCGTGGTGCTGGGTGCCACCGGCCTGCTGCAAACCGTGCCTTCGCTGGCGCTGCTGGCGATGCTGATCTCGCTGATGGGCGTGATAGGCACCGTGCCGGCGCTGATTGCGCTGATGCTTTATTCGCTGCTGCCCATCATGCGCAACACGGTGGCGGGCCTGGGCGAGGTGCCTTCGGGCCTGCGCGTGGCTGGCCAGGCGCTGGGCATGACGGCAGGCCAGCGCATGCGCCACATCGAGCTGCCGCTGGCGCTGCCCACCATCATCGCCGGTGTGCGTACCGCCACCTCGATTGCGATTGGCACCGCGACGATTGCCGCCTTCATAGGTGCAGGTGGTTACGGCGAGCGCATCGTCACAGGCCTGGCGCTCAACGATGGCCAACTGCTGCTGGCCGGCGCCCTGCCCGCCACCCTGCTGGCGCTGCTCAGTGAGGCGCTGTTTGAGGCGGTGGAGTATGGAATGCGGCGGCGCAGGGCCTGAAAAGAAAAAGGCCCGCTTGGGGCCTTTGAAGGCACTTAAGGGCATTTGAGCCGATTTTATAGAGTCAAATCGGCCGCCAGCCCTTATTCCACGGGCGCGAGCAGCTATTAAATCGGGAGCAAAAACGCATTCAAACTCAAACCATCAAAGCCGCTTGTCGCAAAGCAGGCTGCAATTTGACTCGCAAAGAAGTCACCAGCTCTTGCAGTGGCACGGGCTTCAACTGGTTCTTGTTCAGGAAGGCCCGCCAGAGCGCCTGGCGCGATGCGTCGTTGGAAAACTCGTCGCTGAGGCCTATGGGCAGTGCGGCGGGAACCGGCATGGTGCGACGCATGAAGGTGGCAGCAATGGCCGCAGCCAGAATTTCCTTGTCCAGCGTCTCGCGCTCCAGCAGCACCGACAGGTCCAGATAGTCCTTCAGCCGGCTGTTGGTCATGCCCAGCAAGGCGATGGCGTGGAGTTTTTCAGCAACGACGGTGTAGACCGGGTAGGTCTGCAGCGTCGGGGCCGGAAAGTCGTCAAGCAGCACCGGGTACGTTGCGGCCACCGGGCCCGGCGTCACGGCATCACCAAAGCCAATGTCAACCTGCGTCTTCACCCGTGCGCCGGCCAGTTCACCGGAAATGAAAACCCGAACACCAGCGTAACCGGCCTCTTTTCGAATCTCCTGCGCAGTGACGCTGGCGGGGTCAAAGCGGATACCGTCTTCGACGGCAACCGATACGATATCGCGGAAGGTTTGGGTGATGGACTGCAAGTCGCTGGCGCCAAAACCCAGCAAGTCAACATCACGCGTGGGCCGGTGCGGCATGTCATACCAGAGCGTAAACAGCATGGCGCCTTTGAGAAGAAAGCGCTCGGCATGGCTGGACTGGCTCAAGCGGTACAGCAAACGCTCCAGTGCATAGCGCACCAACATGCCATTGAAGTCTGACTGTTCAGCCTTTGCCCGGTTCAGCAGGCGCGCGCGCACAGAAGCGGCCAGATTCTCACTCGCGCGCTGGGTCACTCGACGGCCTCCAGGTACGGCCGCATCACATTTGCCACCCGGCAGATCTTTGCAAAATGCCAGAGCGCGTCGGCCGACGCTTTTTGCTGCGACCGTGCATCTCGCAGGGCCTCAAGTGCCACGTCCAGACCAATCTTGTTGCGGTGCTTGAAGCAGTCGGCCACAGTTTTTGCCACGCCGTACACCCGTAGCGGAACCTGATCACGCTCAAAAACTTCGATGCCCTCTGAATAGGCTTCGCCGGTGAACTGGACCATCTTCACGGGTGGGTAGTCGATCCTGGGTGCATGGCTACCTCGTGGCATGGCGATCCATACCTGGCGAGGCAGCTGGGTGGTGAGCCCATGAAACTGCAGGGCCGTAAGCAGGCAAAACACCGCCTGTGGCACCTTGGCAGCAATCGTGGCAAGGGTTTCGTGCTCCGACGCGTTGCCTCCCGGCAGCCGGTAAAGGCCTCGCCCCACCTTTTCAAGCTGGCCATTGGCCGTAAGCCGGGTCAGTACCACGCGCGCAGCGCCGACGTCTTGCAGATCACCAGGACGCAGCATGCCCTTCTGGCGAACCAGATCAAGGACGCGTTGGGTGTGGGTGTCGGTGCGCATGGTCGTGCAGTATGTTCCATTTATTCGTCGAATGCAAGTATTCGACGAACAAATGGAACATTAAAGCGCCGCCTATCAAGGCCGCGCGGGGCCTGAAAAAAGAAAAAAGACCCCACATGGGGCCTTTGAAGCATTTTGGCCGATTTACAGAGTCAAATCGGGCAAAACCCTTATTTCACGGGCGCAAGCAGCTATTAAATCAGGAGCGTTTCGCCAGCACAATTTGGTGACACTCCGGTTTTGGCCGTATGAAATACAAATTCGTCAAACATACGGCCAATGCGCTATCTCCCTCCGTCCGATATCGCCAATTCCTGGTCATCAATAGCCGGTGATCAGTCCAGCTTGATGCCGGCAGCCGCCACCACCGCGGCCCAGCGCTTGCGCTCTTGCTCGAAAAACTGGTCTTGCTCTGCGGGCGACATGGTGGCCACCTCGGCGCCCTGGCCGCTGAGGCGGGCGCGAATCTCGGGGCTGCGGATGACCTTGATGAGTTCGGTGTTGAGCCGCGCCACCACGGCCGCCGGCGTGTTCTTGGCCACCAGAATGCCCTGCCAGGTGCCGGACTCGAAACCGGTGATGCCCTGCTCCTGCAAGGTCGGCACATTGCCGATCAGCGGCATGCGTGTGGCCTTGGAGACGCCGAGAATCTTGAGCTGACCGTTCTGCACAAAGGGCAGCGTTGCCAGCATGCCGTTCATCAGCACCTGGGTCTGGCCGCCCACGGTGTCGGTGATGGCCTGCGAGCCGCCCTTGTAGGGGATGTACTGCCACTTCGCCTTGCTGGCGCGCTCGACAGCCACACCGGCCAGATGCGGTGCACTGCCCATGGCGGTGACGGCAAAGTTGAGCTGCTTGGTCTGCGACAGCGCCACCAGTTCCTTGAGGTTGTTGGCCGGCACCGAGGGGTGCACCACCAGCAGGTGCGGCGAATAGGCCAGCATGGTCACGCCGCGCAGGTCCTTGCTCGGGTCGAACTGGAGCCGGGTGTACACGGATGGGCTGATGGCCAGCGCGCCGGTGTCGCACAGCAACAGGGTGTAGCCGTCGGGATTGGACTTGGACACGTAATCGGCGCCGAGGTTGCCATTCGCACCCGGCTTGTTTTCAACAATGACCGTCTGCTTGAGCGCTTCCGACAGCGGCTGGCTGATGGCGCGGGCAATGATGTCGGACGAGCCGCCCGGTGGGTAAGGCACGATGAGGCGGATGGGCTTGGCCGGCCAGGCCTGGGTTTGCGCCTGGACGCCGGAGGCGGCCAGGCCCACGGCCAGTGAGGAAGCAAGAACTTTGCGGCGGTTGAGGGTCATGATGATGTCTCCTGTGGATGTTGTGATGCGGGTAGCGGGTGTGGTGATGCGGGGTTCAGGCTTTGGCGACTTCGTGGTTGGCCATCAGCTCGAGTGCACGCACCAGCGCCGAGTGGTCCAGGTCCTGCATGCCGTTGGCGCTGCAGACTTGCATGAGCTGGGCAGCACCGGCGGTTTGCGGCAGGGCCACGCCGAGCGTGCGGGCACCGGCCAGGGCCAGGCCCAGGTCTTTCTGGTGCAGGCCGATGCGAAAGCCCGGGTTGAAGGTGCGCTTGATCATGCGTTCGCCGTGCACTTCCAGAATGCGCGAGGAGGCAAATCCACCCATCAGGGCCTGGCGTACCTTGGCGGGGTCGGCACCGGCCTTGCTGGCAAACAGCAGGGCTTCACCCACCGCGGCAATGTTGAGCGCGACGATGATCTGGTTGGCGACCTTGCAGGTCTGGCCGTCGCCGTTGCCGCCGCCCAGC
>CAZIYA010000094.1:0-11408 GCA_964543355.1 uncultured Polaromonas sp.
CCAGCTGACCATGTAAAAGCGTCCGGCCGAAAACAGGCCCAGCGCTGCCGCCACCGCAAACAGTTCGAAGAAATGCGTGCGCAGCGCCATCAGCTGCGCGCCCTTGTCGCCGGCGCCCAGGCCGCCATCGATGAGGCCGCGCAGCGCCAGCGGAAAAACCAGTGTGGCCACCGCCGCCATGACCAGAAAGAACACGGCCAGCCCGATGCGGCCACGGTAGGGGTGCAGAAAGGGCAACAGGCCCGACAGGGAACGGGGCGAGCCTTTGGGCGCGTCAGAAGGAGGGGAGGTGGCCATGTGGTGAGTTTAGTTCGGCCAGCTCCCCGGTTCGCCGCACGGCTGTACACGCGAGGAGTGAAGAAAGGGTGACCTTCCCGCTCTTTGTCATGGATCAAGCCCGCTGCCGCGGGGGCGGCCCAAAATGAATTCCGCAGCATCACCGCGCGCCGCGCGCGGGCTGACAGGGCTGCAGGGGGCGCGGCACCGGGCCGCACAACAAGGCAAAAGGATTTTCATGTTGAAGAACAAGGCAGCGCTGGTCACGGGCGCTTCGTCGGGTATTGGCCGTGCCATTGCGCTGACCTGGGCGCGCGAGGGTGCCCGGGTGGTGGTGTCGGACATCAACGAGAAGGCCGGCGAGGAAACCGCGGCCCTGGTGCGCGCGCTGGGCGGTGATGCCATATTTGTGAAAGCTGATGTCGGCAAACCGGAAGATGGCCAGGCGTTGGTGGAGCGCGCGGTGGCGCTGTTTGGCAGGCTCGACATTGCCTGCAACAACGCCGGCATAGGCGGCCCGCAAGCCCCCACGGCCGATTACCCGCTCGACGGCTGGGCACAGGTCATCAACATCAACCTGTCCGGCGTCTTCTACGGCATGAAATACCAGATTGCCGCCATGCTCAAAAACGGCGGCGGTTCCATCATCAACGTTGCCTCCATCCTGGGCGCTGTCGGTTTTGCCGGCGCCCCGGCCTATACCGCAGCCAAACACGGCGTGCTGGGGCTGACCAAGGCGGTCGCGCTTGAATACAGCGCGCACGGCGTGCGTGTCAACGCCGTCGGACCGGGTTTCATCCACACCCCCATGATCAGTGGCCTCGAAGAAGATCCCGCCATCAACGCCATGCTGGTCGGTGCCCACCCCATAGGCCGCCTGGGCCGCGCGGAAGAAGTGGCCGAACTGGTGGCCTGGCTGTCCTCGGACAAGGCGTCGTTTGTGACCGGGGCCTATTACCCGGTGGACGGCGGCTACTTGGCGCGTTGAGCGCCGTGCCCGCAAGCGGGCCTGTAGTCGACTGCTGATTTGATAGCAGACAGTCCATCAGGGGAAAGGGCTGGAGGCTTGAGCCAGCATAATTTTCCGCCGGCTTGGCCGCTGGGTCTGCGCTGTCGTCAGGAAGCGCCGGTCTTCCCCGCTTTCTTACGGGGCCTGCCGGCAAGCTGCTGGCCTTGCGTGCCTGCCGCGACCTGCCTCAATCCGGCCAGGGCCGGTGCCAGAATGGTGGTGTCTGCATTCGCCGCATAAACGGCATAAGCCGGGTACAGGAATTCAGGTGCGCCGGGTACCCGGTGCAGACGTCCGGCCTTCACATGGCTGTACACCACGTTTTGCCGGAAATAACCCGCCCCACCCACGGCAAGCAGGTATTCCAGGCCCAGCGGCCCGAGGCTGGAAGATACCCCCACGCTGGAGAGTTCCGGGAACGCCAGGCTGTGCTGCGCAGCGAATTCAGGGCCCCAGTCCACATACACATAGTCGGCCGCCTCGGGCGCCTGCTCGCCAGGCGTGGTGGTGACCAGCACCAGTTTTTCTTCGATTAGCAGCTCGATCCTGAGGCCGGGGCGCTGCCGCGGCGCGTAGGCAATGACAATGTCCAGCGTCCCATGGGCCACGCGCTCCAGCAGGTCTTCTGCGACACCTACTTCGGTTCGCAATGCCAGGTCCGGCGCACCCTGGCGCATCCAGAGCAGCCAGTCGAGCAGCAAGGGGTGCCAGAGGCTGATTTCACAACCCACCGTGACCAGCGCCCGGCGCCCCGGCGGCACCGTCATCTGGTGGCGGGCCTGCTCCCAGGCCTGCACCAGCGCCATGGCATGGCGGACAAACTGCTCGCCGGCCGCAGTGAGCGATGCGCCGGCCTTGTTCCGCACAAAGAGCTTGCGGCCCAGCAAATCCTCCAGCGTCTTCACTCGTGCGCTCACCGCCGTCTGCGTGACGTGCAACTGCTCCGCGGCCTGGGCAAAGCTGTGGCTGGAAACGATCTCCAGAAACGTGCGGGCGAGGTTGATATCCATCAAAAAACTCCGAGACAGGGTGGGATTTAAAAGCAAAAATTTTGCACTGAAATTAAATATAAGTCGTTTTACTTCTATGCTCGTAAACCCTATACTTGCCCCAATGCCGCTCTAAAGGCAGCCCCGTTCAGGTCAATTTTGAAAGGAAGCTCCATGACTCGCACCGTACTCTTCGCCAACGCCCAAGCCAGCGGAATGTCTGCCGGCCAGCGCACCTCGTCGTCTCCTTCCCTGGTTCGCCAGGTGCTGGATGCCGCCAATGCCATGCTCGAAACACTGGCCACCGCTCGCGCTGCGCGGCTGTCGCCCCCGTGGTTGACGCCCGCCATCCGCCGCAACATGAGTGCGCGATCCCAGCGGCTGATGCGCGCCGACTACTGAAGTCCTTTCAGGCGGCTTCTGGTGGGTTGACCCCACTGGCGGCCAGCGCCCGGCGGTGGACTCAATGCCCGCGCTGGCGCCTGGCCGATAACGTTCCTGCCGCCCTGGCCTGCCGCGTGTCCGCCTCTTGAGGCGGGCATCGCTGGTGGCGCTTCTTTTGCCCATCCCGGGTTGTCAGGCAAGACCCGCAGCGCGGGCGGCCTACACGCCGTTTTCTTCTCATTCCAGCAAGCACTTCCAAACGGGGCAGGGTGCCCGTGGCGCTACTCATTTAATAGCTGTTTCCGCCCGCCACTATTGGGCTGGAGCCTGTTTTATGCATGAACTTTGTAACTGCTGAAGTCGTCTGGACCGGTTTTACGCCCTCTCCCTGTGGGCGAGGGCGGGGGTGAGGCTGGCGCTGACCGTCAAGAGAAGAAGGAGAAGAGGAGAGAGGGGGCCACCGGTTCAGGCGGCCTCGCAGGGTGCTTCGGCCCAGGCATCCACCAGCACATCGATTTTGCGCAGCGCCTGCGCGGTCGAGGTGGCCAGCGCGTCGCCACCTTCCTCCTCGTGTTCCACGGCAATCACGTGCACATCCGTGATGCCGATAAAACCGAGCACTTCCCGCAGCGCTGTGTCGGCGTGATTCAGGCCGGCCTGCACGCCGCCCGCGTCAAAACCGTGGCTGCCGCGTGCAGTCAGCACCACAGCGCGGCGCGGCTTGTCCGCCAGCAGCGGAATGTAGGGGTCGGCGCGTGCCGGATTTATGTCAAAAGTCAGGGCGATGCGCACGATGCCGTCCACCCAGGCCTTCAGCGTCGAAGGCATGCCGAAGTTGTACATCGGCATGCCGATCACCACCACGTCCGCTTCTTTGAGTTCGCGCACCAGCGTGTCGCTTTCTTTCAGTGCGGCATGCTGCGCGAGCGAGCGTTGCGCCGCCGGCGTGAAGGCGGCAGGAATCCATTCGTGATGCACCGGCCGGGGCGGCGTCAAGCCGAGATCGCGGTAGACCACCTCGTCGCCGGGGTGGGCCTGTAGCCAGCGTGTGACGAAGGCATGGCTCAGGCGTCGGCTGTGCGAACCATGGGGATGCTCGCCCGCGCGGCCAGGCCGCGCGCTTGAATCGATGTGCAGGAGACGGCTCATGGGAATCTCTTTCAGATGAATTGAAATCAGGTGTATTGACCGGTCGACAGCTAATTTAATTGCTGCTACGCTGATGTACAACTGATTATTCCTTGCAGATTACAGAAAGTTTTTCTCATCCATGAGCGCCCGAGTCCTGCCTCCGCTTTCCGCGCTGCGCGCCTTCGAAGCCGCGGCCCGCCACCGTAGCGCCAGGCGCGCGGCCGATGAGCTGTCGGTCACCGCGACCGCCATCAGCCACCAGTTGCGCACGCTGGAAGACTGGCTCGGCGTGCCGCTGTTCCTGCGCAAGCCCAGGCAGCTTGAACTCACCGCCGCAGGGCGTGAGCTGCTGGGTGACGTTGGCAACGCCTTCGATGTCATGGCCGGCGCAGTGGCCCGCCTGCGCGCCGTGCCGCAGCGCCGGCACGTGACGCTGTCGACCACGCCGGCGGTGGCATCACGCTGGCTGCTGCCCCACGTGGGCCGCCTGCGCGAGCAGCACCCCGAACTCGACCTGCACATCCATGTGACGCACGAGCCGGTGACGCTGGACGGGCACAGCGCCGACATCGCCATTCGTTACGGCAATGGCCGCTGGCCGGGGTTGGTGACACACAAATTGTTCGACAACCATTTCGTGCCGGCATGCAGCCCTTCGCTCAAGCTCAAGCGGGTGCACGACCTGCCGCGCCATGGCCTGCTGCACTTCTTGTCGTGCCACGCGAGAAGCGCGCCCATCGGTTGGGTGGAATGGCAAAAGCTGGCCCAGGTGCGCGGACTGGACCCCGGCGCCGGTCCGGTGTTCTCGGACGAGACGCACACCGTCTCTGCCGCGCTCGCGGGCCAGGGCGTGGCGCTCATGAGTCGTGCGCTCATCGCCGACGAACTGCGGCAGGGCACGCTGGTGTGTCCGTTCGGGCCCGAACTCGTGGGCGAGCCCTTCCACCTGGTGTACCCCGAGTCACAACGGGGCAACGCAGCGATCGGGGCCGTCAGGGACTGGGTTTTGCAGTTGCTGCCGCTGCTGCCGGCCTAGCAAGGCAAGGTACACGTATTTGCTGGCCATTTCGACCGATGGATGAGGGTCCGCGCGGGTATCCAGATGCTACATATTTGGTAGCTGGTTGCGTTCGCCAGTAAAGGGTTGGAAGCAGATTTTGCTTATAAACATGGGCTACGCCGGCAGAAGCAGCAAAAACCGGGAAACCATGCATGCGATCATTTTCGTCAGTAACCCTTTCCCATAGACACAACTTCCGTCGCAAGATGTCCGCTATAGGCACAAAGTGGAACTAGGTCAATACGAAAAGCAAACGTTGGTTCCTGGAAAGCATGCGTGTCTGTATCTAACTCAGAGTCGCGGATTTAGCTATTAGCCGGCGGTACGACGGTCCAAGCTCGGCGCTCGCCGGCAACATAGTCCGGCATCTCGCCGGTCTCCAACGTGTGCTGCAGCCACTTTGCTTTCTGCAGCAGCAATAGATCTCCATGCTTTTCCGCTACTGGAATGGTGGACTTTACGAGTTCAATAGCTTCACTTTTGCCGTTGTGCCATCTAACTTGATTTGCGAGATTAAATACCGCATTTGTTGCGCCCAATTCATCGCCAGCTGCCGCATACATGTCCTTAGCAGCCATCAGAAGCGTCTTGCACTGTGCTAAGTACCGATCAGCACCGATGTCTTGTCCGACGATTCGGTGCATGTGGGCAAGCTGCCCCATGTTTATTCCAAGCAGCAGCAGCACCCCAGCCACTGCCTCATGGTCGCGGCTTTCTTTGATGAGGTCCATGGCAGCAGCAGTCTCGAACTTCCAACTATCTTCTAGACTTCTCAATCTCGCCAATCGTTGTTGTTTTTGCTCGACTGGCGTGAGTGCAAACGATACGAGAATATCGGCCATGTCCGTAAAGTAGGCTTCCACGAAGATCGTATTGAAATCCCAGATAAGCATCGCGGCCTTGTTGGCGCGTAGCAGGGCTTCGGCATCCGCCAGTCTTGAGAGCTTGGCTCGTTCCACACCTCGGTCCGCGAACGCGATCAACTCGCTTCTATCATCGTCGACTGGAGAAAACCATCGAAACAAGGTCAGGATCACGTTGATTTCGAGAATGGGGTCGGTGGTCCGGTACGCGATTGCTTTCAGTTCGGACTTCGCCTCTTGAGTGGGAGTCCCCGCCACCAATTCATGAAGCCGTGCATCGCCCACTTCATCGCTGACGATTGGTTCCTGTATGTGCTCCCTTTTTTCCTCGGTGGTCGGCTCCGATTGCTTGGCTGTCAAGGCTTCCACCAGTTGATCGATCTTTGCACCTAGATTGAGCTGCAGCAGACCCGGGAATCCATTCAGTAGATGTTCCCGTCTATACATCTCGTTCGCCAAGAATGTTGACTCTTGATGCGTGGCGCGAATCTTGACGTCATCGCCAAGTGCCCGCATCGTTGCGATCACATCATTTGAAAGCTTTCGTGGAGTGATAAATGTCCAAGTTTCAATGGCGTATTTCCGTTCGTTTCTCAGGGCTACGGCTTTGGCAAGGTCTCCCCTTATTTTTGCAAGGTAGCCGGCGTCTGTTTTCTGCTCGGGCTTGACGGGGCAATGCATTGCCAACATTCGCCTTTCGCTAGCGACGTAGCCGTCATTCCCGTTGTCACCGCGCGTGCCATCAATCACTTGGAAAGCGTCGCCGTAAATGTCGGTAAAAACAGAATTGCAGAGACGAGTGAACTCCTGAGGGTTTGTCATCTGAGCGATTAACTCGTCAAGTGTCATGGTGTGCAACTCTTCTTGCTGAAACGGGCCGCCACGAACATCTTAAGGGCAAGGTACCTTGAGCGATGGCGCGTATCCGACCGCTATCAGGCAGTTCGCCGTGGGACTGCTCCTGGCCGATAGCAGATATAGCCAACCGAACGTAGCTAACTATCGATAAGTACATATTGCCGTTAACCATCGAATCACCCCACCATCACAGCCTCAACGCCGCCGCATACCCCGTCATCTCCAGATACCCGCGCCCCACACGTTTGCCATTGCTATCGATCAACTCGCTCAGGCCTTCCCAGTAAATCGCGCCGGTGGATTGGCGGCTGTCGAGTTCCTGGTTGTCGATGACGGCGCGCACGGTGTAGATGTCGGCCGGCGTGCGGACCATCCATTCCACTGGATAACTGGCCTGGCTCAAGGGGCTTTTCCAGCGGCGCACGGGTTTGAAAATCACCTCGCCGCGGCTGAAGGTGTAGAAATCGCCTTTGGCCGAGCGGAACGAGCCGCCGTCCCACAGGGCGTTGCCTTCCTTGTCGCGCAGCCGGAAGGCGGTGAGGGCACTGCCGTCATCGAGGTTCATGCCTATCCAGTCCCAGCCGGTGGCGCTGGGATGCAATATCTCTTCGCTCCACTCGTGGTCGAGCCAGGCCTTGCCTGTCACTTCAAATTTCTGGCCCTTGACCTGCAGGCTGCCGGTGGTGGCCAGTTGCGGCAAGCTGTAGTAATAGCTGGCCTGCTTTTCTTCCGGCCCCTTGCGCGACAGGCCCTGCTTGCCCTGCAGCAGCACCGGCTGCGTTTCGGCAAACTTGAGGTCGAGCGCAAAATCGGCAGCCGGCAGGCGGGCATGGTGGCTGCGGCCCTGGCTTTGCAGTGACCAGTCGCGCAGCTTGATGGCCATGTCTTGCTGGCTGGCGCTGGCGATGTCGAAGCCTTCGCGCGCCATGCGCTGATCGTGCCAGAGCTTGTTGCCCTGAACGTCGGTGACGGCGGCATGCGCAAAAATCAGTTGCTTCGCGGCAAACTTCGACACCATGCCTTGTGTGGCATCTACACGCGAACGGAAGAAGGTGAGCTGAAAACCAAACTCGCGCGAGCCCGAGCTTGCATGACCGGTGATGTACCACCACTCGGTGCGAAAACCGGGGTGTGCACCAAAATCACGCGGAAACTGCAGCGCTTTCGCGGGCAGCGCGTTGGCAGGGCCGGCGCCTGCAGTGAGGCCCGTCATGCCTGCGGCCAGCAGCAGGCGGCGGCGCAGCGGGCTGGATGGGGGGCAGGCAAGGGCGTTGGCAGGGCGCATCGAATCATTCTCGCAGCAAGAGTGCCATGGCAGAGCTAGTGTCCTGCCCCGGAAATAAGGTGATGAAATGAAATTGCCCAGTCAGCTGTCAGGCAAGGCGCGAGAAGGCGACATAGCCGTAGCTATGGCAACGACGAGCAACGCCGCATGGCGGCTGACTGGGCGGTTTCATATCACCTCTATTTCCGGGACAGGACACTAGGGAGAGTTGCGGTTGCGGGGCAGGAATGTAAGGTCTATCCTTGGATCGTTCGTGAAACCTTTTCTTTGACTCTATGTGGGAGATGCAACATGTACAAACAGATTTTGCTGGCATATGACGGCTCCAAGGCCGGGCAGCAGGCGCTGCTGGACTGCCAGGAAATTGCGCAGTGGAGCCAGGCCTCGCTGACGCTGATTGCCGTGACGCCGCTCTACATGGACCTCATCGGTGTGGAAGGCGGCGTGTACGACAGAAGCCTGGCCGAACACGAGAAGGAGAAGTACACCGCCATCCTGGACGAAGGTTTGCGTCAGCTGGCCGGGGCGGGCCACCAAGCCAAAGGGGAGGTTGTGGTCGGTGAAACCGTCGATGAAATCACCAAGTACGCGAAGAAGATCAACGCCGACCTGATTGCGGTGGGCCACAAACACCTGGACGGCTGGGCGGCGCGCTGGTGGCGCGGTTCGGTGTCGAAGTCCCTGATCGAACACGCGCCCTGCAGCGTGCTGGTGGTCATCACCCACTGACCTTTTCCCATCTTGCTGCGCAGCAAGGTGGCTGGCTACCTAACGGCCCCGCGCCTGGTGGGGCAGCACAGTGTGCCGCTTGCCGCCGTGCAGGTGCGCCGGCGCATGCACGGGAGGCTGTTTTCCGGCGCGCAGACGCTGCGCCGGTTTGCTCGCCCCGAAGCCTGTGTCAGGGGCGGGTGCACTGGGGAACAGGTTGCCGAGTTGCGCGCTCAGTGCGCGCCAGCTTGGCAGCAGCCAGATCACCAGCAGGCAGACCAGGGCCAGAACGATGGCAGCCAATAAGATGTTCATGATGCGCACCTCCGGGAAATACTTGGGGAGTATCCGCCTCCATGCTACGCCGGTTGATGGCGCAATGCACTGATTTTTTGCGCCACCGGCACAACGCTAGCACCTGTCCCTGCGCCAGGCCACCGGTTCATCAAGCAGTGCGGGAATGTCGCCGCGGCCTATGCCCAGGTCGTTCAGTTCCCGCTCGCTCATCCGCGCCAGCTCGTCCCGGCTGCGGCGCAGGCCCTCGTCCTGCGCCGGCCACCGCGGCAACATGCGCGCCATTTGCGCGAGTCCCCGCGCCAGCGCAAGAAATGGAAAGCCAACGATTTTGTACAGCATGGTGCTACTCCTGAGTGGAAGTGCCCATGGTGCGGTTTATCGTGGTATTGTGGAAGTTGAGTTTTCTGATCAAAACTATCAGGATTGCTGATGCGTGAACTGAACCTCGACCAACTCCGCACCCTGGTCGCCATTGCCGACCTGGGGACTTTTTCAGCGGCGGCGCGTGCGCTGCACCTGGCCCAGCCGACGGTGAGCCTGCATGTCAGCGAGCTGGAAAGCCGGCTGGGTGCGCCACTGGTGCTGCGCGGCGGCAGAAGGGTGGAGCCCACGGCCGCCGGTGCAGTGCTGGTGCAGCGCGCCAGGCGCCTGTTGCGTGATGCCGATGACGCGGTGGACGCAGTGCAGCGCCATGTCGAAGGCCGCATCGGCCGCGTGCGCCTGGGCAGTTCCACCGGCGTGCTGGTGTATCTGCTGCCCGAGGTGCTCAAGGCCATGGAGAGCGCCCACCCCGACATTGATGTCGAGGTCAGCATCCTCGGCTCCAGCGAGGCCATGGAACGGCTCAGCCAGGGCACGATTGACGTCGGGCTGGTGGCCTCGCCGCAACTGCCCCGGCCCGGTGTAGTCATGACGCACTGGCGCAGCGACCCGATGATGGCTTTTGTGCCCAAACACTGGGAGGTGCCCAAACGCATCACGCCGCAGTGGCTGGTTGCACGGCCGCTGATCTTCAACGACTCGACCACGCACATGTACCACCTGACCATGGAGTGGTTTGCCAACGCGGGCCTGAGCCCGCGCACGCGCATCGAGCTCAATTACAACGAGGCGATGAAAAGCCTGGTGGCCGCCGGTTACGGTGCGGCGGTGCTGCCGCTGGAGCAGCCCGCCGGGTCACTGGTGCATCAGGGGGTGCAGGTGGTTCCGCTCAAGCCGCTGCTGACGCGGCACACAGCCGTGGTGCACAGGCCGATCGAAGCGGTGGATGGTGCCACGCGCAACCTGCTGCTGACGCTGGAGCAGTTCCGCCAGGGGGCTGGTGCAGGATAGCGAGCAGTGGAGTGCAGGCTAATACTGCGAGGTCTGGAAAACCACTTCACCGCTGGGAACGTGCACCACACGAATGTCCTGGCGCGTGGGATCGGTCAGGCTTTTCACCGCCACCGCCACGGCCAGTGACTGGTTGGTGTAGAGCTGCTGAAGCGAGGCCGGAGGCAGCAGGCTGCCGCGCAGAGGGTCCCTGCTTTCAATGCGAAATTGAGCGGATGCCATGATGAAGATCTCCTCGAGTGAGACGTTCATGATGCGCGTGCGGTGCGACGAAGTCATGACAATTCACAAACTTTCACCGATCCAAATCGGGCAGTTGGTAAGCAAATGAAAAAGCAAATAAGCTCCCTTTTGCAGATAGACAACTTTTGCTGCGGCGCACAAGAAGGATGTTCCTGTTCTTGTCTGTCAAGCTTGTCGCCATCCAGCAAATCGCAGTGGCGAGCGGACAGTGCTGTCTCTTACTGGTAATCCTTGAGGTTGGTTAAAGATTGCTTTACCAGTCTTCCTTGACCGCCAGCACCGCGTCCTTGCCCGCCGCAGCGCGCCCGGCCAGCCAGGCGGTGACGGTACCGGCCAGGATGACCGCCGCGCAGAGCGCCAGCAGGCGCACCCACGGCAGGGCCAGGTCCATGGTCCAGTGGAAGCTCTGCGGGTTGACCACATGCACCAGCACCAGTGATACCGCCAGGCCCAGCCCCAGCCCGGCCAGGGCGCCGGCCAGCGTCCACGCCGCACCTTCACCGGCCACCAGGGCGAGGATTTGCCGGCGCGTCAGGCCCAGGTGCGCCAGCAGGCCGAACTCCTTGCGCCGCGCCAGCACCTGCGCGCTGAAGCTGGCGGCCACGCCGAACAGGCCGATGGCAATGGCCACGGCCTGCAGCCAGTAGGTCACGGCAAAGCTGCGGTCGAAGATGCGCAGCGAGGTGGCACGTATCTGGCTGCTGGAGGCGAACTCGATCAAGGCCCCGGCGCCCGACTGCGCCTGCGCCAGTTCACGCACGGCCTGCTGCAGTTGCGCGTCGCTTGCGCCCGGGGCCAGCCAGAGCGCCAGGTCGTTGACGCGCCGGTCGCCGGTCAGGGCTTCGAAGTCACGCTGGTCCATGGCAATGGCGCCGAACTGGCGTGCGTAATCGCGCCAGACACCAGCCACAAAGAACTGTTCACCCCCACGCTTGTCGCCTTGCGTACTGCGCTGCCCCCCGAGGGGGCCGTC